>JBPCLK010000133.1:0-42844 GCA_051003355.1 Chthoniobacterales bacterium | reverse complement strand
CTTCGAGCGGATCGCCGTCGCGGAAGCGAAAATCCATGGCGTGGAAGTCGCGCAGGTCGCGTTCCACGAAGTGGGCGCGGCCGATTCGATCTCGGATATCGTCGGCGCCTGTGTCGCGCTCGAGGCGCTCGGCGCACCGCGCGTCATCGTGTCGCCGCTGCGCGAAGGCCGCGGCTGGATCGATTGCGCGCACGGTCGTTTTCCGCTCCCGGCCCCCGCGACGTTGGAGATTCTGCGCGGAGTCGAGCTCGAACAAGTCGACGAGTCGTGGGAATCGATTACGCCTACCGGCGCGGCCATTGCGCGGGAGTTGGCCGAGACGTTCGGCGTGATGCCGCGGATGGAAATCGAGCGGATCGGCTACGGCATCGGCACCCGCGACCTCCCGACGCGACCGAACGTCCTGCGCGCCGTTCTCGGACATGCAGTTGAGCTCGAGCCTAACGATTTCGAGACCGACACGATCGTCGAACTGGAAACCAGCCTCGACGACCTATCACCGGAACTGACGGGCGCCGCCACCGAACGCCTGCTCGCGCTCGGCGCGCTCGATGTCACGTTGACGCCGCAGCAGATGAAGAAGAATCGTCCCGGTGTGCTCCTCTCAGTTCTCTGCGAACCCGCGCTGGAGTCGAAGCTGGTCAACGCGCTCCTGACGGAGACCAGCGCCTTCGGCCTTCGCCGCAGCGAAAAGCTTCGCTACAAGCTGCAGCGACGTTTCGAGAAAGTGACGACGCCTTTCGGTGAAGTGACGGTGAAACTTGGCTTGCTGCGCGGAGCCATTGTGCAGGTTGCCCCGGAATATGAGAGCTGCCGAGCGGCCGCCCGCCGTTCCGATCAGACCCTATCCGCGATCTACCAGGCAGCTCGCCTCGCCTTCGATCGAATGAAGGTCGGCAAGATCTAGCCCTCATACGGGAGTGTTGCTCTCCTGTCGGAAAGTTCAGGGTCTAACGAACAAATGAAGTCGAGAGGACTTCAAATCGACTCTTCCTAACGCCAGAAGGAGGTGAAACCGGCGCTGCCCTGACGCGCCATCGGAGCAGCCGATTCTTCCAGGCTCGGCTGACTAAGCGGTCGACGATCGACCGCGTCGGAGAGCAAAACCGCAACTTCAAAGATTGCCGCCAAAGGCAAGACCATCGCCCAGAAAAATACGGACTCTGTGACGAGAAACGCTTCTCTTAATGTTTTCATTGTTAGGATAGCCGGAAAACCGATTTAACTAACGAGCATATGAAGCTCTCAGAAATTGCGCTAACGAACATAAAGACGCTATTTGCAGCGATGCAAGCAAGTATTTTCCCGAAGCCACGCCAAGGCGGATCGTGCTCGCTTTAGCGTCGTTAGTTTCTTCGCCTCGTTGCTCGATCCGGCAGTGGCAGGATGGACGATCAAAAGACCGACCGTGACCGATCACTTGCCGGCAGGCACCGGCGGGCGTTTGCGCGATTGGAGGAAGGCGGTGAGATCGGATAACTCTTCGGGTTTCAACGACTTGCCGAAAGCGGGCATGTTCACGCCCCCGTTGACGATGCGGACAACGATGTTGCTTTTCGTTAGGCGATCGCCCACCCAGGTGAGGTTGGGGCCGCGTCGCCCGCCGTGGCCCTCGATCAGGTGGCAGTTCAGGCAGGCTTTCTCCTGAAAAAGGCGGGCGCCTTCGAAGACCGGGCCGCTGGTCGCGCCGATGATTTCCGGTGTGAGTGGGACTGGATCGAAATTGGGCGACCAAGGCGAGCGCGCGCCGGCGATCCAAAGCGAACCGATCATGATCACGCTGAGCAGCACGACGGCGATTGACCATGGCCGGCGCGAAGCGGCGCGTTCGCCGCGGTTGTTCAGGATCGGGACGACGAGCAGGAGCAAGCCGATGACGACCGGCGCCAGGATCATGATGTAGCCTTCGAGTTTCGGCGGAATGAGCGCAAGGACGGCGAAGTACCAGAGCAGGTACCAATCGGGGCGTGGGTCGGCGTGCAGCACGCTCGGATCGGGTGGCCTGTCGAGCAGCGGCGGTCCAACCCACAACGCGAGTATGACCAGACCGATGAGCAGCGCGGTGCCGAAAACGAAGTCGCGCCAGGCGCCGTCGGGCCAGAAAGGATGGCCGGTCTTTTCCAGCAGCTCGTGGTAATCCTTCTCGTAGGTCTCGGGGTTAACCGGCTGGCCGGCGGTCGGCGGCTCGGAGATACCGTGTCGCAGCACGAGTCGGAGATGGAGCGCGACGAAAGCGAAGATCAACGCCGGCATAATGAAGACGTGGATGGCGAAGAAGCGGCTCAAGGTCGCGCCGCCGATGGTTGTGCCGCCAAGGATGAATTGCGCCAGCCAGTTACCGAGCAACGGCACGCGACCGGCCTGCTCGGCTGCGACGACCACGGACCAGGTGGCATTTTGATCCCAACGCAGGAGCTGCCCGGTGAAGCCCATGACGAGGGTAAAGGCGAGGAGCAACACGCCGGTCGTCCAGTTCATCTCGCGCGGAAATTTGTAGGAGCCGAAGAGAAACGTCTGCGCCATGTGCGCGCCGACCATCAAGACCATCGCCGACGCGCCAAAGTAGTGCATGGCGCGGAGGAAATTCCCCAGCGGCGCGTTGTTGGTGATGAATTGCAACGTCTGATAAGCCTGCGAAGCCGACGGCACGTAGGAGAAGGCGAGCGCCACGCCGGTCACAACCTGGACAATGAAGGCGACCATCGTCGCGCTGCCGAAGACGTACCACCAACGCGCGTCGTGCGGGACCAGATGCTTGGCCGATGGAACAATGAGATCGGAAATGCCAAGCCGGTTATCGAGCCAATCCCACGCGGCGAAAAAAGCGCGCTTCATAGCGTGTGCGTGATCGGAATACGCGAGGCTTTGATTTCCACCTGGCCGTTGGAGACGCGCACTTCGTGGCGATCGAGCGGTTTCGGCGGCGGACCGGCGGCGACTGTTCCGTCACCGTAGTAAACGCCGCCGTGACACGGGCACATGAACAAGCTCGCGTCCGCCAACCAGCGCACCGGGCAACCCATGTGCGTGCAATTGACCGCGAAGGCGATGAATTTCTTTTCGTCCACGCGGCGCAGCCAGGCAGCGGTCTTCGCGCTGATGCCAGCCCAAGGCAAAGACGATGGATCAGTCAGCGTGACGTTCACGGTCGAACCGATGACGAACTTGGTCACCGGCCCGACTGGCACCCATTGGGCAGGCGGTGTGCGGAAGAGCGGAGCGAGGACGAAGCCAACGATCGGAATCCCGAGCAGGGCCGCGCAGAGCCCGCCGAGCCCGAGGCAGACTTTCTCGAGAAAACGGCGCCGGCTCAGCTCTGCCGGTGCCGCGCAGCAACCTGGCGATGGCGATTCGTTAGTCATGCTTATGTTCCCGGCGCATTTCACTGATCCAGCCCGCGAGTGAGGCAATGAAGAGTCCGGCGCCAACCGCCAAAATCACCGGAGACGTGACGAAGCCCCAAAAGAAAAACGCCGTCCCCATGGCGAGGCCGGAAGGGAAATAATTCGGCCGCGGCAGATGCTGATGGGGGAGCTCTTCCCAATCGGGCTGCGCGGGATCTGCTTCCGCGTTCATGAAGTTTTCTCCAACACCGGTGGCGGAGCGACTTCGCCAAACCAGCGCGCGATCTGGAGAAAAATCGCGCTCAGGTAAATCAGACACATCGGCACCCACATAAGCAGACCACCGACCTGCTGATCTCTCTCCGGCGTCAGGCCCCAGGAATTGTGAACCGTCGGCAGAATGCCGAGACGATCTGGTGGCGGCATCGAGTAAATCGAGCAAACCGTGACCGGCGAAAAGGTAAGAATCATCCCGAGCACACTACAGCCGACACAGGCGGTGAAGAGATAGAGGACCGCGCCCGGCGGGGAGAGCCGTTCTTCTTCGCGCGGCGAGATAATTGGCCACCAGAACAATGCGCCGAGCAGAACGAGCGACACCGTTTGCAGGGCAAACATCGGTCGCGAAGAAACCGCGGCGTTGCACAAGGTCGGCCAATGCCAGACCCACATGGCACCGACGCCTGCGATCCATCCGACGAGTGGAGCCGAGAGAAAACGTGGCCGCAGCGTGAGTGAAGACGATCGCGGCAGACCGAGCAGCAACAGCGCCGGAGCGATGAGCAATAACAGAATGTGCTGCACCATGTGCGCGCTGAAGAGGTAGCCGTCCGCGAGCGTGTTGATCGGCGAAAGAAGCGCGAGGAAAAAAACGCCGAGCCCCGCCGCAAACCAGGCGACGCGCCGATGGAGACCAAACGCGATCAAGTACAGAGCAAGCGCCACCGCGCCACTGACAAGGACGATCGGATTCCAACTCCAGGCCGAGATAAGAAATTGTCCGGTGCTCATCGCAGTCGAGGCAGAAGGTAAACCACGGTCAGCACCACGACCCAGACGACATCGACAAAGTGCCAGTAAAGACTCACGGCCGGGAGCGCGGGGGCGCGGCCTTTGCGAAAATCACCGGCGAGCGCGAGACCGAGCATGATGAGCAGCGCAATCAGCCCAACGCAAACGTGGATCCCGTGAAAGCCGGTCAGCGTGAAAAATGTCGTGGCAAAAAGATTCGAGTTCACGCTTACGCCGCTTTGAAAGAGATGCCAGTATTCGAGCCCCTGCCCGATCATGAAAATTCCGCCGAGCACAATCGTAGCGATGAGCCATCCGATCATCCGGCCCTGCTGCCCGGAGTGCAGTCCTTTTTCTGAACGCCAGATGGTGAAGCTGCTCGCGAAGAGACAAAGGCTGAAGCAGCCAGTCTTCACAAGATCCAACTCTTGTGCACTCGGCCCGGACTGCGGCGTCGCGTTATAGTAAAGGAACGCGAGGATGAGGATGCCGAAGAATCCGGTTTCGGACAGGATGAAGGCGACTACGCCGGCGCGATTTTTTTCCGGCGCGACGCGATCGATTTCACCCTTGGTCCCAACCACCGGATCGGGCCGATCTGGATTGGCGACATCCCAAAGCGGTCGGCGACTGCGAATCGGCGGCAGGGCGTGGAAGTTCTCGTGCGGCGGCGGCGAAGTCGTGGCCCACTCGAGTGTCCAGGCATTCCAGGGATTGGCGTTCGCCGGAGCGCCGCGCAGCAGACTAACGATCAGATTCCAGACGAAGAGGAGCGAAGCGACGCCCATAATAAACGCGCCGACGGTTGAGAGCATGTTCATCCATTCCCAGCCCGGCAGATCGGCGTAGGTGTAAACTCGCCGGGGCATCCCGGCGAGACCGAGGAAATGCATGATGAGAAAGGTCATGTTGAAGCCGATGACCATGAGCCAAAAGGTCCAGCGTCCGAGCCGTTCGGAAAGCATGCGACCACTCATTTTTGGAAACCAATAATGGAGCGCCCCGAGGATGGTGAAGACGATCAGACCGACGAAGACGAAATGGAAATGCGCCACGAGGTAGTAGCTATTCTTGGTCTGCCAATCGAGGGGCGCGGCGGCGTGACTTACACCCGTTAGGCCAGCGAGAAGGAATTGCACCAGCGCCGCGATGCAGAAGAGCATCGGCGTGGCGAAACGAATGCGGCCGCCGATCATGGTCGCGCTCCAGTTCAGCACTTTCACGCCAGTCGGGATGGCGATGAGCATACTGGAAGCCACGAAGAACAAATCGACCGCGTGTCCGAGGCCGGTGGTAAACATGTGGTGCGCCCAAACCCCGAGGCTGAGGAAAGCAATCGCCACTGTCGAACCGGCGACGAACTCGTAACCGAAGATCGGCTTACGCGAAAATACCGGAATGATTTCCGAGAGAATCGCGAAAGCCGGGATGGCCACGATGTAAACCTCCGGGTGGCCGAAAGCCCAAAAGATGTGCTGCCACATGATGGCCGAACCGCCCGGCAGGAGAAAGAAATGCGTGTTCAGCAAGCGATCAATCAGGAGCATGACCAGTCCGGCGTTCAGCACTGGCAAGGCCAGAATCACGAGGAAGGAATTAACAAGAATCATCCAGGTGAAAAGCGGCAGCCGGCGCAGCGTCATGTGCTGCGCGCGACTGCTCAGGACGGTGACGATGAAGTTAATCGAAGTCCCAACCGAGCCGATGCCGAGAACGAGAAGCGAGAGCGCCCAGTAATCGACGCCATGTTGCGACGAATACGCCGTCTCGCTCAGTGGCGCATAAGCGAACCAGCCGACCGCCGGCGCGCCGCCCGCAAGGAAACTGAAGTGCAGCAAAATCCCGCCGAATGGCACCAGCCAAAAGCTGTAGGCATTCAATCGTGGGAACGCCATGTCGCGCGCGCCGATCTGGAGCGGCACGAGGTAATTGGCCAAACCGAAAAGCACCGGCATGGCGACGAGAAAAATCATCGTCGTCCCATGCATGGTGAAAAGCATGTTGTAGGTATTGGGCGCGGTGAAGGTGTTGTTAGGCACGGCCAATTGCACCCGGATGAGCAGCGCCTCGATCCCGCCCACGATGAAAAAGACCAGCCCCGTCACCATGTAGAGGATCCCGATTCGCTTGTGATCGACGGTCGAAAGCCACGACATCTTCCAATGCTCCCGCTCTTGTGGCGTGAGCAGCCCGGCTCGATCCAGCGCACTCGTGAGCTCGTTCATTTCAGCGTCTCGAGATAAGCCGCCAGATCGTTCACCTGCGCCTGGTTGAATTTGAAATCCGGCATTTTCACCCCCGGCTTCACCTGCTGCGGATCAGTCAGCCAGCGTCGGAGATTGGCCGGCGTGTTCTCCACGATCCCGGCGCCGAGCTGGCGGCGGCTGGCGAAGTGGGTCAAGTTCGTACCAACGCCGGCATTGGCCGCCGTGCCTGCGATCGCGTGGCAATTCATGCAGCTCAGCTGCTGAAAAAGCGTGCGGCCGCGGAGCGCAGTCTCGTTAGGCCTCTGTGCTGTGGGCTGGAGCTGCGCTTTTTCCCACGCGGCGAAATCCTCCGCACTCTGCGCCACCACCAGGAAATGCATCCAGGCATGCTGCGTTCCGCAAAACTCCGAGCAGACGCCCAGATAATTTCCCGGGTGATCCGCCTCGATCCAGATGTGGTTCGGGTGACCCGGCACGGTCGCTTCTTTACGCGCCAGCTCCGGCACCCAAAACTCGTGCAGCACATCGGCCGACTTGAGTTGAATGGAAAACGGACGCCCCGCGGGAATGTGAATCTCGTTCGCGGTCACGACGCCCGACTTCGGATAGCGCGCCTCCCACCACCATTGATGACCGGTCACCACCATATCCGGCGCCGGCGGCGGCGGCGGATCAGCCACGCCCATCGTGCGACTGGAGAGAATGAAAAGCGCCACCACGATCAGACAGGGAATCACCGTCCAAACGATTTCGACGATGCGATTACCCGCCACCTGCTCCGGATCGGGTTCGCCTTCCCGCCAGCGATAGCGCATGAGCGCGAAGACAATCATCGCCGCCACGATGGCAAAGATGAGCGCGAAGATGATGCCAGCGGTGATCCCGAGATGGTAAATCGAACGCGCCTGCGGCGATTGCGGATCAAGCACCTGCAAGGCCAGTCGGGGCGACGCCCCAGCGAATAAGCAGGAAGCGATCATCGCCATGTCCCTTGAACCGATCTGCATATCAAAACGAAAAAGTCTCAGGCCGGCTCGCGTCAGAATCAATCATCGGAAGCTTCTTGAGCAACGCTACCCGGGCGAATGAGTCTGTGCAGTCCGCCTGCGGGTTCGAGGACGACGGCCCGGTCGATGACGCTGTTGCTGCGGGTCATAAGAGCGATCGAGTCTTTGAGATGGCTCACAAAGTGGTGCGCATGATGACGAACGATAGCACGCCCAAGAGCAACGCGACCGCGGCCGTCGCAGCGAAAATCGGAGCGAGAGTGAGACCGGCGAAGTGTTGCAACGGGCCGACGCCAAAGGCGGCCACGCCGTAGCCGAGCTGGTAAAAGGCGATGAGGCCACCGGCAACAGAGGCGCTCATGCTCTTGAGCTGTCGTTGCCCGAAGCTGAGCGCGAGCGGGAGGAGTGCGGAACATCCAAGACCGGCCAGTGCGAAGCCGCCGAGACCGAGTGTGGCACGGCTTTGCGGGAGCCACGCCAGCAGAGCGAAAGCGGCCGCGACTACGAATGGCAGGACGCGGCCGACCCAGCGTTCCGGGATCCACTTTTCGATTCCGGCAAAGAGGACACGGCCGGCGGTGACCATGCCCCAAAACATCGTTAGGCCAAGCGAAGCCCGCGCCGCCGTAGCGCCGAAATGCTGCTTCAGATAGAGCCCGGCCCAGTTGCCGTTGAGCGTCTCGCAAATGCCGTAGAGGAAAACGAAAGCCGCGAAAATCCAAAAACGCGCAGGGATGGCGTGCCCGCTTCGGCTTGATTTTCCGGACGAGGCGGAGGCGTCCGGCAGCTTCTCCGCCGCGCTGAACACCAACAGCGCGATGAGCAGAAGACTAACGAGCAACGGCAAAGCCCACCAGACGCCGAGTTTTACGAAGAGCGCGATAAAAGCCGGCGCCAGCGCCGTGCCGAGCCCGAGCAGCGCGTTCATGGCAAGCACTGCCGCATCGGTTTTTTGGGGAAAGAAAATGGCGGCGAATGCGTTCAGGGCCGGGACGGTAAAACCAAAGCCAACGCCCATGGCGGCGGTGGCCGCGAGGAGCAAGACATAGGCAAAAGTGTGCTGTTGCATGACAAATTGGCTCGCGACCAGCAGCACCATGGCCGCTAGATTCGCCGCCAACCCGAGCAGGTAAACTCGTGGCAACCCGAAGCGCCGACGCCAGCTCGTGCCTAGCAATGACGCGGCAATCGCGAGCACGACCTGGGGCAGGAACATCAGACCATATTGCGAACTGGAAAGCGCGTAGGCGTGGGGATTGGTGAAGACTTCGCTCGCGGCCGGGAAAGTGACCAGGGCCAGGCCCTGCGCCAGACCGGCGGCGTAAACGGTCACTATTTCGCGACGAGTCGACATAGTATCGTTAGGCCGAAGGCGCGTTTCGCCCAGCGGGCGCGGGATCGCGGCGCAGCTCCGACTGAAAAGCCCATTTGAGCGAGGTGCGCAAAGCGAGCACGCTGGCGAAGAGGCCAATCTGCGCCCAGGAAGTGAGTACGAGAGTTTTTAGAAGCGTGGCGCAGACCATGAAACCGAGCGCGCTGAGCGCTCCCTCCGCGACGAGCCTTTGCGCTCGCCCGCGATCGCGCCGGATGAGTAAGGTCCCAAAGGCCCGGGCGCAGGAGGCCGCGAGAAGCAGGCAGGCGGCCGCTTCGATGACCATGGCGCCGGTGCGAAGTTGGAAAAACTCAGCCCAGATTGCGGGCATTTTTGGCCTCCGCTTTATCGATCTCCTGCTGCAAGAAATAATTCAGCGCGGTGCGCAGGACGACGATGGCCGCGAGCTGACCGATCTCGTTCCAGGTGGGCGCAATGGCGGTGCGCAGAATGTCGGCGGCCAGCTCGAATTCGAGCGCGAGAGCGAGCCAGCGCCCGAGCCGCAGGCGGACCTCTTCCTTCGCCTCCGGCGGGGACGCGGGCTGGAATAAAAGCGCCAGGGCGCGGAAGGTAGCCTCGATGGCCGCGCCCCCGATAATGAGGGCAGCGCAGGCTTCCACGCCACTCGCGAGATAGATGCTGATTGCTTTCAGGATCGGCTCGAAGGCGCCGTGGCTCTCGACCACGGCGCCCGCGCCACCCGTCGCCGTCTGCGCCGACGCGAGCGCTGGCAGGGCGACGAGGGCGACGATGACACAGATGCCGGAAGAGATCGCGGCCGGACGCATTTTACGCGCGGAGAAGAGGGCAGAACAGTCGATTGGCCTGTTCATAGTCTCGTTAGGCAAAACGCTCCCGCAACCGATCGCCAACCCGGAGCGCGTTGGCGATGATGGTAAGCGACGGATTAACCGCGCCGCAGGAAGGAAAGAAGGAGCCGTCCACGACATACAGATTGGCGATGTCGTGCGCGCGGCAATCCAGATCGAGCACGGAGGTTTTCGGATCCGTCCCGAAACGGCAGGTGCCGTTCTGGTGGCCGACGCCTTCAAGTGGGATCGATTTCTTGAGATAGAACTCCTTCGGGATGTAGGTGTGACAGTCGTCCACTTCCTTCAAGACGGCCTGCCAGCGCTCGCTCAAACGCTGGTAGGCCTTTTCATTGTTAGGCGTGTAATCGAGCTGGATTTTATCGTCGACCCAGCGCACGCGATTCTGGTGGCTGGGCAAATCTTCCGTGGTCAGCCACCACGGGACGGAATGCGATTTCATCGTCTTGAGCACGATCGCGGGCGTAAAGGGCGGCGCTTCCCCTTTCATCATTTCCCATTTGAAGGAACCGACCAGCTGGATGCCGCCCATCGGATACGGAAAATCTTTTTCGCCGAAGTAGAAATCGTTCACCGCGACGGTCTTCATGTATTTGCTCGGGTTCGGTTTCAGCCCGATCGAGAGGACGATGGCGGCTTTATGAAACATGAAGTTACGCCCGACGAGGTCGGAGCTGTTGGCGAGGCCGTTTGCGTGCGTGCTGTTCGCGCTGCGCAGGAGAAGCGCGGCGGAATTAATCGCGCCGCAGGCCACGACCACGATGTCGCCGCTAAACGTTTCTTTCCGCTGCCCGCCGTCGAATTCGACCTCCACGCCCGCGATTTCCGAGCCACTTGCGTTTGTCGTTAGGCGATTGACGTAGGCGCCGGTCAGGAGAGTAACGTTAGGCAACTCGAAGATCGGGCGGATGCAGTTGTTATCCGCGTCCGATTTCGCCTCGACCAGGCAGGGAAATCCGTCGCAGGTGGCGCAACGAATACACTGACTTTGCCAGCGCATTTGTTCGTTCAGCTTGATCCCGACCGGACACGGAAACGGCTGGTAGCCGCCCTCTTTTAACTCGTCGTAAACCTCCTGGATGCGCGGCTCGTTGCTGACCGGCGGATGCGGATACGGCTGCGAACTGGGCGGCTCGGTCGGATCGGTCCCGCGCTCGCCGTGCGCGGCGTAGAGGACCTCGGCTTCGTCGTAATACGACTCGTAATCGCGATATTGCAGCGGCCACGCGGGCGAGACCCCGTCCTCATGTTGCACCTCCGTGAAGTCGCGCTCGCGCAGCCGGAAAAGGGCCGCGCCGTAGACCTTGGTGTTGCCGCCCACCCAATACGCGGTCTGCGGATGGAGCGGTTTACCCTCGCTGTCCTGCCAGACTTCGTCGGTGTGATAACGGTTCTCCATGAAGACCGCGTTCGTATCCCAATTCTCTTTTTCCTGCGGGAGAAACGTCCTGCGCTCCAATATGAGAAGGCGCTTCCCGGTCGGCGCGAGGCGTTGCGCGAGCGCCCCGCCGCCCGCGCCGGTGCCGATGATGATGATGTCGTAGTGCTCCATGACTTTGGCGAAAAGTAGCAGCGTCCCCGGAGTCTGGATAATGCGCGTTGCTCCCGGTCGGCGCAGACGCGTCATTACTCCGACGTGAAACCTGTAACCCTCTCACTGCCATGACTGAAACCGCTCCGGTAACCCTCGAAGATTATTTGCAATTGCACCCGGCCGATTTGGCCGATCGGCTGCAACGCCTCGACCCGGAAGCAACGGAAGCATTGCTCCGCGAACTGCCCGCGAAGAAGGTCGCTGCCGCACTGGCGGAGACGGAGGAAGATCGCCTGCCGGATTTCCTCGGCATCTTCAATACCGCGCAGTTGGCCAGGATTCTGGTTTTCGTCGCGCCGGATTCCGCGGCCGATTTGCTCCAGCAACTGCCGCCGGGCGCTCGCCGTGAGGCGCTGGCGAAGCTGCCGGGCGAATTCGCTGACGGTGTCCGCCGCTTGCTCCGCTATCCCGAGGACACGGCGGGCGGTGTGATGACGAATCGCTTCATCGCCCTGCGCGAGGAGATGACGGTGGAGGAAGTGCGCGAACTGCTGCGCGGGCGCGCGCAGGAAGAGCGCACGGAGGACATCGCTTATCTGTATGTGACGGACTCCGACCAGCGGCTCGTTGGTGTCGTTAGTCTGCGCGATCTGGTTTTCCGCCCTGAAGGCCGGCGCATGAGCGAGATTGTGAACCGCGATGTGAAGTTCGTCCGGGTCGATAGCGACCAGGAAACTCTGGTCCAACAGTTCGAGCATTATCACTATCTCGGTCTCCCGGTTCTTGATGCGGACGGACGCCTGGTCGGCGCAGTCAAGGCGAGCGACGCGCTCGAAGTCGCGGCCAAGGAAGCGACCGAGGACATGCAGTTGATGGTCGGTTTGTCGGGCGAGGAACACGCGCTCACACCGTGGCAACAATCGATCCGGGGACGGCTGCCCTGGCTCTTCATCAACCTGGCCACAGCGCTGCTGGCGGCGTTTGTCGTCGGCTTATTTGAAAACACCATCGCGCGCTGGACGGCCCTCGCGGTCTTCCTGCCGATCGTCGCCGGCCAAGGCGGCAACGCCGGAATGCAAACGCTCACCGTCATCATCCGCGACCTGGCGCTGGGCGAGATCACTCCCGGCGACGGACGACGCGCGCTGGTTAAAGAAATGACTCTCGGGATCCTTAACGGTCTGGCCATCGGCCTCGCTGTCGGCCTGATCGGCTGGCTTTGGAAAGGAAGTGTCCTGCTCGGAATCGTGGCGGGCGCGGCCATGCTTCTCAACCAACTGGCCGCCGCCCTCGCCGGCGTCATGATTCCGCTCGGTCTGAAAAGTCTCCGTCTCGATCCCGCGCTCGCCTCCAGCATCTTCCTCACCACGGTGACGGACGTGGCGGGCTTTTTCTTTTTCCTCGGCCTCGCTACGCTTGGCTTGCGCTGGATGGCGGTTTAACTGAGCAAGAAAGCTGTGCCGCCATCTAAGCGATAGCTTTCAGAATTCGTTAGGCAAAAAAACCGCGGCTACTCGTTCTTATGGCCGAGAATCAAGAGCGCGCCGGAAGTTTCCTCGGCGATGCGGAGGACGAAATCGCTGATCGCGCGCCGGCGCCCCTGCAGTTGTTGCAGGCCGAGGATGAGGAGGTCGTGCTCGGGCGCGCGGCGGATGATCTCGGCTGCCGGATCGGCGCAACGTTCGACCGTGATTTCGGCCCCGCGACCCATCTCGTCGCCGGCCCGCCGTTCGGCCAATTTGTGGGCGCGCCGCAGTTCCTCATCGGAGACCGACTGGGACAGGAGACAGAGGTATTGCACTTCCAGCTTGGTCTCACGCTGCAGGCTGCCCAGCACGCGCGCACGCAGCGGGCTGTGGCTGCCGCGCCCGCCCACCGGAATGAGAATGCGCCGGGTGTTTTGAAATCGCCAGGTGCGGGCGGAGCGGAGCAGAATGGCGTCGCATGGGGCGTTGCTTAGCAGTTCATTGAAACCGGGATCCGCGCCCTGTTCGCTGATGCTGCGCAATCCCAGGAGGATGGCTTCGCAGCGGTGCAGGCGCGCGACGCGCAGGATTTCCGCCCAATGATTCGAGGCAATAGTGAGCAATGCCTCCGGCTCGAGGCCGGAGGAGAAGGAGGCGGTCAGGGCCTCGCGCTGCACCACCGCCATCTGCCGCAGGCTGGCCGGCGCCTCATGCTCGACCCATTCCTCGGGCGGCGTCACGACCGAGAGCAGGAGAACGCGGCCGACATTCGGCGGGCTGACCGCGTTGGCCACGGCCACGATGGAACCGACATTCTCGGCCTCATCCACCGGCAGCAGAATGAGCGGGTTGCGCCCGCGGTATTTGATCAGGAGCGGATCGATCCCTTCGGCCGAGGCGTCGAAAATCTGAGCCCGGCCGGCGAACCGAAAAGCGTAAAGACCCGCGCCTAACGAGAGCCAGACGACCGTGATGACGCCGGCGGCAGGCACGGAAACGCCCTGGAAAAAAGCGAGCCCGAGACAGGCGGCGCCGCCGACCAGCGGCACGAGCGGGAAGAGCGCGACCCGAAACGGCATCTGCGCCGGATCCATGCGTCGGCGCAGGAGGATGTTGATGTAATGGGCGAAGGAGAAAGTGATGAGAAAGATCAAGCTGGAGGCTGCGCCGGCGGTGGCGACGTCCGGGACCAGCACCAGGATGAGCACGACAATCGCGGCCACGACCAGGATGGCCGTGCGAGGCAGCCGGCGCTTCGGATCGAGACGACCGAGTCGGGGAGAAAGAGTGCGATCGCGTGCCATGGCAAAGGCGACCCGCGAAGCAGCGAAGAGATTGGCCTGCAAAGCGGAGATCATGGAAAGAATGCCCGCCGCGACGACCAGCCAATAGCCGCTGCTCCCGAGAAATCGCCGCGCCGCGATCGCGACCACGCCGGCCGGTTGATCTCGGGCTAACCCGGCGATGCTTTCCCCCGGGCCGACCCCGCCGGCAGCGAGGACAAAGAGCAGCGGCAGATAGATGACCAGCGCGATCAGGAGCGAACCGATCATGGCCTTGGGAATGTTACGGCCGGGGTCTTTGATTTCGCCGCCGACCGCGGCGATGAGGTCGAATCCCTGCAGCGCGATAAAGGTAAAACCCATCGCCTGGAAGAGCCCGCCCGCGCCGCCGGGAAAGAAGGGCGTGAGGTGCGCCTTCATTTCCGTGCCCGACGACCTGGCCAACGCCCAAAGGCCGCCGGCAATGACGAGCGCGAAGACGGCTGACTTACTCAGATTGATCCACTGTCCTCCGCCACCTCCCTGGCGGAGCAAACCGCCCGAGAAGCAGAGCGTGGCCACCGCCGCGACCAGAGTGAGGCCCCAGCGCGAGGTCAGAAAACCATGCTCGCCCGCAAAGAGCCGTGGCCAGATTTCCTGCAATGGCATGACCAGAAACGAAGCCAGTCCCAAGGCGTAAAGGACCGCCGCCACGAGGGAGGCAAACCAGACGACCCAGCCGACCGCGAAGGCGATGCGGACGTTGAGCACCTTCTTGGCGAAAGTGTAAGTGCCGCCCGATTCGGGGAACGCAGCTGCCATTTCGGCAAAGCTCAAGGCGGTCAGAAGCGCGATGATTCCGTTCAGCGCGAAAGCCAGGACGGCGCTCGGACCGGTCGCGGAGAAGGCCACTCCGGCCAGGGCCAGGATGCCGCCGCCCACGATGGCGCTGACTCCCACGCCGGTAGCGGCGCCCAGCCCCATGGTTCGTTGAATCCCGCTCTCTCGTCCCATGGCCGGGTCGAGTACAAGGCCCGCCTCTCTTATGCAAGGTAACTTTCGGCGCGGATGGGCCCAGGGAGAAGGGCGGCTCGGAATGAGAGTGAAATTGTGCCATCATTCGAGCCATGGCGTTTGAGGATAACCAACTGCTTTTCGGTGCAGATCCGACCGCGCGGATCGTTGCAGTCGAGCTGGGCGACACGGGCACCGTGCGGGTCTATCGGCGGGAAGCGAACGGCCAGACGGCGTGCGAGATCGAGGACTTTCGTCCCTTCGTCTGGGCAGATGGCGACGTGACCGATCTTGGCCTAACGAACGCGGAAAAGCTGACTGGCGACCTCAAGTATAACTGGCTGGTCACGGTCGAGAGCTGGAAGGAACTGATCGCACTTCGTAACGGACTGAAGAAGGCGGGCCGCAACTTTTTCGCGCTGAGCGATCCGGTGCAACACTATCTCACCCACACCGGGCGCACACTCTTCAAGCAGCTTCCTTTCGAGAAATTGAAGCGGATGCAGATCGAGGTGCTCTCCTTTGCCGGCGGCGATCTCGAGACGACGATCGATGATCACATCACGAGTATCGCCGTCTCGGACAACTCCGGCTTCGAAGAACTGATCGAAGTCAATCCGAACGCCATCGAGGAATCGGAGCACGCGGCGATCAAGCGCCTAACGAGCCTAATCATGGAGCGCGACCCGGACGTGATTGAGGGACATAACCTGTTCAAGTTCGATCTGCCGTTCCTGGTCGCGCGGGCGCGGAAGGCGAAGACGAAACTCGATTGGGGACGGAGCGGCGGGTTCCTCCGTTCGCGGCCGTCGCGCCTCCAGATCGCGGAGAAGACGATCGATTATCCGAAGTTCACCGTCGATGGACGCCACTTCGTCGACACTTTTTTGCTGGCGCATTTTTACGATGTTGGGATGCGTTCGCTGAGCGGTTTCGAGCGGAGCGACATCGCGCAACATTTCGGCGTAACGAGCGCATTGGACGTCTCACAGTTATCCGGCAAGGAACTGCAACGCGCCTGGGAAGACGAGCCGGCGCGCTACCGCGAGCGCGCGCTCTGCGCCGTGCGCGAGACACGTGCGGTGGCCGATCTCCTGAGCCCGAGTTACTTCATCCAAGCGCAGATTTTTCCCTATAACTATCAGGACGTGATCGTGCGCGGTAACGCGACGCGCATCAACGCGCTCTTCCTCCGCGAGTATATGCGCCGGCGCCACGGCATTCCCGAGATGCCCATGGCGCGCGGCTTCGAAGGCGGCTACACCGACATCTTCTTCACCGGCGTGGCGCGCAACGTCTGGCATTGCGACGTGGCCTCGCTTTATCCGTCGATCATGCTGCAGTTCGATTGCTTTCCGGTCACCGATCAGCTCCAGATCTTTCGCCATCTGCTGACCGATCTGCGCACCTTTCGACTGGAGGCCAAAAGCGACATGCGCGAGGCGAAGGATGTGGCGCAACGGCGTTACTTCCACGCCCTGCAAAACACCTTCAAGATCTTGATCAACAGCTTCTACGGCTATCTCGGTTTCGCACAGGGTAGCTTCGCTGATTTCGAAGCCGCCGCGCGCGTCACTCAGATCGGGCGCGACATTCTCAAGCAGATGATTGAATGGCTCAAAGCCCAGGGCGCACAAGTCATCGAAGTCGACACCGACGGCATCTACTTCGTCCCACCTAACGACGCCGATCCGGAAAAGCTGCGCGCGGCCCTCACGAAAGAACTTCCGCCTGGCATCGAGGTCGAGTTCGACGAGCAATTTGAAGCGATGTTCAGCTACAAGGCAAAGAACTACGCGCTTCTCGACAAGGACGGCGAAGTGACTCCCAAAGGCGGCGCACTCAAGTCGCGCGGCCTGGAGAAATTCCAGCGCGTCTTTCTCGAGGAAATGATCAAGCTCCTGATGCAGGAAAAGAGCGCGGAGATCCCGGCCTTGCGCGAAGAGTTCGAACGAAAAATCCGCGAACGCGCATGGCCGATCGAGATGTTAATGAAGACAGATACGCTGCAGGATTCGCTCGAGAAATACCGGCAAAAGATCGCCAGCGGCGGACGCAACCGGGCGGCCGTCTACGAGCTCGCCCTAACGAGTGGCCGCAATCACAAGCCGGGTGACCAGATCAGCTACTACGTCAAAGAGACCCCGAAGAAAGTCGCCGCCTACGAAGCCGCCAAACTGGTGACCGACTTCGACCCCGAAAACCGCGACGAGAACATCGACTATTACGTCGCCAAGCTGTCTGACCTGATGAAGAAGTTCGCCGGTGTCGCAGCTCCGCCAGCGAAGGAGCAAAAACAACGGAGCCTGGACCTCTAGCTCTCGGAAGAAGAACTAGGCAATCACGCGCAGACCTCGTAACTGTTGCGCCAGCTCTTCCTGGTCGGCGGCATAGTAAGCTTCCCATTTCGCGCGTCCCTCCGTGGAAAGCGGTTCGTACTTTTGCGCCTTGCTGTTGAAGCGGTGATAGACGCTTTCGAGCGACTTGGCGACCGTTGGCGACCTAAGGATTCTGCCCACGCCGGGGAGCGCGGAGACGCCGCCGTAGATCTTCTGCGCACTCGATTGCAGAAGAGGAAAACGCGGCGCGCGGGCGGCGTTCTGTCCTTTTTCGAGTTGTGGTTCGAAACTAGGATCGACCTTCAGAAATTCGTAAACGGCGCGGCGAACTTCCTCAGGTGCGCGGCGGATGGCGTCGAACTGCACCACGAGAAAGTTCTCGACCGGGAAGCGTTCAAGGTATGGACGGAGATGACGCGCGAAACATCCGATGTCGCGCAGGAATGGATCCTCCATCATCTCTGCAAAGGTCTTCGGCATCGACGCGATGACGGCGTTTCGACCATACCAATACCAAGAATAGATCATCTCGACCGGCGGCCGCAGGCAGAGCAGTAGTTTTACATCCGGATGGTATGATTTTATCCGGTCGGCGGCTTCGTCGAGGTAGAGATAGGAAGGGCAAAACTCTCCGCGACTGGTCACGCCGCCACTGAGCCGCGGGAATTGTTCGTGGTACCAGGCCTCGCCGCGCGCGAAGCAGTTCAGCTCGCTGCCGGCGATCCGGCGCATGATGGTGTCGGCAAAGTAGTAAACTTCCTTGGCCGGCGCGAAGCCGATCTGCGGATGCGCCTCCAGTTGCGCAGAGAGCCAGGTGGTCCCGCACTTTGGTGCGCCGATGCCGATGAAATCAATCTTCGCCATGGAAACTCATCTTTGGCGTAATTCGTGGAAAAGTATACCCCGCCCGTAACTCTTCCTTACGACGCCTCACTTTTTTCTTTCGGCTTCAAGTTTGGCTCTGGCTCCCGGGCGCGCCCGGAAGCGAGGCTGCGCACCGGCAGCAAGACGTCCTGAAACGTCGTGCCGTATATGTCCCAGACAGTCAGGAACAATCCGCAGACCAGCGGACCGACGATAAAGCCGATCGGCCCGAAGAGAAAAAGTCCGCCTAACGTTCCCACAAGGATGAGCAGGTCGGGCATCTTCGCATCCTTCCCAACCAGCGCAGGACGCAGCAAATTATCCACCGTCCCCACGACCGCCGCGCACCAGACGAGGAGCAGGGTCGCGGTCAGCGTTTGTCCGACGACGAAAAGATAGATCACCGCCGGCACCCAGATGAGGGCCGCGCCGATGCCGGGCACGACCGAGAGGAGCGCCATGACCGTTCCCCAAAAAGCCGCGCCGCCAAGTCCCGCGACCCAAAAGCCCAGACCAGCGAGCGCGCCCTGGATCATGCCGATGACGAGGGTGCCTTTGATGGTGGCCCGCGTGACGGAGGTGAGTCGATCGAGGACTCGCGCTTCATCCTCGGGGCTGAGCGGCGTGTAGTAGAGGATCTTTTCCAAAATGCTCCGGCCGTCGCGCAGGAAATAAAACATCGCGTAGAGCATGACGAAGAGGTTGAGCAGGAAAGTCGCGGTGCCGGCGGTAAGCTGAGCCGCGCCCGCGATGAGGAATCCGCCAGCCGCCTTGGCCGCGCGCGCCGCGCTCTGCGCGATCTGGTCCTGTTCCGGAACGTAGCTGGCCAGCGAAGGGAACCGCTGCGCGAGCCAGTCGTGCGCGTTAAAGCCGCTCGCGCTGCCGAGATGCTGCTGCACCCATGGGAACGCGTCGTTGCTCACGCCGATCGCCTGCCGCACGACCACGCCGAGAAAAGCGCTGATTGGCCCCACCACGATGAGCATAAGGAGGAGCAGGGTGAGAATGGCGGCAATCGATTTGCGTCCGCCGACGCCGCGAAAGACCCAGCGGTAGAGCGGATGACACAAGCCCGCGAGCAACGCGCCGAGCAGCAGCGGCATCAGGAATGGCCAGAGGACCGCGAGAAAAATGACGGTAACCGCGACCACAAGGAGAAGGACAAAGGCGGTCCGGAAAGTTGTTCGGCTGAGATTGGTCTGCTCCATCGCGGGCAGTATGCGCCGGGCGTGGCCCGGTTGCCACCCGGCGAGATTTCGTCCTCGGCCTCGCGCGAAAAACTTCTACAGTCGCGGCGATGTCTTTCGTGCTCGAGCCGCTCTACGTCGCGACCGTCCTCTGTCTGCTCGTTGCGCTTTCCGAGTGGCTTTCGCGCCGGCAGTATTTTCAATATCTCGGCTCGGCCTTGATCGTGATTCTCGCCGCTGCCGTGTTGGCCAATCTCGGGTTACTCCCTTCGTCGCGAAACGCCCCGCCGCTCTACGACGGCATTTTCAACTACCTCGCGCCGATCGCGATTTTCTTTCTCCTCCTCGACGTAAAACTGCGCGACCTGCGCGAGGCCGGGTTGCCCATGCTGCTCCTGTTCCTGCTGGGCGCGGCCGGGACGATGGCGGGCGTCCTGATCGGTTATCAATTGCTCGCTCCGCAAAATCATGGGGTCGGAAAAGCGTTCGCCGTCGCGGGCATGTACACGGGCACCTATATCGGCGGGAGCGTCAACCTCAACGCCGTCGCTCTGCAATACGACGTCGGAAAAAGCGGGACGCTCTTCGCTGCGATCAATGCGGCCGATAATATCATCACGACGATCTGGATCATCGCCACAATCCTCTTGCCGCGCTTGCTCCAGCGCGCTTGGCCAAGACGCGTGCCAGTCGCCGCGAGTGAGGTGAACGCGGCGGTGGAATTGGAGGCACCCGAGCGCACGAACGTGCTCGACTTTTCCATCCTGATCGCGCTCGGGCTCGGGAGTTTGTTTCTCTCTCAACTCCTGAGCCGCTTATTGCCGTCGATTCCCTACGTCCTTACGCTCACGACTGTTGCGCTCGTCCTCGCGCAGATGCCAATCGTCCAACGACTCGGCGGCGCGAAGGTACTCGGCTATTTTACCGTGCTCATTTTCCTCGCGGTTGTCGGCGCCTACTGCGATCTCGGCGCGCTGATCGAGAACGGCGCCATCGCCGGAAGATTGCTCGCCTGGGTCACGATCAGTGTCGCAGTGCATGGGCTCGTGCTTTTCGGCATCGGCGGACTGCTCAAGCAGGACTGGGCCATCATCGCGGTGGCGTCGAATGCCAACGTTGGTGGGGCCACCTCGGCCGGCGTGCTGGCGACTGCGATTGGCCGCGGTGATTTGCGATTGCCGGGCATTCTGGCGGGTTCGTTAGGCAATGCGCTCGGCACTTATGCCGGTTTTATGGTTGCCGGCCTGCTGAAATAGAAGCGGCTTTGTCCTATAGCTTCGTCTCTCTCGCTGCCAGCGACGCGACGATCTGTTGGAAACCCGGATCGTCCCGGAGCGAATCCCAGGTCGGATCAAGCCGCAAGAGCCCATAATTTATGCCGCTGGGAATTTTGGTCAGGCGCGATAACTCTTCGAGCGCACGATCCTTCTCGCCACACCAGGCATAGGTGATCGCCAGGTGTTCCAGAATATCCGCGCCCGTGATGGCATCCTGTTCGACCGGGAGTAACTGACTGGCACGGCGACCTGCCTCCACGGCGGCTTCCTGGTCGCCGAGAGCGGCATCGATCATAGCCAGAATGGAGAGAGGCTGCGGAAATTCGCCCTGCGCGAGCAAGCTCTGGGCGACTTCGGCTCGGGCGGCCGTAAAGCCGGCGCGCGCCGCGATCTCTTCGCCTTTCGCCCGCGCGATCAACCCCGCATACCAGGCGCGGGGAAAAGTGAAAGCCCCTTCCGGGCCGCCTTTTTTCTCCATGCCCGCGAGGGCGCGATCGGCGGCCTCGAAATCGCGTTCATACAAAGCGAGCTGAATCGATTCCACCGCCAGCTCCCGCGTAGTTTCAGGATTCTCAAGCAATATGGCTTCAAGTGCCGCACTCTCCGGCTTGGTGTCCGCGTGCGCGAAGAGATCGGTTTGGGCGCGATTGATGCGCGCACCGGGATCACCTGGCACCACGGCGACCGCGCGATCCAGTAAGGTACGCATCTCATCAAACCGGCGCTGCCTTTCATAACTAAAGGACAACTGTTGCAGAAAATAGAAATTACGCGGGTCCAAGTCGAGTGCATGGCGCAGATTGCGCTCCGATTCCTCCCATCGACCCTGCCGCCGATCCATATAGCCCCGCAGCTCGAAGATGAGCGACTCGTTAGGGAGCGCGTGTTGAGCGAGAGCGAGTTCGCGGCGAGCCTCTTCATAATCGAGCTGGCAATAGCGCAGAAAAGCTGCCGCCAGATGTGTCTCGCCGGCCTCGGGCTGAAGGCGCACCGCATTCTGCAAAGCTGTTGCCGCCAGATGCAGACGCGCCGGCGTATGATCCATTCCCAAAAGATAAAGCTCGCTGTGGATTCGGACGAGGGTGCAGTAAGCGGGCAGAAACTCCGGGTCGCGCTGGATCGCTTGCTCGAGTAATCCGACCGCCTGTAATCTCCTTTCCTCACCCAGGGCCACCGCGGAGGTGGCGTGAAGGTCGCGGGCCTGGGAGTAAAGTTGGAACGCTTCCAGATCGGAAGTCGGCGGGAGCGCCATGGCCGCTTTCTCCCGGGGCGAAAGTTTCGCATCCAATTGGGTCACGATGGCTTCGGCCACCTGAGTCTCGACCGCGAAAATATCTGAGACCCCACGATCGAAACGCTCGGCCCAGATTTGCGCCCCTGTCGTGGTATCGACCAATTGCGCACTGACACGGAGCTGAGGCCCGACTCGCCGCACGCTCCCGACCAGGATGTGAGCGACGCCCAATTCGGCGGCGATCTTGCTCAAGTCGGCCGACCCGCTGGAACTGTATTGCATGACCGAGTTGCGCGAGATGACCTTGAGATCTGCCACCTTCGCCAAGTCGGCCAGAATCTCATCCACCAGGCCAGTAGCAAGGTAGGCGTTTTGCTTGTCATCACTCAAATTTTCAAAAGGCAGGACGGCGATTGATTTGCTCTCGATTCTGGCCCGGGCGGTTTGTCTCTCTGCCTGGCTGCTTTGATGGGACCGGACAAAGCGAAGGACCATCAGCCCAGCGGCCAGGGCCGCGAGCACCACGACCAGGGCGGTCAGTTTGCGGCCCATCTTGCGCATGACCCTCCGATCCGCGCCGGCTTCGCGTTTAAGTCCTTCGGCTGTCAGCTCGAAGGCCCAGGCAAGAATCACGGCCACCGGAAATCCCAGGACGAGGAGCAGGACAACCAATTGCACCGTCCAGTTAGGGATTTCGAAGAACGGGAAGACCTGGGTGGCGACCTGGATGAGCAGCCAGGCTACGACCACATAGGCGACCGCGACTTTGTAAACTTCGCGCCGTTTCAGTTCGGCAAAGAAATCGGCTGGGCTCACAAGGGCTGGCTTTCCCTTATTTTGGCATCGTGCGCCCTTTGATGGAGCGACAACCCAGGTTCACCCCGCTGACAACTCGAGACAGAAGCTTTCTTCCAGTCGAGATCGTGATTAGTTTTCGCAGCCATCGCTCTCCCGCGATTATGCGGAAGCATCTCAGGTTCAAGCGCTCCTGTCGAATCAACAAACGCCCACGGGTCGTGTCGCAATCCGTCGCCGGGGCAGCCACCGTGTAATGCCCCAGCCAGGCTGCAAACCAAAGGCCGCGAGATTTAGAGTGATCATGACGAACGCAAACAGGTACAAGCCCATGGCCAACCCGATGCCCAGGTGCATCGCGATCACGGCCAGCAGCCAAAACCCGCGTGTCTTTCGCGGCCAGATAAAGAGCGGATAGCCGGTCTCCAGAAGACAGACGGAAATTCCTGCGATAGGAAACAAACTCTTCCACGCGAGCAGAGTTTCGGGTGGAAGTAAGTTAAAGGGTGGACGGATGAGCGCGTACCAAATGCTCGTTCCATCCCACCAGCCGGCCCCAGCACACTTAGTGATCCCGCTGAAAAAGTAGATCAAACAAAGGTGCAATTGCAGAACGCGCCGGAAAAAGCCCAGCCACTCAGATTGCTTACCAGGCACACGCCGAAACCATCGATCCAGCGACCATCGGTCCGGCAGTGGAGAGATCATGAGATAGAAGAGACCTATGCCGGTGAAGTTATCGACGCCATAGGTCAATCCGCTGCTGCTTTTCACCGCGCACAGATGAAGAAACAGCGCGGCGATCGCCGCTTCCCGGCTGAACAGGCCGACGAGTAAAAGGCCAGCGACTCCCAGCAGACTCCACCAGACGATCGCGAGCACCGTCGACTCCGACCAACCCAGACTCGTGCCTAAGTCCACTAGCCAGCCAAAGCGCGGAATGTAGTGACTTTGCGCCGAGAGGATAGCTTCAGCCAGGTCGCGTTTAATGACTCCAGCATGACCGAGGGCAAACAAGTCATCCCAATCCTTTCGCAGAGATAAGCAATAAAAGATGACTTGGAGCGCGACGCTGATGCGCAGAAATCCGAGCCAGGCATCCGAGTCAGGACGAAATAGAAATTCCTCGCAGCGTTGTCTCAACTGGCGCATCACAGTCGCTCCCTCGCGAAGGTAAAACTGTAAGCGAAGAGAAGCTCATAGGATTCCTTCTCTCCACGCTCGAATTCGGCAGGAGCAGGCAGATAGGCGCAGCCGAGATAAGCGCGTATCATGCTGGCATCGGGGTGGGATTGCCAAACGGAGTAGGCCAGGATTTTCACCATCGTCGCTCGCAGCGGCGCATAGTCCAGCTCGGCCAGTTGGTCGAGCAACCCGGCGAAACGCAGGCCCGTAGCGGAGCTGCTCACTGTGGGAATCTCATAATCAGTCCGCCCGTCGGGGTAATGCAATTCAAAGACCAGCTTGTAATTGGGCGGCACATTTGGGGCGAAGAACCCATAGCCCGCTTCAGCCCCGGCGCTGTGCAGATAGACAGCGATTCCGTTTCGCACCCAGCCCGAATGGCCGAGCCGATCTCCAAGGAGCGTCGACGCGGTTTGCTCGCCACGAGCCCAAACCTCGCCAGTGGCGGAAGGTAAAATCGTGGGCGTGCTGGCGAAAACCGAAAAGGTATCCCGCAGACACACCGTCACGATCAGAAAAAGATGCAAACCAAGCCAGGCCATGGCAAGTCGCATTAGCCGTGGAGACTTTGCGCCTCGCTTTTCGTTAGTTATTTGCTGTACTTCTCCAGGATGGGTGTGACCTCTTTGACCAGAGCATCGGACTCGTCGTCGATGCTGGCGAATTGATGGCGGGTCACATGGGTCGATTCGCTCATCGTAACGTGGGTCGTTTGGCCCGTCGTCACATGCGTCGTCGCCGACGGATGAAGCGTAATATGGGTGCGGCGGCCAATCTGGAATATCCAGCTACTCAGCCCGCTGGCGGTTGCCTTGCGAGCGTAATCCTTGGTGATTTCCGCGACCTGCATTTCATCCATCTCGCCAATCTGCTTTTTCGGGCCTCCGTTTTCATAGAAGGCAATCCGATAGAGCGAATTGTCGTATTTCCGAAACACCCTGTTCAACGCCTCCTGATCCGTCCCGGAAATAGACGTCCCGGGAATCAGAATCGTGTGTTCATTAATCTGGACTGCGCTGCGACCCGATGGCGGGCGCAGGCACTGGCAGGAAATGACTGCCGCTACGAAAAAGCCCAAGGCAAAGATCCAAGCGATTTTCATGATCGCCGGTTTGCGCCTCCGCTTGGCCGATGGCAAGCCTTATTTTGAATGAGATAACGGTTACTGCGGGCGTTGTCTGCCCTCATCGGGCACTAAGGCCCCTCCCACATTTAGGCTGCCGCTTGGCGGAGCGCGGTCGCTTCGGCCGCGACTGCCCGGAGCGCGGTGAGAAATTCGCTACCCAGATCGCCCGATAACTTCACTTCCTCATGATCGCCCAAACCCGAATCCTTCAATGCACGCTGCCGGGTCTGGATCAGCTCCCGGATGGCATTAGCGTTATCGACACCACGAAAAAAAGCGGTGTGCAGATTTTGCGACATCCCCTCGCCCTTACGCCCTTTTTGGCTCGCCCCACCCGCGGTATCGACCCGCAAATCAGCGATGCCGAGTGCGCGCTGGATCGGACCCTGCGAGACCGAGATATTCTGGATATTGGCGAAAGTCACGGTCATTTCGCGGACATTCACGATACCTTCGCGCAGGCGCAGGCTGCGATCGGTCACGAGATACCAGCGCTTCTCGAAATCCAGCCTAACGAGTGCAAGCGAGAACAAACGACCCAGAACAAGGAAGAGAACAACCAGCTGCGGCAGACCGATGAGAAAGATGCCGAGAACTGGTTGATCGCGAGATTTGAACAGGGCGAGAAGCGGTCCGATTTCGAGCGGGAGGAGGACGCAGAGCACGCCGATACTTTTCAAACCCCAAACGACAAGAAGATATTTGTAGTAACTCGGGGCAGCCCGGAAACGCTGGCTCCGCGTCTCGTCGCCCGGGGGCGGCTCCGGGTCCCCCGGGATGCGTAGGACCCGTTCACACCAGGCTCGGAAAGGCTTAAACATCGCGCCCTGGATTTTGACCTGACGAATCGCGGCGCAGCTCGAGCAGTTGACGCGTCTGGCGCAGCTCGTCGCGGATGGTGAGAAGGAGCGAGACCATCTCAGCGTTGGCCTCGCCTGCCACGCCCGCTCCCAAGATCGACGCGGGCTCGCTCTTCGCCCCCGGCGCGTGGTAGCCGCGCATCCGGGTGTAAAGAAAGTCGCGAATGGCTTCGAACTCCTTGAAGCCTTCGATGACCAGTTCCGCATCTGAAGAGCCAGAGGCTGTCTGGATTTGAATATCGGCCAGCCCGAGCCAGCGCTGGAGCAAGCCGGAGCTGAGATGGATGTCTTGGATTCGCGCGTAAGTCAGATTGACCTCCCGCCGGAAAAGAATCCCGACCCGCATGTGGATGCCCTCTTCATCGAAGGTATAGCGCAGGGTGTGATAGCGAAAATAAAGATAGGGCAGCAGGATAATCATCCCTGGACCGGTCAGGACGGCGCGGATGATGTAGAGAGTCCACAGCGCCGGATCAGGTGTGGTCAGCGCGAAGATGCTTTTCAATTCGACCGATGGATTCGTCACGTGGCTCAACGAAACGCAACGGCTCGCTCGGGTAAAGCTGATTCACCTAGCAGAAAGTCGCTGTGGAGTCGCATCGCCACGGAACCGTCGGCCGCTGCAAGAGAACGACATGGCCTGAAAAGAGGGATCGAAGGCTG
The DNA here is from genome assembly GCA_051003355.1 of Chthoniobacterales bacterium. Lineage (GTDB taxonomy): Bacteria > Verrucomicrobiota > Verrucomicrobiia > Chthoniobacterales > UBA10450 > Palsa-1392. The sequence goes on along the minus strand of JBPCLK010000133.1, from coordinate 16,267 downwards.
CCTTTGAACCTCGTTCGGTTCAACAAGGCGGAATTAAACTGGCCATCGCTCGTGCGGATAAAGCCCTTGTAGGCCACTCACTCCCGCTCCGCGCGTAGAAATCCCATGATGGCCAACCCCATTAAAGGTTGGGCTGCTTAATCTTCCCCTGCCGCCATATTCTGACTTATAAAGTTGTCTTAGATGAGCGGAACGACATGAGGCCGTGCTGCCACGGAGTTCCGCGGCACCGTCTGCCATGCCACCCAGACCAGCCGCCCGGCGTAAACCGCGCCGGCGATGAGCATCCCGATCCACGCACTGAAGAGTCCGAACCAAAGGAGGTGCTGAATCTTGCCCGTTTTTAGCGCATCGATCACCAATCCGTTAGGCACGGACACAGAGACGAGTTGGCTGGCCGTGAGCAACGGATGGATCACGATCAGGCTCGCGAGCGTGGTCAGGAGGCCGATGAGCGGTGGAAGCCAGCGCCAGTTGGGCTGCACGAGATTGATCCAATGTTGCGCCAGGCAGGCAAAGGCGATGAGCAGGATGGGGAGGTGCAGAGTTTGCCAGATCGGCGCGAACTGGATTTGCGCGTACCCGTCCCCGATAAGGACACGCGGAACGTCGTGCCCTAGCCACCAGAGAATGAAGATCGACTGCAGAAGGATACCGGCGATGGAGCTGGAACGCGGCACCTGCGGGCGGTCGAGCGACGGAAGCTCGGCCGGGTCCCAGCCGTCGCTCCATTTCTCCGCGAGGTGAAGCCGACGCAGGCAATAGTCGAGGACGATGAATCCGAGAGTCACGATGAAAAGCGTCGGCAACGCGAGGTGCAGGACGCGGTAGAGAATATGCATTAGCTCGCGCACCAGGTTGAATCTCTCGCCCCAGACCAGCGCTGGCACGATCGCCGGAATGAGAAGCAGAATGAGCGTCACCTTGAGCGCGAGCCAGTAAAAGGGAAACACGACCGGCCCGATTAATTGCCGCCCAAACGTAACGGTCCGCTGCTCATGTTGAAAACGCGACGCGACCACGAGAGGCGAGCCGTGCGCCTTGAGAAGCGCGGCCAATTCCTCCTCGGTCAAAGGCCGGCCAAGTTCGGCAGCGTGATCGTCGATCTCGGCCTGGAGATTGACCGCGAGTTCGGCTGCGATGTCTTCGCGCTGTTTTTTCGGAAGCCAGAATTTCACCGCAGTGAGGTAGCGAGCGAGTAGTTCCATATTTCGTTAGTCGTTAGTCGTTAGGTTAGATGATGCGGGTGAGCGAGGCGTTGATCTTCTCCAGTTCGGCCAGGAGCTGCTTGAGAATGGCGCGGCCATCGCGCGAAAGTTTGTAGAAGCGTTTCTGGCGGTTGTTTTCTTCGCGCCATTCGCTCTCGAGCAGGCCCTGAGTCTCGAGCCGGCGCAGGAGCGGGTAGAGCGTGCCTTCGTCGATCTCAATCCCGAGCGCGGCGAGGTCTTTGCGCAGGGTGTAGCCGTAGTGCTCCTTCTTCAGCTGAGCGAGGACGGCCACGATGAGCAGGCCGCGGCGCAGCTCGAGGCGCAGAGTGTTAAAAAGATCGGAGAGGGCTTCCATTTTTACCGTGTGTAATACACTGTATGGCACATAGTATGTGCAACACGGTAGCGTGGTCAAGCTCGATTTTTGCGTCCTCGCAGGGGGAGTCTGCCACAGATTTCAATTTGCCATCGCGGGAGCCGGGCGCGATGTCATTCACATGTTTATGCGATCGACTTGTCTTTTCACTGCCCTCGCTCTCGTAGCGGGCGCTCCTTTAACCCGCGCAGCGGATAACGAGTTCCCCGAGATCAAAGCCGAGGTCACCAAGCAGCATGATGAGTCGATCAAGCGCTTGCAGGACTGGATCAAACAAGTCTCGATCGCGGCCGAAGATCGCGGTTATCCCGAGGGCGCGGACCACATGATCAAGCTGCTCAAAGAAGCCGGCTTCCAAAAAGCTGAGCGCGTGGAGACGGACGGCAAGCCGGGTGTTTTCGCGACGCTCGACGCCGGCGCGCCGAAAACGGTCGGCCTTTATTTCATGTATGACGTGAAGCAATTCGATCCGAAGGAATGGTCCTCGCCACCGACCGAAGCAGCCATCGTCGACAAGCCGGGCGTGGGCAAAGTCATGATCGGCCGTGGCGCGGTCAACCAGAAAGGCCCCGAAGCCGCGTTTCTCGCCGCGCTTCATGCCTTCAAAGCCGCGAACAAGAAAGTGCCGGTGAATTTCGTCTTCGTCGCGGAAGGCGAGGAAGAGATCGGTTCGCCCCATTTCGGCCAGGTCGTTCACAAACCGGAAATCGAAGCGGCTTTGAAAAAATGTGACGGCATCTTCATGCCTTTCGCCAGCCAGGATCTGAGCGGCATGGTCACGATCTCGTTAGGCGCGAAAGGTGTGATCGAGGTGGAGCTAACCTCCAACGGCGAAAAATGGGGCCGCGGTCCGCTCAAGGATATCCATTCCTCAAACAAGGCACGTGTCGACAGCCCGGTCTGGCACCTGGTCAAAGCCCTCAGCTCGCTGGTCAGCGAGGACGGTAATGATCCTGCCATCGAGGGCCTGACGAAGGACGTGCAGCCACTCAACGCCAGCGAAAAGGCCATGATCCAGACCGCCTCCCAGCGCCTGAAAGAAGAAGACTCCAAGAAAATCATGGGCGTGAAGAAGTGGGCTAAAGACGTGAGCTGGACGGAAGCCCTGCAGCGCATGTCGGACACGCCCACGGTCAACATCGAAGGAATCATCGGCGGCTACACCGGCCCCGGCGGCAAGACGATCCTGCCCCACCAGGCAATCGCGAAACTCGATTTGCGCCTTGTGCCAAACCAAACCGCTAAGGGTGCACTCGAAGCTCTGAAAGCGCATCTGGCCAAACACGGCTTTGGCGACATCGACGTGAACATGACCGGCGGCTACGACCCGACCACGACTCCAGCCGATTCGCCGATCATCAAAGCCGAGGAAGCCGTCTACCAGGCGCATGGGATCGAGCCGGTGAAGATGCCGCGTCTCGGCGGTTCCTGGCCCGGCTACGTTTTCACCAATCCACCGCTCAGCCTCGGCGCCGGACATTTCGGACTCGGTCACGGTAGCGGAGCCCACGCGCCGGACGAGTATTTCCTGATCGAATCCGCCAACCCGAAAGTCTCGGGCTTCGACGGTGCCGTGATGTCATACGTCGAATATCTCTATCAGTTGGCGAAATAATGTGAGTGGCGAGACCGCCATTGTCGTTCCTGCGGATGACAGCCGGGTGCTGCGCGCCTTCGGGGAAGAAGTGATCATCCTTCTCGATGGCGAGCAGACCGGCGGTCGCCAGACCATGTGGCTCGAGACCACCCCGCCTAACGGCGGTCCGCCGACGCATTTCCATATCAACGACGACGAGACGTTTTACGTGCTTGAGGGCCGCGTTTCGATTTTCCACGACAGCCACTGGGAGGAGATCGGGCCCGGAGGCTCCGCCTTCGTGCCGCGCGGACAACTGCACACCTTTAAGAACGTCGGCCAATCCGCTTCGCGCATGCTCCTTTCGACTTCGCCCTCCGGCTTTGAAGTCTTCTTCTCCCGCTGCGCAGAGGAGTTTGGCAAGCCCGTCGGGGTCGACATGGGCCGCGTCTTCGGGATCGCCGCAGAACACGGCATCCATTTCGTTAACAAGTAAAGCCGTCGCAGCCTAACGAGGCTGGAACTCGGCGACTTTTTCGAGAATCTGGCGGGAGGCGGTGAAACGTCCGCTGAACCTGTTGGAGTGATCTTTTTGTAAAGCGGGGCCGAACTCGTCGCGGGAGCGCTCGTAATCGGCGATGGAGGCGCAGCGATACTGCATCACGTAGGAAGCGCGTCCACTTTCCGATTCGTTTGCTCGATACATCCGGCATTTCTCGAAGCAACCGGCTTCGATCACCTCTGGGAGGTGGACCTGCCTCATCCATTCCGTCCATTCGGCTTCGCTCTCGGACTGGATGTTCACCATCACGCTGTAGAGAATCATGATCCCTATTCGTAGCGGAGCGATCGAACCGGATCAATTCGGGTCGCGCGCAAAGCTGGCACAAGCCCGGCGATCAGCGCGATTGCAATCAGTCCACAGGGGACGGTGAGGAAGGTCAGTGCGTCATGCGCGGTCACGCCGTAGAGCATGGTGGAGAGGAAGCGCGAGAGGAAATATGCGGCACAAAGCCCCGCGGCCGTCGCCGCGGCGGCCAGCTTGAGCGTGCCGCCGAGGATCAGCCGGAGAATGTTGCTCCGCGTCGCCCCGAGGGCGAGACGAACTCCAATCTCCTTGTACCTTTGCGTGACGAGGTACGCGATGACTCCGTAAATCCCGAGGGCGGAAAGAGTGAGCGCGAAGAGCGCAAAAATCGCAATCAAACCGGTGCGGAAACGTGGTTGCGCGAGCGACTGATTGATGAGGGAGGTCATTGAGTCGACCTTCACCACCAGCTCGGGATCGAGCGCGCGTAGCGCCAAGCGAAGGCCGCTGGTCGCGCTCGCAGCGCTGGTCGAGCGAACCACAAAATGGAGATCACGCCCGACCAATTCCAGAACCGCGGGTGCCATCTGAACATAAGCGACGTAAACCGTGCGGTCAGGCTCTTCGTCGAGCTGATTGTGTTTCACATCGCCACAAACCCCGACCACGGTGAGCCAGTGACGATCATAGCGGACGCGCTGGCCAAGCGGACTCTCGTTAGGCCAGTAACGGCGGGCGAATTGCTCGCTCACGATCGCCACCCCGGCCGTCTGAGCGTTGTCGCGCTCGGTGAAGTCCCGGCCTTGCAGGAGCGGCAGAAGCAGGGTGGCGAAGTAGCCCGGACTGACCCCGCGGATATTTGCGCTCTCGTTTTGACCCGCTGTCGCACGCCCGGCGATCTCAATTGAGTTCCCCCAACTGTTCCCCGCAAACGGCAAATGCGTCACCAGACCAGCCGCGCTGATTCCCGGCAGGTTGGTTATTTTCTCCAAAGCGCTTCGGTAAAAAGAGAGCATCTGCGTGGCCCCCGGATAGCGTTGCACGGAGACAATGGCATTGGCCGTGATCACATCGTCCGCCGCAAAGCCCGGGCTGGTGGTCGCCAGCCTAAGGAAACTGCGCATCATCAGCGCGCAGCCAATCAGCAGTACCGCCGCCAGCGCTACCTCGGCAAAGACCAGGAGACTCCGCGAGCGCGCGGCGACCGCGTCGATGGTCGATCGAGTTCCGCCGCCAAAGACTGCGGCCAGGCTGGAGCCGGAAGCCCGCAAGGCCGGTCCGAGCCCAAAAAACATTCCGCACGCGCCCGCAGTGAGGAGGACGAAGAACGCGACTCTCCCATCGAGGTGTGCGTGCAGAAGTTGCGGCAGATTATCAGTCGCGAAATTCCGCAGCAGCTCGAGGCTCCAAAAAGCAAGCGCGAAGCCCGCCAGTGCCCCGACTGCGGTGAGCAGCGCGGACTCGGTGAGCAGTTGCGCCACCAGTCGCTGCCGACTCGCGCCCAGCGCGGCGCGTACCGCCATTTCCGAGGTGCGAGCCTTTCCGCGAGCCAGCATGAGATTCGTGACATTCGCGCACGCGAGAGCGAGAAGCAGGGAGACGGAGCCTAAGAGGACGAGCAAAGGTGTCCGTAATTCCCCATTGGTTTGATCCTGCAAACTCAGACTGTAAAAAAGTCGGCCGGATTTCTCCGAAGGATCCAGCACCCGTGGTCCGATGACGCCCGTTTCGGCACTGAGCTGCTCTGCCGTCGTCCCTGGCTTGAGCCGGCCAAGCACCCGCAAGAGGTGTGCGTCCTGATGGTCGTGGAAGAAGGGCGCAGCAAGCGCCAGCGGAGCCCAGACCTTCACCTGCGGTGTGGGGAAATCAAAGCCCGGCGGCATTACACCCACGACGGTGTAGAATTCCCCATCGAGATCGACCGGCTCCCCGAGGATGTCCCGGCGAGCACCGAATTTCCCTCGCCACAGATCGTCGCTCAAGATCACCACATGATCGCGGCCTGGTTGCGCTTCTGCTTCGAGGAAGGCGCGCCCGAGCGCAGGCGCGATTCGCAGGGCGGTGAACAACGCCGGAGTGACCATTTGCCCGACGACCAACTCCGGTTCGCCGCGACCGTAAATGGTGAAACCGCTGCCCGTAAAAGCAGCGAGCGATGCAAACGACTGCGTCTGCTTTTGCCAGGCAGCAAACTCCTGGGGCGAAAAGGAAATCTGCGGTTCGGCCGGGATCTTTCCCCAGAGCATGAAGAGCTGCGACGAATCTGGAAACGGTGGCCCCTCGATCAAGGCCGAGTTGACCAGCGTGAACATGAGCGCCGTGCTTCCGAGCCCGAGCGCGAGCACGAAGATGACGGTAAGCGAGAAGACCGGCGACTTACGCAGAGTGCGTACGGCGAAACGCAAATCCTGCAAACGCATCTCGAGAAAATGCCCGAGCCGCACCTCGCGCACTTCCTCTTTCACCTGCTCGACGCCCCCAAATTCCGTTGCGGCTTCGCGCCGGGCAGCACCCGGCTCCAGACCATCGCGCATCTTTCTTTCCGCGGAGAGTGCGAGATAGGAATCGACCTCCTCCGCCAGGTCGCGCTCCACTCGGCGTCGCTGGCAAAGATTGCGCAGGAAAGCCGCCAAGGAAGGGGTAAAGCGCATTGTTAGGTTTGTGCTAGTTCGCGCTCAGAGCGCTCGCGATCCCGAGGGCGATCCTCTCCCAATCCTCCGTCTCCGTCGCGAGCTGGCGTTCGCCCGCGCGGGTCAGCGTGTAGAATTTTGCCCGCCGGTTATTCTCCGACTCGCCCCAGTTCGACTTCAGCCAGCCAGCTTCTTCCATCCGGTGCAAAGCGGGGAAGAGCGAGCCGGGCTTCACCTCGAAAGTTTGGTTGGTAATTTGGCTGATGCGTTGCGCAACGCCGAGGCCGTGGAGCGGTTGCGGGGAGAGCGCCTGTAGCACCAGCAGGTGCAGCGTGCCTTGCAGCAAATCGATTTTCTTCTTCATCTCCTATCGGTTGTCTATATGAGTTACTTCAGCTCATATAGAATGTCAATAGGAGACGACCCTCGAAGATTTACTGCTAACAGTCCCTTATACCGACGGCTTATGACTTCGAGAGGATATTAATGCGTTAGACACACGTGTTCTTGCACTTGGACCGATTCTCTTAGGGAGACTCTCAGAGGTTCGTCCCGTTTTTATGAATACTGCTCCCTGTTAGAGCGTCTCTCCTTTCAGCTCAAAGGTCTCTTGCTTATGAAAATAAAACTTCTTCTCGTGGTGCTGCTTGGTTTGGTTTCCGCAGCCGTTTCTGCGCCCTCCGCCTCTGCTTATGTGGGCGTTTCGGTTTCGATCGCTCCGCCCGGCATCCCGCTCTACACGCAGCCATATTGCCCCGGCCCAGGTTATCTCTGGACGCCGGGTTATTGGGGCTACTCCGACTTTGGCTACTATTGGGTGCCTGGGTCCTGGGTTTATCCTCCCCGCATCGGATACTATTGGACACCAGGTTACTGGGGTTATCGCGGAGGCAGCTATTCTTTCAATCAAGGTTATTGGGGACCGACCGTCGGATTCTACGGCGGAATCAACTACGGCTATGGCTACACCGGAAGAGGTTACTACGGTGGCCAATGGGTCGGCAGGACGTTTCGCTACAACACGGCCGCGAGCCGGGTGAATACGAACCTGATTCGTAATACCTACGTGAATCGCGAGGTGTTGAATAACAATCGCGGCAGCCGGGCCGGTTTCAATGGCCCCGGGGGCGCGTCGGCCCGACCCAACAGGCGGGAGCTAGCCGCAGCGAACAAACCGCATGTGGCAGCCACGCAGACACAGCGTGCGCAGGTCGAAAGGGCGAGGAAAGATCCTGCGCTCCATGCGAAGAACAATTCAGGCAAGCCGAAGCCCGAAGCAGTCAGAACCTTCCATAGTAATAACAAGCCAGAACGCGCGACCGCCGCGAGCCGACGCTCTCCCGAAGTGCGCCGAGCCCAGCCGGAAGGCAACCGGCAAAACGCCCGGCAGACGAATGCGAATCGACGCCCGCAAGGTCAGGACCGGGCGGCCGCGCAAAGACGTGCCGCCACCAGGCAGAATCGTCCCGAGCAACGTGTGCGCTCGGTTGAGAGAAATTCCCGGTCGTCGAACGCAGATCGAGCCAATCGAGACGCCGCGGCCAGCGCGCACAGAGCAGCGCAAGCCCGGCGGGAACGTGAGACTCGCCGCGCACCGGCTCAAACTCGCTCAACCCGGACCGCGCCGAATGTGCAACGCCGTTCGTCGAACGTGCAGCGTCGACCACAGACCATCCAGCGCCGCCCGCAAGCGGTGCAGCGCCGCCCCCAAACGATCCAGCGCCCAGCGCAGAATGTGCGCAGTCGCCAGGCCGCCCCGTCGCAGGATCGTGGTCGCAACGAAGCTCCTCAGAGAGGGAAGAAAAAGAAGCGCGCTAACGATAATAACGACGGACGATAACCGTCGGCCGTTATCAAAAACTGAGACGCTCAGCAGGATTTCCTGCTGAGCGTTTCTTTTTTTTTGCCTAGCGATGGAATTATTGACACTCTCAAAACCGGCGCTTTAGATCGCGCATCGATCTATTCTCACCGTGATAAAACATCGATTTGCCCCAGGGAGTTCATGTCTTTCTTCGTTGCCTTGGTGGATTATTTCCTCCCGCTGGTGTGGCGTGGCCCTTGTTTGCGAGCAGAAGTGAATCTGTCGATTTTCAGTGACATAGCGCTTTCGCAGGATAGCGATCTGCGTCTACGGCAACGCAGCAATACCGATCTCACCTTCCGCGATGTGTCTTTCGAGGGCCGCGATTTTTTCCCACCCGCCATACTACGGGGCGCTCTGGTTTCCCGCCCGGGATTCACACTGGAATTTCGGCGCCGAGTTCTTCCAGATCAAGCTTTATGCTGAAACCAGCGCTACCACTCGCGTGACTGGCCGAGGCAACGGACTCCGCGTAGACGGAAATGAGCGGATTGACGACACGATCGAATCGTTCAGCCTTGCGGACGGCCTCAACTACGCCTTGGGCGACACCGTTCACCGCTGGCAACCCGACCTGCGGGGAGAGGACTTGCTGTGGGTCCACCTGGAGCCCTATGTGGGCGTGGGACTCGGCGCTGCCATTCCCCATGTGGAATCAATGGTGAACGGCAGGTTCCACGAAGAATACCAGCTGCACGCCCCGGGAATCCAGGCGCTCGCGGGCGTGAACGTCAACCTGACTCGTCACGTCGGTTTGATGTTTGAATATAAATTCACCTACGCGAATCTCGACTGGCTCGATATCCCGGGCGGATCGATTGAAGTGACTCCCCTCGCCCATCACCCCCTGACCGGTCTCACCTTTAGTTTTTAGAAACAGGCAGACCGCCGCCGTCTTCCGGCGCACCAACCTTCTCGCTTTGCAAAGCCAAAGCCGGAAAGCAAACTCGATGCATGGCCATGGAAATCATTCCGCTGGGCGACGCAGCCTTGATCGTGAGGACTGGAAATTCGTTAGGAGCCGTCCTGCGGACCTGGAGCAAGCTGACAACCGCAAGACTGCCGGGTGTAGTAGAGGTGGCGCCAGCTTGGGCGAGCGTGACCGTCTTTTTTGATTCGCCACGCGATCTGGATGCTTGCGTGCAAGAGGTGCAGACCGCGCTGAAGAAGCGGGGGAAATTGGCTCTCCGACCGATTCGCCCGCGTATCATCAAGGTGCCTGTCTGTTACGACCGGGAGTTTGCGCTCGACCTGGACCAGGTGGCGACAACGAACAACCTCACTCCAGGCGAAGTCATCAAGCGCCACGCGGCCGCCCACTACCGCGTGCGCTGTCTTGGTTTTACGGCGGGCTTTCCGTATCTCAGCGGCTTGCCCGCCCGGCTAGCGACGGCTCGTCGCTCGACTCCGCGTCTCAGGGTGCCCGCGGGATCGGTCGCCATCGGCGGCGATCAAACAGGGATTTACCCGCTTCCTTCCCCGGGCGGCTGGAACATCGTGGGGAGAACACCGCTCCGAATTTTTGATCCGGCACGTGAAAACCCCGCGACCCTTCGGCCCGGCGACCGCCTGCGCTTCATCCCGATCGACCGCGAAGAGTTCGAAAAATGGGACAAGTAACCATTCTCCGTCCAGGCACCCGCACCACGATCCAGGACCTGGGACGCGAAGGATATCGCTCCCTCGGAGTCTCGCGCGGTGGAGCGCTCGATCTTTTCGGCGCGAAAGTCATCAATTCACTCTTGGGCAATCCGCTCGACGCGGCCGTGCTTGAGGTCAGCATCGGTGGTTTGCAAATGCGCTTTTCCGACACGCGCACGATCGCCTGGTGCGGAGGAGATTTCCCGGTTCACCTGGCCGGCGAGCAGATTCCCCCCGGACGTTGTGTTCTCGTTAGGCAAGACGAGGAACTCACCGTCGCTCCGACCCGGCATGGCAGCCGGTGCTGGCTCGCGCTGGCGGGCGGGATCGACGTGCCGCAGGTTCTGGGCAGTCGTTCCACCGACCTGCGAGCAGGTTTCGGGGGCTGGGAGGGTCGCGCGCTCCAGCCGGGTGACGAGCTTTCGTTAGGCAGGATCAAGCCACCCACCGAGCAAACGCTGCGCCGGGCCGATTGGGGAGCGCCCATGCCGTGGATCCAGACTGCCTCGCCTTACCCGACGCTCCGGATCGTGCCCGGGGCGGAATGGGGATGCTTCACCAAAAAGACGCGCTCCGAATTCCTGGCAGCGCCTTTCACCGTGACCGCGCAAGCTGACCGCATGGGAGTTCGTCTGCAAGGCGTGGAGCTACCGCGCAAAAAAAAGAGCGAACTGATCTCCGAAGGCGTCGCGCCAGGAACGTTGCAGGTCGCGCACGATGGTCAGCCGATTCTCCTGCTTGGAGATTGCCAAACGATTGGCGGATACCCAAAGATTGCCCACGTGATTACGGTCGACCTTGCTGGTGCCGCGCAACTCCAGCCTAACGACGTCGTGCGGTTCCAGGAGATCAGCGCTCTGGAGGCCCGGGCCCTGTATCTCGAACGGGAAAATGACCTGCAACGTTTTCGTGTCGGCCTGGCCCTGCGCGCTCCATGAAAGCATGCGTGGACCTGAACGCAGACCTCGGCGAAGGCGTTGCCTGGGAGAGCGAGCTTCTTCTTTTGGTCACTTCGGCAAATATCGCCTGCGGATTCCATGCCGGCGATCCCGCCATCATGAAGGAGTCGATCCTCGCCGCGCAGGCCGCGGGCGTGGCGGTCGGCGCGCACCCGAGCCTGGCGGATCGAGAGAATTTCGGGCGGCGCGAACAAGTGGTGACGCCTGACGAAGTCTTTTCGCTGATGACTTATCAGGTCGGTGCATTTCAGGCTCTCGCGACGTCGCTGGGAGCCGAACCACGTCATGTGAAACCACACGGCGCGCTCTACAATATGTCCGCACGGTATCCCTCGCTGGCCGAGGCCGTGGCGCGAGCGGTGCAAGCCGTGGATCGACGCCTTGTCCTTTTCGCGCCCGGCGGAAGCGCCCTGGCCCAGGCCGGTGAAGCGGCCGGCCTAACGATCGCGCGAGAGGTTTTCGCGGACCGCAACTACCTGGCCGACGGGTCGCTCGTTCCGCGGAGCCGGGCGGACGCGGTGCTGCACGACCCCGCGATGGCGCCAGCGCGGGTTCTGCGCATGTTGCGCACCGGGTTGGTGCAGACAGTGGCTGGAAACGATGTAGGAATCGAGGCCGACACGATTTGCGTGCACGGCGATACGCCGGAAGCGGTTGGGTTCGCGCGACAGTTACGCGTTGCCCTCGAGGCTGCCGGAATGACTTTGGCGAGGCCGATAAATTAGCGGAATGGGTAACGCACAAGAAAAGCTGGTCCGCGGCCTCGGTCCGCTCGATGCCACCATGATCGTGATCGGCTCGATGATCGGGTCGGGCATCTTTATCACCTCGGCAGAATCGACTCGCCTGATCGGCGCGCCCGGCTGGCTGCTGCTGGCCTGGACCATGGCGGGCGTCCTGACCGTGACTGGCGCGCTTTGTTGCGCGGAGTTGGCCGCCATGATGCCGCGCGCTGGCGGGCAGTACGTTTTTCTGCGAGAGGCCTACGGTCCTTCGATCGGATTTCTCTTTGGCTGGACGCTCTTTCTCGTCATCCAAACGGGCACGATTGCCGCGGTCGCGATCGCCTTCGCCAAGTTTGCCGGCGTTTTCTTGCCCGCGGTCGCGACGGAAAATTACCTCGTTAGGCCGGTCCATCTCTTCAACACCTATGCGGTCAGCCTTTCGACCGAACAACTGGTCGCGATCCTCCTCATCGTTCTGCTCACCTGGATCAACACGCGCGGCTTGGAGGTCGGCAAGCTGGTGCAGAACACCTTCACCTTCGCCAAGACGGCCGCCCTCATTGGACTCATCGTGATTGGCCTTTCGTTAGGCTGGAAAGCCAACTGCGCCGCCCGCGCCTCGGATTGGTGGAACCCGTGGGCTAATGGCTGGACTCCGCAACTAGCGCAACCCGGTCTGAACATGGCGGGCGGGCTCGCGCTTTTGATCATCTTCGGCAAGGCCATGGTCGGCCCCATCTTCGCGCAAACGGCCTGGACGAACGTGACCTTTACCGGAGGCGAAATTCGCAATCCGGGCCGGACATTGCCGCGCGCGCTGCTACTCGGGTGCGGTCTCGTCGTTGTCCTCTACGTGCTGGCGAATCTGGCCTACGTTGCCACGTTGTCGTTAGGCGAAATCGCCCACGCGCCCCAGAACCGGGTGGCCGTCGCGGCCATGAGGGCAGCCCTCGGTGCGCCCGGCGCGACCGCCATGGCAGGCGCCATTTTGATTTCGACTTTTGGATGTAACAACGGCCTTATCCTGGCCGGCGCGAGAGTCTATTATGCCATGGCGCGGGATCGATTGTTCTTTCGCACGATCGCGCACACCAACGCTCGGCACGTCCCCGCGGCCGCTCTGGTCGCCCAAGGGATCTGGGCCGCGCTCCTCACGCTGCCCCGCACGATTGGCGCAGATCCTACGACCGGGGCGATTCGGTATGGCAACGTCTACACCCAGCTGCTCGAATATATTGTCGCGGCCGATCTGGTTTTCTATGTTCTGCTGGTGGCTGCTGTCATGGTGTTGCGCCGCAAAGTGCCAAAGATGGCGCGACCTTACCGTGCGTGGGGTTATCCGTTCGTGCCGATCATCGCGATTGGATTGGCGACTTTGCTGATCGTTGATCTTGCCATCCTCGCTCCCGCGACTTGCGGGATCGGGTTTGCGATCGTCCTGAGCGGGTTCCCGGTCTTTTGGCTCTGGAACCGGCGCGCTGGCTAGTCGACGCTGTAAATCTCGACCAGCGCGATCCCCGCCGTGCCATTGGCGCCGCGCACGATGGTGGTGAAATTTCCGGGAGCGCTTTCGAAATAGATGGCCGATTCGCGGGTGTCGTTAGGATAAAGACCGTACTGACCGATGACCGTGACCGCGGTCGTCACCGCGTAGTTATCGTTAGACCGCATCAGAGTGCCGTTGCTGTTATAAACTTCCAGGGTCGGATCGGCTAACGCACCGGGTAAGCCTAACGAAGGACCGATCGCACGGATGACCAGCCTCTGGGTTTGTGGCGCGTCGACGATAAAGCCCCCAATCAAGGCCTTGTCTCCTACATCGACCCGGGCGCGCGTGGAGATATTAGCCAGCTCTCCTGTGCCGGAATCAAGATCGTAAACTTCCACCAGAGCAATGCCCGAGCCGCCAGCTGCTCCCTGCAAAATGGCGGTGTAAGCGCCCGGATCCAGCGTGGCCACGATGGCCGACTCCCGCGCATCCGTGGGTTGCAGGCCGGTATCGATAATGTCCTGTTCCTGCGTTTCCTTCCAGTCGTCGTTAGTCTGAATGATTGCGCCGGTGACATCGTGCAATTCGAGCAGCGGGTCGGCCAACGCTCCCGCGACGCCCGCTTTGCTCAGCGATGGACCGATCGCGCGGACGATCACTTTCTTCGGCGTATCGCCGTTGATAATGAAACCGCCGATCATCACATTGTCCCCGGTGCCGACACTGCCGCGGGTGGAAATTTGAGCAACCCGTCCCGTACCGCTGGTCGGGGGCGGATTGGCTGGCGCTCCATAGAGCGCGACGGCGCCCGCCACATCATCGTCCTGCAGATGATCGATGAGGCTGACGTTGGAATTCATAATGGCCGCGACCGACTGGCCGTGGTCGTCCGGATGATCGAGCCCGAGCACATGTCCGAGTTCGTGGATCGCGACGCGATGAAGGTCGATAAATCCTTCCACACCGGCAATCGTGCTGGAGCCGCGGTAGGAGTTGAAATCGTGCCCGGTATTGAAGATGACATCGGCTTCCGTAGCGACGTTCCCGCTGTTGCTCCCCACTGTGACGGCCAGCACGGAACTCCCAAAAGAGTCACCATAAATCGTGCTGCTAAACTGCATCGAGTTCACTCCGTCGCCGGCAGAAACGGGTGTGCCCGGTGCGACGACTGTCGAGGTGAATTGCGTACCCTCCATTTGCTCGTTCCAGAGCGCCATCGCATTCTGGACCACCGAATTCCAGCCGGTGCTGCCATCCACGAGCACATGACTGCTCGGTCCCAGCTGCACCCGCATCGGGATGGTCGGTCCCGGCCACGAAAAGCCTTCGAGCGAGTAGGCCCAAGCCGGACCCGATCCGCAGAAGGTCAGCGCGCAGACGAGCGCCGTACGGAGAAGTAAGTTACTGAATCCGGGCCGCTGCTTGCTGCTGGCGGACCCGCGATTGGACGGCGGCTTTGAAATCATGCAGGGAGAGAGCCGGTTTGGTTGAAGAGTTGGTGGCGGCGGTGGCGTTCCCGAGTTCCGCCACATCGGTGAGCGGTTTGCCATCGTTGGTGGCGAGGATTTCCTGAGAATTCTGACCCTTTTGAACGCGGAATCGCCCATGCATGATGCCGACCAACGGGATGAATTGCTTGCCGTTATTTTCGACAAAAAGAACATCGTGGTCGCCCACTTTAAATTCGGGTGCGTCAGTCACTTTCATGGTCTGGCCGTCGACCGTGCCGCCAAGCATCCGCATGGAATAGGTCGCGCCGGGTTCGCCCTTGAGCGCGTCATCCACCTTAAAGGTCACGAAAGTCACGATGCGATGCTCGGAGCCCTCGCCGATCCACTGCGATTGCAAATTAGTCACCTCGCCCTCGAAAATAACCTGCGCACGATCGACCAAATCGTCGAAGCGGGGCGGGATCACGGTGGTCGCCTGGGCCACCAGGCCGAGGGAGAAGAGAACGGGGAAAACGAGATATCCGAGTGATTTTTTCATGGGTGCAAAAGCGGATCGGGCAAGTTCTGACGAGTTTATCGCAAAAATGTTCATTTTCAATCGAGCGAGGGCTTACTTGTCGAGGTCATAGATCTCGACCAGACCGACTCCAGAGCCACCGTCAGCCCCTCGGACTACGGCGGTGTAATTCCCCGAGGGAATGGTGGCAATCAGTGCCGCTTCCTTGACGCTGCTGGGTCCCAGACCGGCGGCAGAGATTTCGCTGGCGTCCGACTCACTCGTCCAATCGTCGCTGCTCGCGATAAGCTGGCCGTCGCCGTCGTGTAATTCCACCAACGGATCATTCAACACATCGGTAAACCCGACGGCGCCTAAGGATGGCCCGAGCGCTCGCACCAGGATCGTCTTGGAGGTTCGTCCGCCGATAATGAAACCTCCGATCATGGCATCTTCACCACTACCGACGCGGCCGCGAGTCGAGATGTTAGCGGCATGCGAAGCATTGGTGTCGAGAGTATAACTCTCGACCAGGCCAATACCGGTTCCGTTGTTTACGCCTGAGATCACGGCCGTGTAATTCCCAGGAGCGATCCGCGCAATGATGGCTGACTCGCGGGCATCGGTCGGAGCGAGTCCGCTCTCGATGATCTCGCCAGCATCAAGGCTTTGCTGCCAATCATCATTGGAGGCGATCAGCTCGCCGGCCGCGTTGTGCAGTTCCATCTTCGGATTTTGCAAAGCGCCCATCACGCCATTTTGGCCTAACGATGGACCGATCGCGCGCAGGAGCACTTTCTTGAGTTGGTTCCCCTGGATGATGAAGCCACCGATCAGCACGTTGTCGACCGTCCCGACCTGCATGCGCGTGGAGATATTAACCAACCGGCTCGCCGTCGAGGGAGCCGGCGTAGCGGTCGCGCCGGGACTCGGCGTTGGCGGCGGCGTGCGCGACGGAGTTCCGTAGAGAAATTGAATCCCGGAGATGTCGTCAGCCGCCAATTGACTCACATTACTGACCACGGAATTCATGACGGCCACAAC
>JBPCLK010000132.1:0-8737 GCA_051003355.1 Chthoniobacterales bacterium | reverse complement strand
GGAGTGGCCTTGGGCTTCGCGCCGGTGCCCGCGCCGCGCGGATAACGAATCGCGATCGGCCCTGAATTGTGGTTCGCCATCGTCCAAAGCATATCGGCGAACTCCTCCTCATCCTTCGGTTGCATGTGCACGATGTTCGGCACATGCCGCAGATAGCCGATGTCGAAAACGCCATGATGCGTGGGACCGTCGTCTCCGCTCAAGCCGGCGCGATCCATGCAAAGCGCCACATTCAAATTCTGCAGCGCGATGTCATGAATGATCATGTCGTAGGCGCGCTGCATGAAAGTCGAATAGATGGTCAGAAACGGTTTTAAGCCCTGCGTGGCCAGGCCGCAGGCGAAGAGCGCGGCGTGTTCTTCTGCGATCCCGACGTCGTAGTAGCGATCAGGGTGCTGCGCCTGGAAAAAGCCGAGACCGGTACCGCTCGGCATGGCGCCGGTGATGGCAACAATCTTGCGATTCGTATCAGCGAATTTGCCTAACGTCTTCCCGAGAATTTCCGAGTAGGTGGGCGTCGTGGCCGCGGCGGTTTCTCCCGTCTCCGCGGTGAATTTCCCGAGGCCATGAAACTTGTCGGGCTTGGCGATGGCGGGTTCGTAGCCTTTGCCTTTTTTCGTTAGGATGTGGAGCAGGACGGGCTCGTCCTGTTTCTTCAGAAACTCGAAAGTACGGGTGAGCAGCGAGATGTCGTGTCCGTCGATCGGCCCGTAGTAACGCAGGCCCAGTTCCTCGAAAATGACGCTGGGCACGAGCAGGTTTTTCACTCCTTCCTCGACCTTGTGGGCGAGGTGGAGCATGCCGCGACCAGCAATCGCCTTAATAAAACGTCCGGCCTTCTCGTGCAGATGCGCGTAAGTAGGGTTCGTGGCGATGTTGTTCAAATAGGTCGCGATCGCGCCGACGTTTTTGGCGATCGACCACTCGTTATCGTTCAAGACGACGATGAAGCGCTTGGTCTGGGCGCGCACGTTGTTGAGCGCCTCGTAGCTAATGCCACAGGTCAAGGCCGCGTCGCCCGCGACCACCACGACATTCTCATCTCCGCCCAACAAATCCCGCCCCACCGCCATGCCAAGACCGGCCGAGAGCGCGGTGCCGGCGTGTCCGGCGCCATAGGAGTCGTGTTCGCTCTCGGTGCGGAGGAGAAATCCGTTCAATCCCTCGTATTGGCGCATCGTGTGGATGCGATCGAGCCGGCCGGTAAACATTTTGTGCACATAACCCTGATGGCTGACGTCAAAGACAAACTTGTCGTGCGGAGTCGTGAAAACGCGGTGCAGCGCGATGGTCAGCTCGACCACGCCAAGATTCGGACCGAGGTGGCCGCCGGTTTGCGACAAAACCTTGATGAGTTCGTCGCGCACGTCTTGCGCGAGCTGCGGAAGGCTTTCTTCCGGCAAAGCTTTGAGGTCGGCCGGCGAATGAATGCCATCGAGCAAACGGGTTTTCTCTGGGGCCTCAGAAGAGACTGACGTCGACATTTTTTGGTTCTCCTTGGGTTTCAGGCTGGGGCGCGGAGCCCGGTTCAAATTTCTTCACCACCGGTTTCCCGGCGCTATTACGGGTAATGATCTCGATGCGTTGTTCGGCCGAGGCGAGACGTTCCTGGCAGACTTTGACCAGTTTCATCCCTTCCTCGTAGCGCGCGATCAAGTCTTCCAATGGAAGCTCGCCGGACTCCATCTTTTCCACGATCGCTTCCAACCGCTGCATGGCCTGCTCGAAGTTCGCTTCGGCAGCGGGCTTCTTCACTTGGTTCGACATAACGGCAAGAGAGTAATTAAGCATAGGCGGACCATTAAAAAAGCGGGACTTGGCCGTGAGCGGCGCCGTTCCCATGGCATACCGGCTGCTTATAGGAGGCTGCCCGCCATGCCTGCGACCTACCCAAAAAGGATCCTGCTCATAGATCACGAGCCGCATCTCACGTCAGTGGTCGGCTCGGCCTTGGAGGCGACGGGCCAGTATCTCATTCGCCAGGAAGATCACGGACGCCGGGCGTTGCATGCCGCGCTGCATTTCCAGCCGGATTTGATTCTGCTCGACGCCGCCCCTGAGCATCTGGAGCTCGGCCAAATTGCTCGTCGTCTTTACAACGACCAGGCACTAAAAGATGTGCCCGTCGTTTGCCTAACGAAACAGGACCAGCTTGGGCAGTTCAGTTCGGTAGGATTTCTGGGCGGCTTCATGTTTATCGCCAATCCTTTTCCGTTGCACGAAATGGTCAACTGCATCGCGGAATTGCTCGACGACCGGAAATCCGGCGTGGCTGACTAAGCGTCGTCCTTCGCGAGGGACCACGGAAAACCTTCCCAGAAGCGGAAACAGCTCACGACTTGTGGGATCGCCATCCTCCGGCAAACTTCCACATGGCCACGGCGATTTCCGTTAACGACGCATTGCACCGCACCGCTCCCGCGAACGAGGTGCTGGTGCAGGGCTGGGTTCGCACCCGGCGTGATTCGAAGGATTTCTCATTTCTCGAACTGAACGACGGCTC
Organism: Chthoniobacterales bacterium; assembly: GCA_051003355.1. Taxonomy (GTDB): domain Bacteria; phylum Verrucomicrobiota; class Verrucomicrobiia; order Chthoniobacterales; family UBA10450; genus Palsa-1392. Next base: position 6,234 of record JBPCLK010000132.1, on the reverse strand, counting down.
CAGCCTTCGCAACCTGCAGGTGATCGCGAAGAACACCTTGCCTAACTATGCTGCGGTCCAGCGTCTCATGACCGGCGCCGCCCTCAGCGTGCGCGGTCCACTCGTGGCTTCCCAGGGCAAGGGCCAGAGCTGGGAAGTGGTCGCTGATTTCATCGAAGTGGTGGGCGCTTCGGACGAAAGTTATCCGCTCCAGAAAAAAGGGCACACCCCGGAGTTTCTGCGCGAGATCGCTCACCTGCGCCCGCGCTCCAACCTTTTCGGCAGCGTCTTCCGCGTGCGCAGTCGCCTGGCCTTTGCCATCCATCGGTTTTTCCAGGAGCGCGGCTTCGTTTACATCCACACGCCGATCATCACAGGAAGCGATTGTGAAGGCGCCGGCGAGCTCTTCCGCGTCACCACGCTCGACCCGAAGAATCCGGCGCGTTTGCCTAACGGGGATATCGACGATGCCAAGGACTTCTTCGCGCGACGCACTTATCTTACGGTCAGCGGCCAGCTCGAGGCGGAGGCTTTCGCCTGTGCCCTCTCAAAGGTCTACACCTTTGGCCCGACCTTTCGCGCGGAGAATTCTAACACGTCGCGGCACGCGAACGAGTTCTGGATGATCGAACCGGAAATGGCCTTCTGCGATTTGCAGGGCGACATGGATCTGGCCGAAGAGCTGGTCAAGTCACTCGTCCGCGACATTCGCGAAAGCTGCCCTGACGAGCTCGGCCTTTTCTCAAAATTCGTGGACAAGGAATTGCTCGCGCGACTCGACTTTGTGCTCGAGCGACCGTTTCAGCGCATCAGTTACACCGAGGCGGTCGAGCTCCTGCGGAAGAGCGGGCAAAAGTTTGAATTTCCCGTCGAATACGGACTGAATCTGCAATCGGAGCACGAGCGCTGGTTAACCGAGCAGCATTTCAAGGCGCCGCTCACGGTTTTCAATTATCCGAAAGAAATCAAGCCGTTCTATATGCGGCTAAACGACGACGACAAAACGGTGACGGCCATGGATCTGCTCGTTCCGGGCATCGGCGAAATCGTCGGGGGCAGCCAGCGTGAAGAACGTCTCGACGTGCTGGAGGGAAACCTGCGCCAGCACCACATGAACCTGGCCGATTATAAATGGTACCTCGACCTGCGCCGCTACGGCACCGTGCCGCACGCCGGCTTTGGGCTCGGCTTTGAACGCATGCTCATGTTCGTGACCGGCGTGGCCAATATCCGCGATGTGATTCCTTTCGCTCGCACACCTGGAAGTGCGGAATTTTAGCCGCGTTTCTTCAGCTCGTAGGTCTTCGCGACGGAGAGGAACTCGTAGAAACCGTGCATGCGCGCGAAGTAATAACCTTCGCGCCCATCGAGAAATCCGCGTTGCCAAACATAAACGTAGAGAAAACGCAGCAGCGGACGAAAGGGCAGGCGCTGCGAGAACTGCTTGAGCTTGCGCCGTTGCGCGACCCGCGTGCTCTGAATTCCGCTTGGATTCCTCCCGCTTTCCTGGGCCACGGCGACGCGCGCTTCCCAGTTGGAATACCGATTATGCTTCTCGACGAAGACCTCGACCGACGGGAAGGCGTAGTGATCCAGTTCGCTGCGCAGACGATCCGTCGGTCCCTGCACCACGACATGTTCGTGCACTTCGTTGTCCCCGCTGGCCGTGGCAGCGTCGGTGAGTTTCTCATAACGCCCTAACGAGTGTCGAAACAAACGCAAATTCCAGTTCGGATAATAGGCGTGACGCAGCCAGCGACCCATAAACATGAAACGGCGATTAATCCAGTAGCCGGCCGTGTCGCCCGCGTGGGCGATCGCCGTGCGGAACTCTGCCTCGGCTCCCGAAGGCAGCACCTCGTCCGCGTCGAGAATGAAAACCCACTCGTTGCGAAAAGGAAGATTTTCCAAAGCCCAGTTTTTTTTCTTCGGCCAGACGCCATTGAAATCGAATTGCACGACCTGCGCGCCAAACTCTTCCGCGATCCGCTGCGAGCCATCGCTACTCTCGGAATCGACGACCAAAATCTCATCGGCCCACTCCACCGAGGCGAGGCAACGGGGCAGATTTTCCGCCTCGTTCTTGATCGGAACGAGAACCGAAACTGGGACCGACGCGGTTGGCTTTTCCACAACGTTAGGCAATCGGATGACCAAGGTTAGTCAATTTGGAATTTACACGCATGACGCTTCGTTGGTGATCCGGCTGAATCGGAACCTCAGCAGGCTGCCCCATGATCCCAGCAAAGATTGCGCCGCCGATCGAGGGGCATCCAAGAGTTGTGTCCTTGCCGTAATACTTAGTCAATGAGCTGGATGCGACCTACGGACCAATACGACGAGGGTAACCTCATGGATTTACGTTCCCCTGCGCCTCGATCTTTGGCACGATGGCAGCTTGCCTTCCTCTGGACAGGTCGGTGAATTCTCTCGGCCACTCTCTTCCCTTGAAGCGCATCGATCTTGACGAAAAATGGCCGGCCTCCTGGAAGGCGTCCTACCTCTATGACTTGGAGGAAGTTTACGGCCGCATTAAGAACCGCGGCTACGCCTATGCCTACGACCGGCGACGCCGGGCGACCTTCGAGCTCATCACCGAGGCGCTCCCTCCCGGTGCACGCATCCTTGATATCGCCGCCGCCCAGGGGAATTTCTCGATCGCCCTCGCCGAAATGGGCTACGAGGTGACTTGGAACGACATGCGCGCCGAGCTGGCCGATTACGTTCGGTTAAAGCAGGAGTCTGGCACGATTCACTTCGCCCCGGGCAACGCCTTTGAGGTCGAGCTCCCCGTCCTTTTCGACGGTGTCCTGATCACAGAGGTCATCGAACACACGGCTCATCCCGACCAGCTCCTCGCGCGCACCGCAGAACTCGTGCGCCCAGGTGGCTACGTCGTCATGACCACGCCTAACGGAGCCTATTTCCGGAATAATCTTCCCAAGTTTTCCGAGACATCCGATCCAGCCGCCTATGAGTCGATCCAGTTCAAGCCAGACACGGACGGTCATATTTTCCTCCTCCATCCCGAGGAGATCGAACCTCTCGCGAAGCGGGCCGGCCTGGTCTTAGAGAAATTGAAACTCTCCACCAACCCGCTGACCAGCGGTCACGTGAAAACCGCGGTTTTCCTGCGCCATCTCCCTCGCCCGGTCGTGGAGAGAATCGAACGATTCACCGGCGAACTGCCTCGTCGCCTGACCAAGAGGATCTCTACCCAGATCGTGGCTCGTTTTCGGCGACCGGACTGACTCGAGCTGGAAGTGTGAAGGCGTCGGCGGCTAGGCCTCCGGCGGCGGCGGCGCCGCATCCATCAGCGCGAGAATCCGCTGCTTTTTTGCTCCGTAATCGAGTGAGCGAAATGTCCTGATCTCTTCCAATCGTCGCAAGCCATTGATCGAGTCGAGGAATTGAGTGTAACTCGCGGCTAACTCGGTCGTTTCCAGATACCGGCCGCGCAAATTGGCATCTCGGTAGGCACCGGGATTTTGCGCTTCGAAAAGATGGAAGCGCAGCCACCGCCGGTCGGCCCGCGAGACACGCTGGGTTTTCCGAAAAAAGGCCACGAACAAAATTAACACCAGATAGGTGTCGACTCGGGACTGCAACTCGAGATCACGGGCAAAATCCTCCGACGCGATGCGCCGCTCGCCGCTGCGAAACTGAAGGGCCGCGTGCAAGGCATGATCGATTTCTTCCACAAAGATGATAAGCGACCGAATGTTTTTGTTCGTTAGGCCAGCCCGCGGATCATGCTGCTCGAGTTGCTCGATGAGCCAGCGCGAGTAATAAATCCCGACGTAGAGCTGGTCGTCCGCGGTGCGCAGAAATGTGCGCGCCAGTTCGCTCAATTCCCGGGCAGAAGCGCCCGCCAGTTTGGTCAGTTGGCGACAGCGCTTCTGGTCGATGAGGCAGTCTTCCAGATTGATCCCCACCTGCGCGTAAGTGCGCTCAAAGAGATGCTGGATCTGGCTGAAAAGTGTTTCGTTCAAAGGATCAGCGAAGCGTGATGATCGTCGTCCAGATTGATCAGTTCATCGGAAAGGCGATTGAGCGCGAGCCGGACGTCGTGAAACCGATCCGCCAGCTCTTCGTAGACGTCATGCAACTCGCAGCGACGCGCAGTGGAATGTCCGGCCACGAGTTGGAAATTCGTGCGGCCAATCTTCTCGTAAAACTCCAGGTCAGGCGCGCCGCGCCGGCTGCGATGCTGCGCGTTCTCATGGAAGATTCCGCTCACGAAGAGCGAGTAATTACCCACGTGCGCACGCAGCAGGAAACTCTGCTCCGCGCTGGCTCGGGTCAGCGCGATCAACATGTCGGAAATGTATTGCTGACCCGGCCCTTCATGCCCGTGCGGCGCCCGCAAGCCGTTGGCTCGCGAAAAAGTCTCCAGTAACGAACCCACATAATCACAGAGCTTACGATCGGTGATTTTGGCCCGCTGGAGAACATGTCTGGCCAGGACGTAGAAGTAAAAAGCAGAAGAAATCGAGAGCTGACCCGCGTGCGAAAGAATCGCCTCCACCAGGCGCGGATGATCGAGCACCGCATCGCGCGTCGCGTCATCGCTCAGGAGATCAACCAGAGAAACCTGGTCGTTAGGCGAACGGCTCAGGGTCTGCACGATGAACTGAAAATCCACCGCCGTAAAACGGGCCCGACAGTTCGCCTGAATCATCGGAAACCGATTAAAGCATCAGGAATGCCGTACGGCAATAGAAACCGGTCAGACACCTCACTTCGACCAAGCCACAGATCAAAATAACAGCAATCGCAGGCCGGAATTGCATTATTCTGCCGAGAAGCATGCCGCCGAAATCCACCTCAGATTTAAAAGCAGAAATCGGCCACGTCCTCTTCCTCGATATCGTGGGCTATTCGCGGTTGCTTATCGATCAGCAGAGCGAACGCCTCCAACAGCTTAAGGAAATCGTCCGCCACGCGCGAGAGGTGCAGTCCGCCACTAAAGAAGACGGTTTGCTGCGCCTCCCCACCGGCGACGGCATGGCGCTCGTTTTCCGACAAAATATTGACCAGGCCGCCGAGTGCGCCCTGGAGATCAGTGCCGCGCTCTGGCAACATCCGGAGCTTCCCTTACGCATGGGAATTCACAGCGGGCCGATCAATTCGGTCCTCGATGTCAACGACCGAGCCAACGTCGCCGGCGCCGGCATCGACGTGGCGCAGCGAGTCATGGATTGCGGCGACGCCGGGCACATCCTGCTCTCGAAACGCGCTGCCGATGATCTTTCGCCCTATCCGCGTTGGAATCCACATTTGCACGACCTGGGCGAGATCGAGGTGAAGCATGGAGCAAGAGTGCATCTGGTGAATCTCTTCACCGACGACGCCGGCAACCCAGCGACCCCGTCGAGTATCCGCAAGACGAGAGAGCCGCTGGTCATGGCCACAGCGCCGAAATTAAACTCGCGTGCTTTTCTTCTCGTGACCGCACTCGCCTTATTATCGTTAGGCGGCGGGTTCTGGTGGTTCGTAAATCGCAGCGCCCATTCTGCCTCGTCTCCCGGAGTGACCCCAGTTCCCGTGCTCGTTCCGGCAAAAAGCATCGCCGTTTTACCTTTTCAAAATCTAAGCGCGGAACAGTCCAACGCATATTTCGCCGACGGCATCCAGGACGAAATCCTGACCAACCTGTCGAAGATTGGAGACTTAAAGGTCATCAGCCGGACCAGCGTCATGCAATACAAGAGCGGGGCAGAGCGGAATTTGCGCGAGATCGGAAAACAACTTGGAGTCGCCAACCTTTTGGAAGGCAGCGTGCAACGCGATCAGGGAAAGGTGCGGGTCATAGCGCAATTAATCGATACCCGCACGGACGCGCATGTATGGGCCCATACTTATGACCGCGACCTGGCCGACGTGTTCGCTATCCAAAGCGACATCGCGAGCGCCATCGCCGAGCAGTTACAGGCCAAACTCGCGCCGGAAGAAAAAGCCCGGCTAGCCAGGCAACCTACAGCTAACTCAGAAGCCTATCTGCTATATCTGCAAGCAAACGAAGTTTTGCGTTCCGCAGCCGCTCGAGAGGATGCGGTGCAGGCCGACAAACTCTACGTGCAGGCCATTGCGCTGGATCCCTCCTTCGTGCTGGCCCGGGCGCGCGCCTCGATCCTGAACAGCCTTATGTATTCGATCGGTCGCGATCCTCTGCGTAAAGAACGCGCCCGGACTCTGGCCGAAGAGGCGCTGGCCCGGGGCCCAAACCTGGGTGAAGCGCACCTGGCGCTGGGT
>JBPCLK010000131.1:0-29715 GCA_051003355.1 Chthoniobacterales bacterium | reverse complement strand
CTCGCGGTCATCCGGATCGATGCGCCCGATGTGCAACATGCGCGGCTGGCCGATTCCTCGCGGGTTCAAGTCGGGCAGATCGCTGTCGCCGTCGGTTCGCCTTACGGATTTCAACAAACCGTCACCGCCGGAATCGTGAGTGCCCTCGGGCGTTCCATGCGCTCCGACTCCGGTCGATTGATGGATGAAATCATTCAAACGGATGCCGCGCTCAATCCCGGCAATTCCGGCGGCCCGCTCCTCAACAGCGCCGGCGAAGTGATCGGCGTGAACACAGCGGTCATTCTTCCGGCGCAAGGCATCTGTTTCGCGATCGCGAGCAACACCGCGAAATTCGTCGCGGGCTGGCTGATCAAGGACGGCCGCATTCGTCGCAGCTCGATCGGCGTGGCTGGCCAAAACGTGTCGCTGCACCCGCGCGTCGTTCGCTTCCACAAGATCCCGACGACGAGCGGCGTGCTCGTGATGGAAGCCGAACCGGGCAGCCCCGCAGCCACCGCCGGCTTGCGGCCTAACGACACCATCGTCGGCTTTCAGGGCCATCCGATCGGAACGGTCGACGACCTGCACAAGCGACTGGTCGCCTCCGCCATCGGCGTTTCGTCGCCCATCATGTTCCTTCGCGGAACGGAGAAACTTTTCTGCATGGTGGTGCCGCGCGAACTCCCGTCCTTGGTGGCGCCGTCCCGGCAGAGATCCAACTAAACCCAAACAAAACAAAGCAATGAACGAACCAATTAATATTAACGAAGCCAGCTTCGAGAAAGCCGTCCTGCAATCGCCCGTCCCGACCCTGGTGGATTTCTGGGCGGAGTGGTGCGGCCCCTGCAAAATGATTGCGCCCCTCCTCGATGAGATCGCGAAGGAGAACCCCGAGCGTTTCCGTGTCACGAAGGTGAATATCGACAACGATCCCGGGCTCATGCAACGCTTCGGTGTCCGCGCTGTCCCGACGCTGCTCTTCTTCAGCGGCGGCGAGGTGAAAGATCAACTCGTGGGCGGCGCGCCGAAAAAAGCGATTGTCGACAAACTCGAACAGCTCATCGCGGGTTGAAACCGCGCGCAATTTCCAGAAACCAGCCAAAAATCAACAACCCAACCAAGAGGTTAACATGAAACTACAAAACAAGATCGCCGTCGTCACAGGCGGAAACAGCGGTATTGGGCTCGCGACTGCGCATGAATTTAAAGCGCAGGGTGCGCAGGTCATCATCATCGGACGCAAAGCGGAAGCAGTCGCGAAGGCTGCGCAGGAAATCGGCGGCGGCACGCTCGCTGTCACCGCAGACGTTTCGCGAGTAGCCGATATTGAGCGCGCATTTCAGACCATTCGCGAGAAAGCGGGACGGGTCGACGTCCTCTTCGTCAACGCTGGTGTCGCCAAGTTCGTGCCTCTCGCGGACACGGATGAAGCGATCTTCGACGAGATGACGGACGCGAATTTCAAAGGCGCCTATTTCACGGTCCAGCGCGCTTTGCCGCTCCTGAGCGAAGGCGCATCAGTGATCATCACCTCGACCACCGCGGTCCATTTCGGGATGGCGGGCGCGAGTGTTTACGCCGCGGGCAAGGCTGCTCTTAACAGCCTCGCCAAAACTTTCGCGATCGAACTCGCGCCGAAGAAAATCCGGGTCAACGTCGTTAGTCCTGGACCGATCGCCACGCCGATTTTCAGTAAAATGGGCATGTCGAAAGATCAGATGGACGAGACCGTTGCTGAGATCCAATCGCAGGTGCCGTTAGGCAGAATGGGCGAAGCGGCAGAGATCGCGAAAGCAGTCGCTTTTCTCGCGTCTGATGACAGCGCTTTCGTCACTGGCACTGAGTTGCTGATCGATGGCGGTCTCGCCCAAGGCTAATCAAGGAAATTCAAACTTATGACTAATACAAACAACCAAAATTCCACTCCCGACCTCACTCAGCGTCCGCCGCGCAGTCCGCGCGCGCGTCTCGGCGGCTACGTCTTGTTACCGCGCATGCTCGACAAAGGCCGGGCGGAAATCGCAGGGAAGAACGGTGAATTTCATTACAACTGCCCGCTCGATCAACACTTCATCAACTTCGTCGGGATCGATCCGGCGGCACTGCGTGAACAACTCGCCGCGGGCAAAGGCGACGGCAAAATCCTCGCCTGGGTCAACGAGAACGGGAAACACCAGCGGACGCCGTGGGAGATCGAACATTGGAGCGAATACATGCAGCGCCGTGGACCCGACGGCGATGTGGAGACGTTGCAATATTTCACCGAGGCCGTCGGCAAATTCGCCCAGGAACGCGAGGACATAAAGACTTGGGCCGACCTGCTCGACCTCGACGACTACGTCACTTTCGGCGGCCAGCCCTAATCGAAAGCCGGTTCTGAATGAGGCGCTTCGCTTTTCTCCTCGTCGCCCTGCTGACCGTCGCTGGCTGCGGAAAGTCCGGGAAACCGGCCGGTTTGCCGCCGCCGGCGGTCACGGTGACGAAGGCCTTGCAAAAGGAAGTGACTGAGTGGGACGATTACACCGGTCGCCTGGCGGCGGTGGATGAAGTCGAGGTCCGGGCGCAGGTCAGCGGTTACTTGCAGTCGGTGCACTTCAAGGACGGCCAGATGGTCAAGAAAGGTGACCTGCTTTTTGTGATCGATCCGCGCCCTTACCAGGCGGTCTTCGATCGCGCGGTCGCGCAACAGAAGCAGGCCGAAGCCGCCCTCGCTCTGGCCGATGTGAATCTGAAACGGACCGAAGAACTGGCGACGAAGAAAGTTATCGCCTCGCAGGATCTCGACGAGCAGCGCAGCAAACAGCTCGAAGCCGCGGCCGCCAATCAGGTCGCAGGTGCCGAGGTGAAAGCAGCCCAGCTTAATCAGGATTTCACCCGGATTACCGCGCCTGTCGGCGGACGAATCAATCGGCATCTGGTCAGCGAAGGGAACCTGATCAGCGGGGGCGCGGCGACCGCCACCCTGCTGACTACCATCGTGTCGCTCGATCCGATCTACGCCTACTTCGAAGCGGATGAGCAGGCGTATCTGAAATACGTCAGGCTCGATCGCAGCGGCGAGCGGCAGAGCTCGCGCGACGTCGCCAATCCGGTCAAACTCGCGCTGGCCGATGAGGAAGGCTTTCCGCATCTCGGACGGATGAATTTCGTCGAGAACCGGATCGATGTGGATACGGCGACGATCCAGGGGCGTGCTGTTTTTGACAATCCTGGCTTCCTCTTGACCCCAGGTCAATTCGTTAGGCTACAACTCCTTGGCAGTCCGCCGCATCAGGCGATTCTGATTCCCGATCAGGCGATCGTCTCCGATCAATCGCAGAAATTTGTCTGGGTCGTGGGCGCGGACAACAAGGCGGAATACCGCAAAGTAAAACCCGGCCCGATGATCGATCAGCTGCGCGTCATCCGCGAGGGATTGAAGCCTAACGATCGCGTGATCGTGCTTGGGTTGCAAAGCGCGCGCGCGGGAATCGAGGTCAAGCCGAAGGAAGAGCCGGCGAGTAAGTTCGTGCCGGACGCCGGCGGGGAGACCGCTGGGAAGCCGATCGAAAAAGTCACCGCGCGATAGCGGATTCCTTCAATTGTGAAGTTTTCTCACTTTTTCATCAGCCGCCCTATTTTTGCGGCCGTTATCTCGATCGTCATCATGATCGTCGGTGGGATCGCGTATTTCACTTTACCCATCGCGCAGTATCCGGAGGTGGCGCCCCCGACCGTGGTGGTGACGACGAGTTATCCCGGAGCCAATCCCGAGGTCATCTCGGAGACCGTCGCGACGCCGCTCGAGCAAGAGATCAATGGCGTCGAGGACATGCTCTATCTCACGTCGCAGTGCACGACCGACGGGGCCATGACTCTCACGATCACGTTCAAGCTCGGGACGGATCTCGATAAGGCGCAGGTATTGGTGCAGAACCGCGTCGCGGTCGCCGTCCCGCGATTGCCGGAGGCCGTGCAGCGGATCGGTGTCACGACTGATAAGAGCTCGCCGGATTTGCTGCTGGTCGTGCACCTCCTTTCGCCCGACAAGCGTTACGACCAGCTTTACATCAGCAACTACGCCAGCCTGCACGTGCGCGACGTGCTCCGGCGCATCGATGGCGTGGGGTCGGTCAATATTTTCGGCGGGCGCGAATACAGCATGCGCGTCTGGCTCGACCCGGAGAAGCTTTCGTCCGTGAACCTGACCGCGAGTGATGTGGTCGCCGCTTTGCGCGAGCAGAATGTGCAGGTGGCCGCTGGCGTCATCGGTCAGCAACCAGTTGGGCCGGGCCACGCCTTCCAGCTTTCGGTTAATACGCTCGGTCGGCTGGTCGATCCGACCCAGTTTGGCGAGATCGTGGTCAAGACCGGCACGCAAGGACGCGTCGTTAGGGTAAGAGACGTCGCACGCGTCCAGCTCGGCGGGCTCGATTACTCGGTTAATAGTTACCTCGGTTTCCCTAACGAAAAAGAAGCGACCCAGGCGGTGGCGCTCGCCATCCAGCAACGTCCGGGCTCGAACGCGATTGCGACTGCCCACGAAGTGCGCTCGACCATGGAGAAGCTGAGCAAGGACTTTCCGAAAGGTCTCGAATATCGCGTCATCTACGACCCGACGGTTTTCGTTGAGGAATCGGTCAGCGCGGTCGTGCACACTATCTTCGAGGCGGTCCTGCTCGTGGTGCTCGTTGTGATGATTTTCCTGCAGTCGTGGCGCGCCACGGTCACTCCGCTGGTCGCGATTCCGGTTTCATTGATCGGCACTTTCGCCGCCATGTCGGCGCTTGGTTTTTCGCTCAACAACCTCTCGCTTTTCGGGCTGGTCCTGGCCATCGGGATCGTGGTCGATGACGCCATCGTGGTGGTCGAAAATATCGAGCGCAACATCGAGGAAGGCCTTTCACCCTGTGATGCGGCGCGCAAGGCCATGGATGAAGTGGGCGGTCCGGTGGTCTCCGTCGCGCTCGTCCTCGCGGCGGTCTTTGTTCCGACGGCGTTCATTAGCGGTATTACCGGACAGTTCTATCGGCAGTTTGCCCTAACGATCGCTGTTTCGACCGTCATCTCGGCTTTCGTTTCGCTCACTTTGAGTCCAGCCCTGGGCGGAATTCTGCTCCGGCCGCGCGATGCGAAAAAAGATTGGTTCAGCCGGTTCCTGGACAAAGTTTTTGGCTGGCTCTTTCGCGGATTTAATCGCTTCTTTGACAAGACGGTCGGCCTTTACGTGCCCACCGTCGGGCGTTTGATCCGGCGCAGTGGACTGGCGCTCGCTGTCTATGCCGTCCTGCTTCTCCTCACTTACTTCGCCTTCAAACGCGTTCCGACAGGTTTCATCCCGGCGCTCGATCAGGGCTACGCGATCATTGCTGTTCAGTTGCCGGATGGCGCTTCGCTCGATCGGACTGATGAGGTCGTGAAGCAGGTCATCAAAATCGGGTTGGAAACTCCCGGGATTAATCGCGTTGTGGCCTTCGCCGGTTTCTCCGGTGCGACCCGCGCGAACAGTTCCAACGCCGCCGCGCTGTTCCCGGGTTTCGCGCCTTACGACGAACGCGGACGCAAACTCGATGGCCCAACCGTGATCTCCGATCTGCGCAAACGTCTCTCGGTTGTGCAAGGCGCACAGGTCGCTGTCATCCCACCGCCGCCGGTCCGCGGTCTTGGCACCGGCGGCGGCTTCAAAATGGAAGTGCAGGAGCGCTCCGGCGCCGGTCTGCGTGAGCTGCAGGCGGCGACCGACAAGGTCATTCAGGCCGCGCGTGGCGATGCCGGTTTGGTGCAGGTGTTCACTCAATTTCGTGCCTCGACGCCGCAGCTCTTTGCCGATGTCGACCGGACCAAAGCCAAGATGTTGAAGGTGCCGTTAGGCAACATTTTCGATACTCTGCAGACCTATCTCGGGTCGACTTTCGTGAACGAGTTCAACCTTTTCGGACGCACCTACCGCGTGACGGCGCAGGCCGACGCGCAATTCCGCGACGACGTGAACGACATCGCGCGGCTGAAAACACGCAACGCCGCGGGTGGGATCGTGCCGCTCGGCTCGGTCATGAACATCAAGGAAACGACCGGCCCCGATCGCGTCGTGCGCTATAACCTTTTCCCGGCCGCCGAGATTAACGGAGACACCGCCAAAGGCTTCAGTTCGGGACAATCGCTCGACACGATGGAGCGCCTGGCGCGCGAGAATCTGCCGCGTGGGATGAACTTTGAGTGGACGGATCTCGCCTACCAGCAGCGCGCCGCGGGCAACACCGCGCTCTACATTTTTCCGCTTTGCGTGCTCTTCGTTTTTCTGACCTTGGCGGCGCAATACGAAAGCTGGACGCTGCCGCTGGCCGTCATCCTGATCGTGCCGATGTGTCTGCTGAGCGCGATCGCGGGCGTGATGCTGCGCGGTTTCGACAACAACATTCTCACACAGATTGGGTTCGTCGTCTTGGTCGGTCTGGCGAGTAAGAACGCGATCCTGATCGTGGAGTTTGCCCGGCAACAGGAGCGCGCCGGGAAAGATCGTTTCGCCGCCGCGATCGAGGCGTGCCGGTTGCGTTTGCGCCCGATCCTGATGACTTCGTTTGCCTTCATTCTCGGCGTCGTTCCTCTGGTGATCGCAAGCGGGGCAGGGGCCGAAATGCGACAGTCGTTAGGCACAGCCGTTTGCTTTGGCATGCTCGGGGTCACCTTTTTCGGTCTTCTCCTGACACCGGTCTTCTACGTTGTGATCCGCGGCTTTACCTCCGAGACAATCAATGAAGCGAAGACCGAGCATACCGGGCGCGCGAACGAGCAGCGACCATCGCAGACCTAATCTCGTCATGTGGGAGAACGTTCTGGGGTTGGGGTGAGCAGCCGAGGGGATCTCCCTATTTTCCGCGCTCTTTGCGGTCTTCTTCCTCAACCAGATCTGACATGGGCGCGGCCGCGTCCTGCTGCTCGTGAAGCGTGGCGGACCCTCGCTCCATTTGCCGGAGAGACCTGACCTTGCGCGAGAGCGAAGGACTCAACGAGCGGAGGCCAGCATCATCAGCGGCGTAGGTCGCCGCGTTCCTGGCCGCGATACTAAGTTGTCCAGCGGTCGCGATCGCGTCCTGGTTTCCCCCGAGGAAAAGAAACGTCCATTGATAGTGGGCAGTCTGCTGTTTGATCCGTTGTGAGACTTGTTTCCAGGTGAACTTCGTGGAGGCGTTTTCCAAGCCATCGGTGAGAATCGCCACGATGACCTGGGCTGGCCGAGCGGTTTCGTCCAAGGCCGCCAGCCGCGCCCCCAGATCGTCGATGGTCTGGCCAATCGCATCGAGCAGCGCCGTGGAACCGCGGGGCACATAAGTCTCACGATCAAAGGGCAGAATTTCAGGGACCGGCAGCGATCGGAACGGAACCAGGTATTCGTCGTCGAAGAGCACGAGAGTGAGTTTGGCCAGGCCTCCGAGAGCCTGCTGCTCTCGCAGGAAATAATTAAAGCCGTCGATGGTCGCTTCCCGGCAACTCTGCATGGATCCCGAACGGTCGAGGACGAAGGCAATCTCCGTGTCGTTTTTGTTCATGCGCCAACTATGGCGGAATGGGTGAGACAAAGGCTGTCCCAGGGGTGAAATTGTTTGGAGAATGGAGGGCGATGCTCTGTCATCGCCGTGTTCGAATCTCGGCCACGACCCGCCTAAGGCGGTTGCCCTCCCGAGTCGCTGCGACCGCGACCCGCGCTGCAGCCTACGACTTCGCGTAGATGGTCGCGAGATGTCGCGCCGTGGCGTGCATCCGTTCGATCAACTTTTGCGGAGCCACCACGGTGGCATGTTCGCCCCAACTCAGGATCCAGCGCTCGATCTCTTCCAGCGAGCCCAGTTGAAGACGCAGTTCCAGCTCTTCGTTAGGCAAACTCCTGATCTTTTGCGAGGGATGCCAGACTCGTTCACGAACCAGCTGGGCCGCGAAGGAGTCGAAACGAATCCGGACGAGGTTTTTCCCTTCGCCCCGGAACACGCCGAAGCTGGAATCGAGGAATCGATTGATGGAAAAATCAGCTGGCCTCCGGAAATGCGCGCCGGTCGGTTGAGGATCGCGCACGCGCGGGAGCGCGAAAGTGCGGAGCTGCTGCCGCTCCAGATCGAAAGCAAAGAGATACCATTGGTTTTCGACACAGCCGAGATGATAGGGCCGGACCCGGCGCGCCTCGAAGCGTGAGCTGCGCAGCTTCCGATAGCGAAACTCCAGTTCTTCCGAACGCAAAACCGCACGGCTGACTGTTTCGAAAACCTCGATATCGGACAGGCTGCGTCCGGCGCTGCGAAATGAGATGGATGAATCGAGCTCGCTCCAGGTGAACGAGATCTTGTCCTTGAGTCCGTCGCCGATCTTCTGGAAAGCGGCTTTCAGCGGTGCTTCAAAGGGCGTTCCCTTGTATTGCTGCAAAGCTTTCTGGGCGACGAAGAGCGCCACGATTTCGCCCTCGGAAACCTCGACATTAGGGAAACTGGTCACCGGCTCCGTGTAAACAAAGCCGAAGTGCAGTTGATCGTATTCGATGGGGAGACCGAGGCGGTCGCGCATGAAATCGATGTCGCGCTGAATCGTCTTGCTCGAGACCTCCAGTTCCTCGGCCAGCTTCCGGCAGTTAGGGAAAGTTCTGGCCTGCAGTTGGGCGTGGAGCTGCATCATACGGGCGAGGGGCGGGCGGGAGAAAGTGCCAGTCCGCGGCGGGCTGAGGAGGGGAAGTCGGTTGCTCACGGACCGCCTCATACAGGCGAAAAAAACGATCGACAAGAAAAATATTCAATCTATCGGACAGCCAATGTCCTACCCAGTCGAATAAATTGAGCGCATGAACAAATATTCGCCTTCAGCTCACCGCTTCGCGACCGCGTCTCTGCTCAGCTCCCGGACGACTCTGCGCATCCCGCGCGGGCTCGCCAAGCTGCGAGCGCTCCGCCTGCGTTTGGCCGCCGAAAAAGATCCACCACTGCGCCAGGCCGAATTCGGCTTCCTGGCACGCCAACTGGGATAAGGCAGGATTGCCCGTGAATGGCTCCAGCGGTAGGACTCGAACCTACGACCAATCGGTTAACAGCCGACCGCTCTACCACTGAGCTACGCTGGAATATTCGTCCGTTGAGGGGGCGTATATCTTGCCTCTGAAGGCCGAGGCGGCAAGTATTTTGTCCGCGGAGAGCCGGAACGCAATTCGTCATTTGCGTTCGCGGCGAACGCGGTGATAATTGGCTCTCAAGATCGCGGGGTGGAGCAGTCTGGTAGCTCGTCAGGCTCATAACCTGAAGGCCGCGGGTTCAAATCCCGCCCCCGCAACCAATTTTCCGCATTCGGAGTCGCTCATCAGTCCGGATCGCTGGCTAGCTCTCGCGCCAGCCCAACATGGGCGCATTTGCGTTTCGCAGTCGCCGCACGTCTTCTTCGACGTGCCGACAGCCGCGTCATCCGTCTCCGAGCGTATTGCCGTGGGGACGGCCAGTTGGTCGGATCCCGGGTTCGTGGAGCGATGGTATCCTCCGAAGATGCCAGCGGGCGAGCGTCTTTCGTGGTACGCGCAGCATTTCGGTTTGGTGGAGGTTAATTCCTCTTTTTACGCCGTGCCCGATCGGCGGCTGGTTGAGCGCTGGGTGAAGGGAACACCGGATGATTTTGTTTTTGATTTCAAACTGCACCGGCTCCTCTCGCGCCATGCGGCGACCTTGAAATCGCTTCCGCCCTCGCTGCAACAGACGGCCGCAGCGGATGGAAAAGAGAAGGTCGGGCTCACGCCGAAACTGGAGAGCGCTTTACTCGAACACATCGTCTCGGCGATTGAGCCGATGCGGGCTGCGGGCAAGTTCGGAACGTTCCTGCTTCAGCTTTCACCCGCCTTTTCGCCTCGGAAGCACGAGCTCACGGAACTGGAGGAATTGCTTGGCCGACTGGCCTCGTTAGGCGTGGTGGTGGAGCTGCGGAACCGAAATTGGGCGACGGGGGAGGAGCTGGAGAAGACCCTCACATTCTTCCGGCAACACCGGACCACTCTCGCCTTGGTCGATGCGCCTAACGAAGAACACTTCACCATCATGCCCAGTGAGCTCGACGACGTGACCGACCGGCGTCTGGCCTACTTACGGCTCCACGGCCGAGATCCGGACGCTTATTTGCACGGCAAGACGGTGGCCGAGCGCTTCTATTACGATTACTGCGACGAGGAGATCGACGAGGTCGCCCAGCGGGCGAGGAGGCTCGCTACGAAAGCCGAAGAGGTGCACATCATTTTTAATAATAACGCGCTGGATTTCGCGCCGCACGCGGCGCTCAGGCTGCGCGCCGCGCTGGGGCAGATCACCAAGGGTCCGCCGCGCCAGGCCGATTTCTTCCGTTAGGCAAGGCTGAGATGGAAGATAAACCAACGGAGCAGCCGGGATTGTGGCGGCGATTTCAGAGCTGGCTCGGCCGGATGTATCTGCGGGTGGTGATGATCAAGGACACGCCGCATTCGATCGCGCTGGGAGTGGCGATCGGGATCTTCTTTGGTTTCTCACCGCTCTGGAGTCTGAAGACGTTGCTCTCCATCGCGGTGGCCTGGATTTGCAAGGGAAGCAAGGTCGCGGCTGCTGTGAGTGTGAGTCTGCACGATGTGATTCTGCCGTTCATGCCGGCGATTTATCTCTGGGAGTACAAACTGGGTTTTTGGGCCATGCACGGGCATCTGCCGCGGCGGATTCATTTTTCCAAGATGGGTCTGCGAGATTATGCCCACTGGGAGAGCTTCATCACTCTGGGACGCCCGCTCCTGATCGGCTCGATCTTCATCGGTTTGCCCTCGGCCGTAGCCGCTTATTTCATCTGTCTGAGCCTGGTGAAGACCCATCGCGCGAGGCGCGCAGCCGCCTAGAAAGGCATTTTTCCGCGGCGCGCGGCACGGGAGTTGCATCAGGGAGTCGAAGTCTCCGGCAGCCGTCCCAACGACGGAGGCGGGCGGCGACCTAAGCTTATGAAATCATTTATCGTCATCTCCTCCAGTTTGCTGCTCTGCTCCTGTGCCGACATGGTGGTTACGCGGACCTACACCTCGAGTACCGCGAGTCGCACGCAAGTGGACGCGAAAGATTTCGGCTCGGAAACTGTGCGCTATGAAGCGAATTGCGGGGTCGGCGCTACCAATCCCAGCGCGATTTATATCCGCCCGTTCTGTATCGATCGCGCTATCTTTACCGGCGACGAGGCCGCATCTCTCGGCGAAATGCCGATTCGGAAGTCTCTCACGCCGATCCAATTTGCCGGCGATCTCAAAGAGGAACTGAGCAAGCTCGCCCCGGCGCGCGTGCTCGAGGGGGACGAAGTGCCGAGGGTAGGCTGGCTGGTCGAGGGCGAATTTACGCTCGTCGATGGCGGCAGTCCCGTGGGCCGTCTTTTTGCTGGACCGACCGGACTGGGTCGCTCTTACCTGGGTCTGCACGTGAAGGTGACGGACGTGGAGAAACATCGGGTGGTTTACGAGTTTGACATGGCCGGCGGTAGCCGCCTGCAAGGGAAAGCTGGCACCATTCGCGCGAGCGGTTTGGGCAAGGCGACTCCTTTCGATTTGCGGAACGCGGCCGAACGAATTTTACTGGTCCTGAGCCCGGATGCGTTCCGCTATGGAGCGCGCTCGTCGGTCACCCTTCGTTAGCGCAATTTCACCTGGGATCGTTAGGCCGGGGGATTCCGGTTGCCAAGCGGAAAGGTCCAGTTAACGTGCAGCGGTTTCGACGGTCGTGATGGTTTTTCTCCGCAAAACTTCTTTTTTCGCCCTTTCATTGGCGCTGCTCCTCGGTGCGGCTGCGCCCCTGCGGGCCGCCGAGTCGACCATCGTGGTCGATGCGCAAACGGGTTGTATCCTCGACAAGAATCAGCCGGACAAGAAGCGGCAGGTTGCCAGTCTGACCAAGATCGCCACCGCCATGGTGGTGCTTGACTGGGCGGCCAAGCAGAACGGTGATCTCGCGCAGGTCGCGGTCATTCAACCAACCGCTTTTATCGGCTCGGCCGAGAATAACATTGGGTTCCAACCGGGCGACACGATGACTCTGCGCGATCTGCTCTACGCGGCGCTGGTGCAGTCGGACAACATCGCTGCTTATACGCTGGCGGATCACGTCGGACGGGCGTTGCAGACCAGCATGCCACCGACGGGCGAAGCGGCGCGCGGAACGCCGGTCGACTATTTTGTTCTGCAAATGAATGCGCTGGCCAAACACCTCGGGATGGAGCGCACTCGGTTTTTGAATCCAAGCGGAATCGACGGGAACGAGAAGCCGTATTCGACCGCGGCGGACATGGCACGCCTGACGCGTTACGCCATGAACAAAGCCGGGTTCCGTTTTTATGTTTCGCAAAAAGAGCGCGAAATCGAGTTCGGTCGTGGCTCGGGCAGGCTGCGCTATTTGCTGCGCAACACCAACGAGTTGCTTGGCCGGGACGAGATCGACGGGGTCAAGACCGGTCGCACGGAGCGCGCCGGGGACTGCCTTATCTTGAGCGCGCCGAAGGCTTCCGAAGTGGTGCAGCAGGGGACGACGACTTTGATCACGCCCCGGCGTTTGATCGTGGTGGTTCTCGGCAGCAATGATCGTTTTGGCGAAGGCGCCGCGCTTCTCACCCGTGGTTGGTCACTCTACGACCGGTGGGCCGCGGCGGGGCGGCCAATGGATCCACGCGAGACGTTGGGCGGCGCCACCGAGTGATGAGGCCGCGAATCGGCGTCCTGACCAGCGGAGGGGACTGCCCAGGGCTGAACGCAGTGCTGCGCGGAGTCGTGCTCGCTTCGGAAAAGTTGGGTTGGGAAGTGGTAGGATTTAAAGACGGCTTCGAAGGTCTGCTGCCGCCCGGGCAATACGTGATTCTGGATCGCGACGGCACCAACGGGATCATGTCGTTAGGCGGAACCATCATTGGCACAACCAACAAGGGGCATTTTATTGCCAAGGTCGGCGCGGGAAAACGTGCCGTGGTCGCGGCGGAAGTCATCGCCCAGGCGCGAGAAGTTCTCGATCGCCTGATGGTCAGATCGCTCATCATTGTGGGAGGCGACGGCTCCATGACTACCGCCTTGCAATTGCAAGAGGGCGGAATCGATTGCATCGGCGTTCCGAAGACCATCGACAACGATCTCGAAGCAACGGCCATGACCTTCGGTTTTGATTCAGCGGTGGCCGCAGTGGCTGATGCGCTCGACCGGCTGCATACCACGGCGTCGAGCCACAAGCGTGTCATGGTTCTCGAGGTCATGGGTCGCCACGCTGGCTGGATCGCCCTGCACGGCGGCATCGCCGGCGGCGCGGACGCGATCTTGATTCCGGAGATTCCTTTCGATTACGAGAAGCTGGCCGCTTTCATCAAGCAGCGCGAAGCGGAAGGCGCGCTCAGCTCCATGGTGGTGGTGGCGGAAGGGGCCACGCCGCAGGACGGGCAACAGGTTTTGCATCAAACGGAGGCCGGCGAGTATCGTTTCGGCGGGATCGGTGATGTGGTAGCGCACGAGCTGGCCGCGCGGACCGGGAAAGAGACACGCTGCTGCGTCCTTGGCCATCTGCAACGGGGCGGGGCGCCGACTACGCTGGATCGAATCCTTGGGACACGTTTCGGGGTAAAAGCCGTGCAACTGGCCAATGAGGGCAAATTCGGTTCGATGGTGAGCTACCAGAATTATCAAGTGCAACACGTGCCCATCGCCGACGCAGTCAACCGGCTGCGTCTGGTGCAACCGTCGAGCCAGATGGTCCACACCGCGCGTGACGTAGAAATTTCCTTTGGGGATTAGCCAACGGCCGTGCTGCCCGCAGCGAAGACTGAGCAGTGAGTCTTCAAGTTCTGACCCTTCCGGACGAGAAGAGTCCGAGGACGGACCTACGGGAACTCTGGGGAGCGCACGCGCCCTCGCGTGCCGTTCTGGCGCCCTCGCGGAAGCAATCTTGCCGGTAAATGTTACCCTCTCGAAGGTGGGGACACCTCCCGCCAAGCAGGTGAGTTCTTGTGCAGTCTCTTCTGACACCCCCTGCTCTAGAGGATGGAAACGACGCGCTCAATCGTAAGCTCGTCGAGGCGACTTACCACAAGGTCGGCACCAGACAATTGTTCCGCGGCATGAGTCGTGGTGACGGCGATGACCTTCATATTCGCTGCCTTAGCAGCTGCGATTCCGACATGAGCATCCTCGAAGACGACGCAGCGCGTCGGAGCGAGAAGCAGTTTCTCTGCGGCTTTGAGGAAGACTTCCGGATGTGGCTTGCCCTGCGAGACATCCTCGGCGGAAACGATGACGCGGAAAGCGTCTGTCAGGCCGATGCGATCGAGAATCACTTCGATATTCAAGCGATGGGTCGAGGAAGCTACCGCGCAAGGAACATCCGCTTCCCGCAAGCTCTGTAACCACCTTGCGACTCCTGGGAGCGCAGCGATCTCGGTCTGACCGACGATTTCGCGATAGAGCTCTTCCTTGCGAAAGGTTAAGGACTCTACCTCGTCAGGATCGTCGGCCCACCCGTGAATTTCCTCAATGATGCGGGCACTCTTCATCCCAAAACCGCGGATAAAACTTCCCGGGGCAATTTTCTTGCCAAGCTCTTGAGCGAGCCGGTGCCAACTGCGTTCGTGCAGTTTCCCGGAATCAATGATGACGCCGTCCCAGTCGAAAATCGCGCCAAAGGCGCCGCAAGTCCTGCTCACTCCATGCGCTGCATGGCCGGAAGACCGTAATTTTTCTGCAAGGCGTCGGATTCTTCCGCGACCTGCTTTGCGTCGAGCTCGATCTGCTTCGGATCGTCTACGGTCTCGATGACATGAAATCCATCCACCGGCTGTTTGACGGCCTCGGCCAAGTCGCCTAACGAGCGAATCTCTTTCCCATTCACCTTCTTGACCACGAGATAGCTGAAGTCATCGAAGCCGATGGTGCTATTAGCGGGAAGCACCTGGCTCAGGATCACCACGTGGCGATGGCCCTCGGGAAAGAGCTCCGACTGGAACTTATCGAGATAAACAAAATCCTGCGGCGCGCTTTTCTCCCAGGTACTGCCCCATTCCTTCAGGTATTGCCGGGTTAGTTCCTGGAAGATTAGACCGCCGAGGACGTAGTAGGATGGGGGATCATCGATGTTGTAGGGCGGGATGACATAGTCTTCTTCTGCGCGATGATCGAGTTTCACGTTCAGGGTGACCGGCTTGCCCTCGCGCAAGACGTGGAGGGCCACGGAATCGCCTACGTAGACCTTGGCGTTAAGCAGATTGCCAAAGCCGAGTTTCCCGTAGAGCGGATCAACATAATTCCCGTTCTGATCGACCTCGTGATCTCCGACCGCGACCACGATGTCCCCTGCCAGCAGACCCGCCTGGGCGGCCGGCAGGCCGGGCTCGACGCTGGTAATATAGACACCTCCACTCTTGCTGGTTTCTCCTGCGAAGTTGCGCAGTTGAGGGTCGCGGGTAGGAAAGAAGGAGATACCTAACGAAGGAAAGCCCTGATATTTAGCGCCCGCGGCGTCTTTGAGAAAATGCGCGATAATCGGCGCGGGAATCGCATCGAGCACCTGCGAGCGCGGATCGTAACGGAGGAGCAGAGCGGCCAGCTTGTTATTCTTAACCAGCGGCACCGTGTAACTGTTATCGCGATACTGCATCGGAATGCTTAAGCGATAAGTCAGAAAATCGGCGACATCTGCCGGATAACGAGACATCCCGATGGTAGTGACGATGCCTTCCGTCACGACCAGCGCGCCTGTCGCTTCCAATTGCCAGGCCGCAAGTCGGTCGCCCACCACCGTATCGAGAGCGAGTTCCAGCGGCTTCAGGCCTCGGAGGAAGGACTTATCGGTCGGTTCGATCAAGGCCAGGTTGGATTCGTAATCGACCACCACCACATTTGCGGCAGACTTTTCGCCGGATTCGGCGCGCTCCAGTTCGACATAGTTTTGGTTCGACACCAAATCGGCGGTGACGAGGACGCGGTCGTTAGGTAAGACCGCCCCGAGCGCGCGCTTGGAGAAGGGCGCTTTCTTTTGCCAGGGTCGAAAGTAATCGTAGGGCTGCCCCGTCACGTTGACTCGGACCAGCGAGACTTCCTTTGCCTCGACCGCGCCTTGCGCGCTGGCGCTGAGCTTTTTCACCGCCACCGGAGATTTCTTAGCTTCGGCCAAAGGAGAAAGGCCAAACAGCATAACGAGAAGAAGGGTCAGCGCGCGCATACTCAGATATTATCCGTGGCTGCCACGGCAGGTTTGGCCGCCGGTTGCTCGTCGAGATTCTGCTCCTGCAATACGTTATAGCGGGTTTTGATTCGTTCGCGTGCGCTCTCCACCTGTTTGGGATCGAGCACGAGGGGCGGACCATCGCCGACCATTTTGATCACAAAACGATCCGCCGGTTGCTCAAAGGCACGCGCTAAATCCTGCAGAGTCCCGACCTTTTTCCCATTGATTTCGTCTACGATGCCGGAGCGATAGGGAGTCAGGTAAGTATTAATGGGATCGGGCAGGATGTTGGTTAGGAGAATCACTTCCGGATGCTGGAGATAGATCTGGTCGTTGACGAAGAAATCGAAGAAGTGCCGGACGCGGAGATCGCTGATGCGATAGGCCTCAAGCAAGTCGAGCGACATGGGCTGAAAGAGCAGACCGCCATAAACGACATAGCGGGGGCGAATGTCGTAGCTGTGCCCCTGCATTAAATAAGGCCAGACCGTGCCTAACGTGACGTCCACAGTGAGTGGCTGTTTGTGGCGCAGGAGATCGAGTTTCACCGAGTCGCCCTTGAATTTGCGCTCGACGACCTCGGGCATTTGCACCCGTTCGCCCTCAAATTCGACAAAGGCGTCGCTCGCTATGGGATGGCCATCGATGGAAAGGAGGACGTCGCCCGACTGGACGGCCTTCCCGCAGGGCCCTGCAGTGATGACCGTTCCGACCAGAATACCGCGGTCGTCATCTTTCAATCCGAGGAAAGTTCGCTGGGCCGGATTCTGGAGCTTTGTATAGGTGATGCCGAGGTCGACGTAGCGATCGTAATGACCATCCTCGATGTCCTTGAGGAAACGGCGAATGACCGGTGTCGGGATCATGTAAGCGACACCTTGGGCGATGTCTCCGCTGTAACCCTGAAAGGCGACGCCGACGACCTTGGCACTTTGCATGACGGGACCGCCACTGTTGCCGGGATTGATCTGCGCGCTGATCTGGATCGCAAGGTGCGAGTCGATGGCGGAGTGGGTGTAGAGGCTGAAGTCGATGCGCGAGACGATGCCGGTCGTGACCGACATGCGCTCGCCGCCGATCGGATATCCATAGGCTGAGACCGTCGATTCCAACGCGGGGATGCCGCCGAGATTGAGCGGCTTCATGTTTTTCCAGAAGTTGGCGTCGGCCACCTGAAGCAAGGCAAGATCGCAATCGTGCGCCACGAATTGGACGGAGGCCGCGTATTTCTTGGGATCGCCTTCGCGCTCCACCGTCAGGTAGCGGCTGTTGCTGACCACGTGGGCATTCGTGAGGATGCGCTGGCCATCGATGACAAAACCGGCGCCGACGCCACGTCCGATGGAACCAGAATTCCACGGAGCCCGGTAGTCGGGTTCTACCTCCGTCGAAGTGATTCGCACGAGGCTGGTCTGGATCTGACCATTGGGCTGGGCCTGGGCTCCGGCGACGAGGCAGAGCGCCAAGGCGCAGAGAAAGAAACGAAATCGATGCATCAGGAAAAGAGCGGGAAGATCAAACAGAAGCGTCCCGGTGTAAACGGCAATCGAGGGTTAGATGGCCGGCGAGGCAAAACGTTCACTGTGGAAGAAGCAGCAGAGCGTTTTCTATTCCGCGCATGACCGGTTTTGGCCGCGCTTCGCCGGGCGAAGGAGCGAGCGCTTCGGCGTGTGCTAAACGGAAAATAATCAGATGCCGGCGCGATCCAGCATCGATTCGAGGACCTTTTCCGCTTCGAAGATCTCGCGGGCAACCGTGCGTGCGGCCCGACTCTGCTGCTTGTAGTCCGCATTGATTTCACGGACAGCTTCGGCGATTTCGCCTAACGAACTGAAAGCGAACAGACCTCCCTGGCCACCGTAGTGCTCGGTGAACCCGGTTTGCTGTGTAATAACCGGCCGGCCGGCGGCCAGGTAACAGGCGCTCCGATCGCTAAACCAGCCAGTTTTCAACCGCACATACTGATCTTTGGCCACAGTGAACTCGCCCTTCGAGCGCCGGATGTAATCGCGATACTGCCAGTAACCGACGCTCATCTCGTGTGGACCACGAAAGCGCCAGCCGTTTTGGAGAAATTTCTCGCGCGTTTTCTCGTCCTTGATGTCGGTGGCCAATTCGAAGGGCTCGCCGGCTTTCCTGGGAGCCGCGACGAAGCGCTGAAACTCCCGCGATTTGCTCCATAAATACTTTTCGCCTCGCCAAGAAATGTCTTTCAGGCCGCTGGTGGACCAGTTCGCGATGGAAGTGAAAACTGCCGCGGCCGACGGGGCGCGCACGGTTTTCCAGAGGTCGGTGACCACCGGTTGGCGCGTGGTGAGCCAGCGCAACTTGCGCAGCGGGACGGGGAAGCGGTCGGTCCCGATGTTCTCGCCGAAGGTGAAGAGCGCGCGGTGCTGGCTGAGATACTCGATCGTGCCCCGATTGCGTTGATCGACCTTGATCTGTTCCACACCGGGATCGCTCTCGACGTAGAGGATGGCGTTGCTCTTGCGTAAGTCGTCGTTGAATTCCTGGGTGCCGCAGACGTTAAAAATCGCATCTGCCTCGAGGTAGAGTTGCTGGATTTTCGTTAGGCGAAGACCGGCGGTCGGTTTCTCGGCCAGGTAACGGGCGCAATAGGCCCAGCGATGTTCGAAGCCAAATTCATGAGCCAATTGGGCCAGAATCTCAGCCGCGTAGGTGAAGTCCTCGCTCGTGTCGAAGGTTTGCGGATTATAGGGCAGCCGCGCGGAATCTTCGATGTAATAGACGTCGTGACCGAGACGTTGCAGGCCGACGATGTAATGGATGTGCTGCCAGATGACTCCGGCGATGGGCATCGAGCCCATGAATCCCATAACAACGATCTTTTTTCGTTTCATGGATTTTACCCGCAGCGTGCGCGGAGGAGGCAGAGTTTTATTCTTTTCATCCTCGCTCTGCGTTCTCGGCGTCTTCTGCGGTTTCCAAGCGCTTGACCACGATCGCCGGGTTGCCCGCCACCACGGTGTTGGGTGCGACGTTTTTTGAGACCACCGAACCGGCGGCGACGACCGCGTTTTCACCAATGCTGACGCCTTTGAGGATGACCGCATTCATTCCGATCCAAACGTTATCGGCAATCCGGACAGGGGCGGTGCGAATGGGCGGACGGGGTGGGCGCCCCTTGTAGAAGGGAGCGAGGGCCAGCGCGTCCTGACGGCGTTGTGTGGGATCGACCGGGTGGAAATCGGAATCGGCAATTCCAACATTCCAAGAGATGAGGCAGTAGCTGCCAATCTCGATGAGTTCCTCGGCCATGATGATCGCGCCATTCAGAAGGGTGAAGTCGCCCACGGTGCAGCGCCCGTTTTCGCCGATGGCAAAAGAGCAGCCCGAATAGCACGAGACGTAGTCGCCCAGCCGAATAGCGTCCTCGTGACGGCTGCGTACGAATCGGAAGATTTGCGCAGTCTCGCAATAAAGTCCGGTGCCGAAGTGAACGTTAGGCGGAATCGGTTTTGTCCACCAGTCGTCTTCGATTCTGCGGTCGGCCTTAACGTTGCTCATGATAATTGCCCGCGTGGTAAAGGGTAGCGTAGGCGCCGCCCTGGTTGACAAGATCGGGGCCGCGGCCTGCCTCGACGATTTTCCCGTGCTCGAGCACGATAATTTGGTCGACTTGGTGAATCGTGGCCAGGCGATGGGTAACGATCAGCGTAGTACGACCATGCATGAGCTCTTTAATGGTCTCCATAATGGCGGCTTCCGTGGTGGGGTCGAGCGCAGAGGTTGGCTCATCGAGAAGAAGGATGGGCGCATCTTTGAGGAAGGCGCGGGCGATGCCGATGCGCTGACGCTGCCCGACACTCAGGTGGCCGCCTCGTTCGCCTACGGGACTGTCGTAACCTTGTGGCAGGCGCGAGATGAATTCATCCGCCTGCGCGCGCTGGGCGGCCTCGCGAATCTCAGCATCGGTCGCGCCGCTCCGTCCGTAGGCAATGTTCTCGCGAATGGTGGTGGAAAAGAGCAGGGTGTCCTGAAGGACGATGGCGATTTGTTCGCGCAAAGATTTCTTGGTGATCTCACGCAGGTCGCGGCCGTCGAGCGCGACCATGCCCGCGCTGGGGTCGTAGAAACGCGGCACCAGACTGAGCAACGTGCTTTTGCCTGCGCCGGTGCCGCCGACCAGTGCGACAATTTGGTTAGGCGAAATCCTGAGATTGATGCCGTCGAGCACCGGATTCTTCTCGTTATAGGCGAAACGCACTTGATCGAAGGTGAGGGCGGCGTTGGTAGACGTGATCGCGACCGCCCCCGGCGAATCTTGCACGTCGTCTTCCCGATCGAGGACCTCGAAACAGCGTTTCGCGCCGGCGGTGGCGCCTTCCATAGCCCACGCGGTGTAGGTGAGTTCCTGGAGCGGCTGGTAGAGCATGACCAGGTAACTGCTGAAGAGGATCAGCGAGCCCAAGGTGAGTGTGCCGGCGAGGACGTGAAGCGTGCCGAGGTAATACATCGCGGCCGTCCCGAGGCCCATGAGCGTGCTAATGACGAGGGCGCTCTTCACGTTCGTTAGGCTAAGACGCAGGTTGGCGGCCAGGCTCCGCTCCGCGCGTTCCTGGAAGCGCGAGACTTCGAAGTCCTCGCGACCGAAAGCGGCCACCATGCGGATGGAACTCAGGCCCTCCTGGGCCTGGGCGAGAAGGGCGCTGTCCTGTTCCTGGATGGAAGTGGATTGGGTGCGGATCTGGTTGGCGAAGAAATAAATCGCGCCCACCATGAGAGGGACGATGCCTAACGACAGCAGGGTGAGCTGCCAATCGAGCCGCAGCATGATGCAAAAAAGGCCGAGCAGGGTGACGACCGAGCCGAAAATATTGGTGAAGCCCTTGTTATAGATCGTCTGGATGGATTGCGAGTCGTAAGCGACGCGAAAGCTCGAGTCGGCGGAGCGGCGCGCGTCGTGATATTTGAGCGAAAGCGATTGCAGGTAGGAGTAGAGATCGGTGCGCAACTTGAGCAGGGCTTCCAAGCCGACTTTCACAAAGATGTAACTGCTGAACAGATTGATGAGTCCCCAGAGCAATTGGAGGCCGACCATGGCGAGGCAGAGTGGGGCGATGTAGTCGTGCCAGTTGGGGTGAGTCGCGCGAAAGCTGGAATTCGCCGGCAGGATCTGATCGATGATAATCTTGATCGGCCACGGCTTGAGGAGATTGACGCCGATCGCCAGGAGCGAGAACAAGAGGCCCGCCGCGGTCGACCCAAGAAAGGGCCGGTAGTAGCGGAGCACGCGCCGATAGATCATGGACAGGATTTTATGATTGCAGATTGCGCATTTGCGCGTGAACTACCGGCGCACCACCAGCAAACGGCTCGGAGGCTAAATGTGAATTCCCGTTTCTGGAACCCCAAAAATCTCACATGCATCACTTACTTGAAATCTGGTTCGGCTGGGTCCTCCACGGCGGCTATCTCGGAATCATTCTCCTCATGGCCATGGAAAGTTCGATCTTCCCGGTGCCGAGCGAGATTGTGATCCCACCCGCGGCTTTCCTCGCCGCTCAAGGCCACCTCAGCTTTACCGGCGTGATCCTGGCCGGCACTTTCGGTTCTTACCTCGGGGCTACGATCACCTATTGGGTGGCGCTCCTGGTAGGGCGTCCGGTGGTGCAGCGCTTTGGGAAATATTTTTTCATCCCGCCAGAGAAATTGGAGCGCGCCGAGATCTGGCTGCAACGTTACGAGGCGGGCGGCGTTTTCTTTGCCCGGCTTTTGCCCGTCATTCGACATCTCATTTCCATTCCTGCCGGTATCGTTCGAATGAATTTCTGGATCTTTAGCTTGGTCACGATCGTGGGTTCGGCGATCTGGTGCACCGTGCTGGCATACTTGGGCGATAAGGCATACCACGCACAGCCGGATCTCCTTTCGAATCCCGACGCGCTTGTTCACTTCATCAAAGCGCAATCCCTCTGGATCGTTGTATGCTCTGCGGTTCTGGCAGTTATGTATATTCTCGTTCTTCGCATGTCCGCGAAGCGCTCCCCGTCAAAGTAGTCGCCCCCCGGGTCCGGTGTATCATATCGCGACGTTTGTGTCACCGGGCGGTCTGCAATCGGTTGCTTGATCCGGTCAATTTGAATATTCTGAGAGGAGAGCAATCTAATTTAGAGTGTGGCACTCAATGTGCTCAAATAACGAGAGCTACCATGAAAAAGAATACTCAAATCCTCAAGACTCGTCCGGTTCTTTCGCTCGGTGATCTGATCCTCGCGGTTAGCTCGTGCACTAAGAACACCAAGGAAACGGTTGCCGCCGTGGCCGATCTGCTGGGCAGCGGTCAGGTGCGAGTTGAGAGCAACGGCCGCTTTAATCGCGCCCGCGTTTGCTAGAAAATTTCCGTCCTTAGGGACGTAAGACGTCGCTCCGGCGCTAGACTCGCCCGAGCGGCGTTCTTTTTGTACGAATGGCTTTGCCGCCCGGCCGCGTCTTTCTATGTTGAGCCGGTGATTGAGCGTTATTCCCGTGCGCCGATGCGCGAGCTGTGGTCCGAGCAGCGCAAATTCGAGATTTGGTTGGAAATTGAGACTCTGGCCTGCGAGGCCATGGCCGAGCTGGGCCAGATACCTGCGGAAGACGCCGCCGCGATCCGCGAACGAGCCCGCTTTTCCATCGCGGAGATCAACGAGATCGAGAAGAGGACTAATCACGACGTCATTGCCTTCCTCGAGAATGTAGCAACCTCCGTGGGCCCGGCGGCTCGCTGGATTCATCAGGGCCTGACGTCGTCCGACATTCTCGATACCACCCTGGCCGTGCAGCTTGCGGAAGCGGGCCGGATCCTCCTGGTTGATCTGGGCGAATTGCGGGACGTAATCGCAGAACAAGCTCGGCGCTACAAAATGACGCCGATGATCGGACGCAGCCATGGCATCCACGCCGAGCCGATCACTTTTGGTCTTAAGATGGCGCTGATGTTCGACGAATTCGGCCGCGCCGAGGAACGACTCGCGCAAACGCTCAAGCGCGTGGCCATCGGCAAACTAAGCGGCGCCGTCGGAACCCATGCGCACCTCGATCCGCGAGTCGAACGACAGGTTTGCGAAAAGCTCGGCCTGCAAGCCTCGAAGCTTTCCACCCAGATCATCCAGCGCGATCGTCACGCGGAATTTTCCACCACGCTGGCCCTCATCGCCTCGAGCATCGATCGCTGGGCCACCGAGCTCCGGCATCTCCAGCGGACCGAGGTGCTCGAAGTGGAAGAATACTTCAGCGCTGGACAAAAAGGCAGCTCGGCCATGCCGCATAAACGCAACCCAATCACGGCTGAACGTTTGAGCGGTCTTGCGCGGGTGATTCGCGGGAATTCCATTGTGGCGCTGGAAAACGTCGCCCTCTGGCACGAACGCGACATAAGCCACTCGAGTGCCGAGCGGATCATTCTGCCGGATTCATGCACTCTGCTCGATTACATGCTGGTCAAGCTGCGCGACCTGATCGAAAAGCTGCACGTCTATCCTGAGAACATGGAGCGCAATCTAGGCCTCACGAAAGGGCTCTATTACAGCCAGTCCATTCTTCTCGCGCTCACCCGGGCGGGCGCGGAACGCCAAACCGCCTACGAAGCTGTCCAGCGTGCAGCCATGAAAACGTGGAAAGGCGGTCAATCATTCGCCGAGAATGCCAAGCAGGAACCGGAGATTAAGGCACTGCTTTCGCCGGAGGAAATCGATCGTCTCTGTTCGCTCGATGTGCACTTCCAGCACGTTGATGAAACTTTCCGCGCTCTGGGGTTAGAATAACTCGCCGGCTTGTTAGACCCAATCCTGGAGAGACGACCGGCGTGTCCTTCCCGTTGAGGGCACCTTTGGTTTCTGAAACACGGACGGGACGGCGCCCGTCCGTCCCTCCAGCCTTCACCGCGCCCGTTAGGTGAAGCCCGCAGTTGCGCCGCCCTGAGTGCGCCCGCAATATCTCCGAGCCGATGTCTAAGCCGTTCTATCTCACCACCGCGATCGATTATACCAACGGCGCCCCGCATATCGGACACGCCTATGAGAAAGTGCTGGCCGATGTCATCGCGCGTTATCACCGACTGAAAGGCGAAAAGGTTTATTTCCTCACCGGCGTGGATCAGCACGGTCAGAAAGTCCAGCAATCTGCCGAGAAAGCCGGCGTGCCGCCGCAAGAATTCGTCGATGGGATTACCGCTCAATTCCGGGCTCTGTGGGAAAAGCTGGACGTCCGCTACGATGGGTGGGCCGCCACCACCGATCCTCTGCACAAGAAATGCGTGCAGGGAATGCTCCAGCGGCTCTACGACGAAGACCAGATCTACAAGGACAAACAGGAGGGCTATTACAGCATCCGGCAGGAACAATTCCTGACCGACAAAGAGCGGGGCGCGGATGGCGAGTTCGGTCCCGAGTGGGGACAGGTGGAGCATCGCACCGAGGAAAACTATTACTTCCGCCTCGCGCAGCACAAAGAGTGGCTGCTCGGTTTTCTCCGTTCCCATCCCGATTGCGTCACGCCGGATTTTCGGCAGACAGAGTTGATCAACGCGGTCGAGAAACTGAGCGGCGACCTTTGTATCTCTCGGCCGAAGGCGCGTCTCAGCTGGGGCATCGAACTGCCTTTCGATCCGGATTACGTGAACTACGTCTGGTTCGATGCCCTAACGAATTACATCAGCTTCATTGGCTATGATCCGGCGCAAAAGGACTTCGCGCGGCAGCCGGCTGAATTCCAGGAGAAATGGCCGGCGCTCCACGTGATCGGCAAAGACATTCTCATTCCGGCGCATGGCATTTACTGGCCGATCATGCTTAAAGCTCTTGGCTTCCTCGACGACCAGATGCCAAAGTTCCTCGTGCACGGCTGGTGGAACATCAGCGGTTCGAAGATGAGTAAGTCGTTAGGCAACGTGGTCGATCCCAGTGAGCTCGCCGATAAATATGGGGCGGAAGCACTCCGTTATTATTTGATGAGCGATATCGTGGTCGGCTTTGATGCAGATTTTCTCGAATACCGGATCATCGAGCGATTCAACGCAGAGCTGGCGAATTCGTTAGGTAATCTCTTAAATCGAACGCTTAATATGATCGCACGTTACTCCGAGGGGAAGTTACGGATTGGGAATGGTGCGGCTGGTGACACAACGAAAATCCTCGTGCAAACGTATCGCGATCGCGCAGAGGATGCATCAATGAGCGGGACCATGGATGTGGTCGGCCAGATCGCGACGGAAGCGAATCAACTCATCGAGAGGTCGGCGCCCTGGAAGATGATGAAAGAGGGCCGCGCTGAAGCGGTCCCTCCGATTCTTTACTCTCTGGCCGAGTCATTGCGTATTATCGCGATCCTCATTTCACCGGTGCTCCCGAAATCGGCTCACGGCATTTTCGATCAGCTCCAATGGAAAATGGAAATGAGCGGACAGGAAGAACGCTTTTCGTTAACTGAGGCAGAATGGGGGAAATTGCCGGAGGGGCACGTAGTCGGTCAACCAACTCCGTTATTCCCGCGCATCGAGGCTCGGGGAGAGAAGACTTCTTGAGCGAGAGAGCGGTCGTGGTCGCGGGGGAGCAGGCGAAAGCGCCGGCGACCACCGCACCACGGCTGCTCCGTGTTCTTCTCTGGGCCATTTTCTTCGGGGCAGGGGCATTTACTCTGCGGGCGACCCGGCCTCCAGCCGCGGCAGGTCCCCAGGCCCCGCTCGATCAATTCTCGGCCTCGCGGGCCATGTCCCACTTGGAGGAAATAGCCCGGAAGCCACACCCGATTGGCTCCGCCGAAAACCGGCGGGTTCGGGATTATCTTCTCGCGAAACTTCACGCGTTGGGCGCACGAGCGACCGTGGAAGAAACGACAGGTATCGTGACCCGGGATCGATACGTCAGGGCGGGACATGCCCAAAACATCGTGGCGACCTTCCCCGGGATCGCCAACAGCCGGGCCGTTCTTCTCGTGGCGCACTACGATTCGGTGCCGGAAGGCCCGGGCGCGGCGGACGACGGCGCAGGCGTGATCTCGATTTTGGAAGCGGTCCGCGCCCTCCGCACCGGTGGGCCGTTGCGCAACGATCTCATCGTGCTTCTGACCGATGGGGAAGAAGCAGGCCTGCTCGGAGCGGCTGGTTTCGTAGCCGACCATCCAGACCTTGCCAGGCATGTGGGGGTGATCATTAACCTCGAAGCGCGTGGCAGCGCGGGGCCGGTGATGATGTTCGAGACGAGCGAGAAAAACGGCGCGCTGATTTCCGATTTTGCCCGCGCCGCGCCCTACCCGATGGCTTCGTCGCTCATGTATTCCGTCTATCGGTTGCTGCCTAACGACACCGATGTCTCCGTCTTCAAATCCACCGGCGTCGCAGCGCTGAATTTTGCCTTCGCGGAAAAATTCGAGAATTACCACACCCGCCTCGACACCAAGGCCAACCTTGATCCCCGGAGTGTGCAGCAAATGGGCGCGAACGCTCTTGGCTTGGCGCGATACTTCGGCCAACAAATGTTAGGCAACCTCCGCCAGCCGGATCGCATCTATTTCAACTGGCTCGGTCAGCGGCCGCTCTTCGTTTATCCAGTCTGGGTGGGCTGGCTGCTGGCTGTCCTCTCTCTTGCGCTCTGCGCTCTGGGGTGGTTTCGCGCGCCGCAGCCTGTTCCGTTCAGGGCAAATCTCCTCGGGATCGGAGGTTTCTTTCTCCTCTTCCTCGCCGTCGTGGGCGGAATGTTTGTGGTCTGGACGGCGCTCGAATTTTTGATCGGCCATTCCTTGCTCCGAGGGGATACACTTAGCAATCAACTCCTCGTCGCTGGCCTGATCACTGTGGGCTTTATCTGCGGGAATTTGGTTTTGGTGTTGCTGAGCAGGAAGTTAGGGTGGCAACCCCTTGCCTTGGGGTTATCGGTGCCCGCGCTTTTTCTGGCAATGATCGTTCTGTTTATCCTACCGGGTGCCAGCTATGTCTTCCAGTGGCCTGTGCTCTTCGGATTAGCCTCGCTGGTTATTGGTCTGAGGACGAAGAGCCTAACGACGATAGTCATCGCGGGACTTGCAGCTCTCGTGCCGGCGCTTCTGCTTTTAGTTCCTCTGATTTACTTCTTTTTCGTTGGTCTTAACCTGGGGGGGACCTGGATCCTGGCGGCCGGCGCCCTTCTTACCTGGCTCCTCGCCGTGTCGTCGCCGTTTTTCCATTTCGCCTACTCCCCTAGACGAGGAGTCACGGTTGTCCTCGGATTGGTCGCGACCGGCTTATTCCTTTGGGGAGCCGGGCTTTCGCATACGAGCGCGCGGCATCCGCGAGCCGACAGTTTGCTTTACAGCGTGAATGTTGATTTACGGAAGGCAAAATGGATCAGCTACGACGCGGAGCCCGATCGCTGGACGAAATCCGTCCTCGGCACGAAGCCTGCCAGAGGGTCGCAGGGAGCGTACGTCTTGAATCCGGAGCGAAACTGTCTGTCAACTAACGCGCCCGCTTTGCGCCTGCCAGCACCCACCGTCATCGTGCGCAGCGATCAGATGAAGGGAACGCTTCGCGCGCTGCGGTTGCATCTCGATTCGCCGCGACACGCTCGAAGTTTGCTGCTGCGAATCTCGAGCAAATCGGAACTTCAGTCGATTTCATGGAATGGTCGCGTGCAGCCCGTTCTGGCGGGAGGTCCGGGCGAATGGTTCTTGCGATACGATGCATTACCGCCCGATGGCGTTGATCTGGAGCTGCACCTGCTAGGCCAAAGTCCGGTGACTTGCTGGCTGGCTGACTCTTCGCTCGGTTGGCCGTCGAACCTGACCAAGGCCGGCGGCGGCGGGCGACCGGCCGATTTGATGCAGGGGACGGGGAGCGATCTCACGTTAGTCGCGCGACAGATCAAGCTGTGAGGGGTCTGATCGCCCGCCTCTTTCGATAGTCTTGTATGAAGCTTCGTTTACGTCCCGAACCGCCCGAGTGGCCTAAAATTCTTGGAACCGCTGCGGCAAGCAGCCTGGCCACGCTTTTCATCGCGCGGAATTTCTTCCCCGAAGAGAAAAAAGTCCGGCATCCGATTCGGGCGAACTACGCGGTTGGTGATGACGTTTTTGTCCGCACCATGGGCCATCTGCTGGGGCCGCCACTGGTTGAGGGCAACAAGATCGAGCCTCTGGAAAATGGCGATCAGATCTTCCCGGCCATGCTGGAGGGGATTCGCTCGGCCAAACGAACGATCACCTTCGAAAATTTCCTCTGGAAGGAAGGCGAAGTCGCGGAGGCTTTCGCTCACGCGCTCTCTGAACGCGCGCGGGCTGGTGTGAAAGTCCATTTCCTGCAGGACGCGCTCGGCTGCAACGAAGTGCACGGACCTGCCATCCGCCGCATGCGAGAGGCCGGGGTGGCGGTGGAGATATTTCGGTTCGTGCATTTCTCGCGCATTAATTACCGGACCCATCGCAAGATCCTGGTGATCGATGGAACCTTGGGATTTATCGGCGGTGTGGGCATCGCCGACGCCTGGAAAGGGGACGGCCGCACGCACGGGTTGTGGCGGGATTCGCACTACAAAGTCGAAGGACCCGTCGTGGCCCAGTTACAACAAGCTTTCATGGATAACTGGATGGAGACCCGCGCGGAGCTGTTGCATGGCGACCTCTACTTCCCCAAGCAGGAAGTCGCCGGGCACGACATTTGCCAGATTTTCAAAAGCTCCGCCGGCGAAGGATCAGACAGTGCGAGGCTGATGTTATTAGTCTCCATCGCCGCGGCGCGACATCATATCCGGATCGCTAATGCTTATTTCATCCCCGGCAACCTAACGAGGAAAACACTTATCGCAGCGTTGGGGCGCGGCGTGCAGGTGGATATCATCACACCGGGCACCGACATCGATGCACACATTGTGCGCGCCGTGGGCAAGACACGCTGGAAGCCTCTCCTTGAAGCCGGCGCCCGCTTTTACGAGTACCAGCCGGCGCGCTTCCACTGTAAGTATCTGCTGGTCGATGACTGCTGGGCGTCGGTCGGTTCGGCGAATCTGGACAATCGATCGATGTCCTTGAACGAAGAAGCTAACTTGAACGTGCTGGATAAGGACTTCGTGGCGCGGCATATTCGTGTCTTCGAGGACGACAAGCTGCATTCACGGCGTGTGACTCTGGAGGACTGGCACCACCGGCCCTGGCAGGAAAAAATAAAGGGTCGAGCGATGTCGATCTTCCGCTCGCAAATGTAAGCAGGCAATGCGCCTAACGATCATGGAAGCTGGAGCGACATGGTTGCGCGTGGCCACCTACAACGTGCATGGTTGTGTGGGGACGGATCGGCAGCGGTCGGAAGAGCGCGTCGCTCAGGTCATCGACGATTTGAACGTCGACGTCATCGGGCTCCAGGAGCTTGACCTCGGGCGTCAGCGATCATCGAGAGTCGACCAGGCGGGCGAAATCGCCGCGCTTCTCGGTTGGCACTGGCATTTCGAGGCGGCCATGAGTGCTGCGGGTGGACACTATGGACACGCGGTATTGGGCCGCTTCCCTTTGCAAAAGGAAAGGAGTGCTTGTCTGCCGGGAACGCCTCCTTTTTTCTGCCGCGAGTCGCGGGCCGCCGTCCGCCTGCGGG
>JBPCLK010000130.1:0-11305 GCA_051003355.1 Chthoniobacterales bacterium | reverse complement strand
GCCCAACGATCTTCACGGCTGGATCCCCGCGCAAAGCGCCGAGCGCGTCCGCTTGTAGACCCTATGTGGGTTAGGCGTCCCTGCCCCGATTGCTGCGGCGTTTTCCCTGATCGGGGCACGAAGGCTCCTCCCACATTTGAGCTCAGCAGGTTTGTCCGCATCTTGGGGGATGAACGCCGAGATGGATCTGGGAATGAACAAAAAAGCTTTCCAGATCAATCTCGATATCAAGCGCTACGGCACCTTCGCAGAAATCGGCGCGGGACAGGAAGTGGCGCGGCGGTTTTTCCAAGTCGGCGGCGCCTCCGGCACCATCGCAAAAACAATGTCGGCCTACGACATGCAATTCAGTGACGCCATTTACGGTGCCTCCACTCGCTACGTTAGTCGCGCTCGTCTCCAGACCATGCTCGACCATGAGTATTGTTTACTCCTCGAGCGGCTCGACGAAAAAATCGGCGCTGAGCGCACGTTTTTCGTCTTTGCCGACACCGTGGCGGCCCGCAGCTTCAAGCAGCATAACGAATCACACGGCTGGCTCGGTATGCGGTTCCAGCCCCAGATCCGCAGCGAACCGAGCGAAATTATCATTCACGTGCGCATGCTCGATGAAGCGAATGTCGATCAGTAGGAAGCGCTTGGCATCATCGGGGTGAATTTGATTTACGGGGCATTCTACGAACATCAACCGGAGAAGTTGATCGCCTCGCTGCAGGAAAACCTCGCGCCCGAACGCATGCAGGTGGATATGATCAAGTTCTCGGGTCCGGCCTACAAGGATGTCGATAATCGGTTGATGAGCCTGCAATTAGTCAGCCAAGGCCTGACCAACGCAGTGATGTTCCAGGCCGACGGCGAAACGGTGCAGCCGGCAGAAATTCTGCACAAAAAGGCGATCATCGTCGAGCGCGGGAGCTTCCGGCCGGTCACTTACGCGACGAACGACATGTTGGAAGGCGCGCGTCGGATCTTCCTGAAACAGGCTGAGGCCAGCGAGGAAGAGATCGTCGTTCTCATGGAGATGACCCTGGAAAACCTCCTTTCCGAGGGCCAGCTCAATCATGCCGATTTCCTCGCCCGCGTCGATATTCTGGGCTCGTTAGGCCGAACGGTCCTGATCTCGAAGTTTGGCGAATATTACCGGCTGGCCAGCTATCTCTCGCGCTACACAAACAAGTCCGTCGCGCTCGTGATGGGGGTGCCGAGCCTGCACGAAATTTTTGACGAAAAGTATTATCTAAATCTCGAAGGCGGCATTCTCGAGGCGCTCGGCCGGATGTTTAAGAGCGGACTGAAACTGTTCGTCTATCCGATCGAAGACGAAGAAACCGGCGGCCTCCTCACGGCTACAGAAATGAAGGTTCCGCCCAACCTCCACCACCTGTATCAGTATTTGATCGACAACGGTTTCATCCAGGACATCACCGACTTCAATCGCGATTACCTGAAGATTTTCCCGCCTGACATCCTCGCCAAACTCCAGGCCGGCGATCCAGGTTGGGAGGCGATGGTGCCGGCGGAAGTTTCCAAGATGATCAAGAGTCGCGGATTTTTTGGTTATCAGGAAACAGCTGCGGCGTAGACTTAGAACCTGGCCGGCGGGCGCGACCTCTCGTGGCGCCTGACGGTTGGATTGCTTTCCAACGGGCCGGCTTCTCGAGCTTCCACCTGCACAGGGGAGATTTCTAAAAAGCGCGTCATCCCCGGCACGGTTTTCGCTTTATGAAGCTTCAGACCATGGCCAAGTCCTCGAATTCAGTCATCGGCATCGATCTCGGCAAGAGTGTTTTCAAAAGCGTGCTCTTGCAGCGCAAAGGCGATCATCGCTACGTGCTGACCAATTTTGCCTCGCGGCAAGTGCCGGAAAACCTGGAAAGCTCCGATGATTTGGCGCAGCAAGTCAAACTTTTGCTCAAGGATTTGGGGGGCAGCGCGAAAGCTTTCGCGGTGGCCGCTTCCGATCCAGACGCGCTGCTTCGCATTATCGAGCAACCCAATACACCCGTCGAATTACTACGCAGCGCGCTACGCCTGAACGGCCTCGCGGTCTTAAACCAGGAGTGCAAGGATTTCGTGCTCGATTGCGCACCGGTTTCTGCAGTGGCTCTCGCCGCGGTGGCACCAGATGGCAGCACCATGCCCGCCCCCTCGGGTGGGAAAACACGCTACCTCGTCGGTGGCATGCTGCGGCCGGTGGTGAAACAGATTTCCGAGGCGATGACCAAAACCAAAACTCCCGCCAACATTCTGCAACTGGCGCCGATCTGCTCCTTCAACGCCTTTGAGTTTGCCTATCCCGAGGTCTTCAGCAACGAAGCCTTTCTCCTCCTCGACATGGGCCACGAGCAGAGCACGGTCTTGATCGGACACAAGAGCGAGCTGAAACTCGTGCGCAGCGTCGATTACGGCGGCAAGCTTTTCAGTGAAGCGCTTTCGGCCGACGGCGCAGTGGACGCGGAAACAACGCGTCTCCTGCTCCAGCAAGGCGATGCCGGCATGGCCGAGGCCTGCCACACTTCGCTCCTTGGTCTGGCCACGGAAGTGCGCAACTCGATCGGCTTTTTCGAAGGTCAATCGGAAGAAAGCATCCACCGAATTTTTGTCTCCGGCGGCATGGCGCGTACGGAAATGATCCTCCAGGTCCTGAGCGACGAGCTAAGCTTACCCTGCGAAGTCTGGGATCCGCTCGAGACCTGCGAAGTCGCTCTGCCTCCGGCCAAGCGCCAGGCTCTCGCGAGTGAATTTGTCTCCCTTAACGTCGCGTGTGGCGCGGCGATCTCCTACCTCAAATCTGCCTAACGATGGCTCTGCAACTCAATCTTCTCCACGAGGAATTCTCCGAAGAACGCCAGCGCAAGCGCGATCCGCTCAAACTCGGCGTGATCGCCCTGAGCAGCTTCGGGCTGCTTCTCTTTCTCTATTACGGCTGGAACGCCTATCAAACGATCCAGATCAAAAGGGAGCTCGGTGTCACCATGGGAGAATGGCAGAAGGTCGAGCCAAAAGTCACCGCCGCGCAGAAACGCGCCACCGAGCTGCACCAGATCATCGACAGTACCAAGGTCCTCGACGGCTTAATCGATCAGCGCTTCTATTGGGCGCCCTTTTTGTCCGAGGTCGCGCAATGCGTAGCCCCCAATCTACAAATCACCGGACTCGACGGGAACCTGGTCGAATCGGATCATTCGATCGCCGTCTCTCTCGAAGGCCTGGCCGCCGCCCAGGAACCGCGCGCTGCCGCCGAAGAATTTCGTCAGCTTCTCACCGAGCAACTCGAGAAGCACTACACCGAGGTCAAAGTCACCTTCCGTAACCTCGAGGATCTCGACACGGTGGTGAACCTGGCGGGCGCGGCCACCCCAAGTGCTCGCTTCGTGCTGGCCGTCAGCTTTTTAAACAAGCAAGGAACCTCCAGTAAGACGGAAGATCCCACCAAAGCCGTCGCGACCACGAAATGAAGGCGAACATCAAACTGAACAAAGATCAGATCCAAAAGATCTTCCTGAGTGCGCTCGGTTTTATCGGGCTTATCTATTGTTACTTTTCGTTCTTCCTCGGACCCCTCGATAAGAGCCGCGAAGCGGCCGTGACCCAGATCGCCGAGGTCCAGGAGAAAACGGCTTCTTCGAAAACCGAGCTCAAGAAAACTGCCAACCTGGAAATGCAGGCCAAGGAAGCGACCGGCCGCTACGAGGCCCTCAAGGCCACCACGGCCGAGGGCGCCCCGATCGCCTGGTTCCCGCCCAAGATGCGCAGCTTTTTTTCCGAGCACGGCATCGACAAAGTGACCGCTCGTCTCGAATCAAGCGGGGACTTCAAACAACCTGAGCTGACCGATTGGATCAAGGACTCTTGGGCGATCGAGATGCCGCAGAGCGAATACACGGCGCTCGGCAAAGCCATGGCGGAATTGGAGAACACCGAGCCGCTTCTCGCGGTGCAAAGAATCTCCATCCACGCCGTGCCGGAAGATCCGCAATATCAACAGGTCAGTCTCCTCGCGGAAACGGCTCTCCTAAAGAAATGAAGAATCTCCTGCTCATTCTCTGCCTAACGAGTCTGCTCTTCCCCACTGCCCGCGCCGATCAGAAGGCGCCGCCCGTCGAGCTCAAGCAAAAGTCCACTTTTGATGCCGCGGATGCCCGCGATCCTTTTTGGCCCATTGGTTGGAAAAAACCCGGACCGACAACGGAAAACCAAAGCGCGGGCCCCGAGCTTTCACCGACCTCATTTTCGCTCACTTCCGTGACCATGGGAGCCGGGGCGCACTTCGCCATCCTGAACGGCAAAATTCTTCAGGAAGGACAGCAGTTCGGTCTGCAGTTTGGCAACCAGGTCTATCAGGTCACACTTCGTGCGATCGAAGATGGCCAGGTCATCCTGGCCTACAACGACAGCGAAATCACGGTGCCGCTGCGCCGTAAATAATCGTTAGGCAGCTTCCGCTGGACGGATTTTCCGTCGTTTGTTCTTTCCTCTGGCGCAGGAGCGAATCCTGCCGCTGCTTCGGTCGCCAAAGTCATTCTTGAGCATCGTCGCCCATTTTGGCGATGATCGACGTATGGAGCATTCCGCCCGCACCGCGCCGACCCGAGATCTCTGGAAAATCATCGGCGCTTCGTCCGCCGGGACCCTGATCGAGTGGTACGATTTTTATATCTTCGGCAGTCTGGCCACGATCATCTCCACGCACTTTTTCCCGCCGGGACATCCCACCGCTGCTTTTCTCTCCACCCTCGCTGTGTTCGCGACCGGTTTCATCGTGCGCCCTCTTGGCTCGCTCTTCTTCGGCCGCCTCGGCGATGTGGTCGGCCGCAAATACACCTTTCTCCTCACGTTGCTTCTCATGGGCGGTTCCACTTTCGCGATTGGCCTGCTCCCGACCTACGAAACGGTCGGAATCCTGGCGCCCATTCTCCTTGTCCTGCTGCGGCTGCTCCAGGGTCTCTCGGTCGGGGGCGAATACGGCGGCGCTGCGACCTATGTCGCGGAGCACTCCCCCGACGAGCGTCGCGGATTCTACACCAGCTGGATCCAAACGACCGCCACCCTCGGGCTGCTCATGTCGCTCGGCCTCATCCTCGCCACGCAAAAGTCGTTAGGCGCGACGGAATTTGCGCGCTGGGGTTGGCGCGTGCCGTTTCTTTGCTCGGTTCTGCTGGTCATCCTTTCCTATTACATCCGCCTCCGCATGGCGGAATCTCCGCTCTTCGCCAAGGCCAGGGCCGCCGGGAAGCTTTCGGCCAGCCCTTTGCGCGAAAGCTTTCTGGAGAAAAACAATTTAAAGCTCGGCCTGATCGCACTCTTCGGCGCGGTCGCCGGTCACGGCGTCGTTTGGTACACCGGGCAGTTTTACGTGCTCTTCTTTCTGCAAAAGGTGGCCCATTTGGATTTTGTCACTGCCAACCAGATCGTCGCCGTTTCTCTAGTCCTGACGACACCGTTCTACCTTGTCTTCGGCGGACTCTCTGATCGGATTGGTCGTAAACCAGTCATCCTCGCGGGTTGCGTGCTGGCCGCGATTTTCTTCGTCCCAGTTTATCACGGCCTGCTTCACTTCTCCGCACCGTTAAATGTCCCGATGCTCATCGCGCTGGTTTCGTTCCAGATGCTCTTCGGCACCATGACCTACGGACCTTTAGCCGCTTTTCTGGTCGAACTTTTTCCGACTCGGATTCGCTACACCGCCATGTCGTTGCCATATCACATCGGGATTGGCGTCCTGGGCGGACTCGCGCCGCTCATCGCCTCTGCGCTCGTGGCCCAAACAGGCAACCGGTTCATGGGGCTCGCCTATCCGATCACCTTCGCGATTATCACCGTCATCGTGGGCGCAATCTTCATCCGCGAGAAACGCGGGGTTCGCCTCGACTCGGTTTAAGGGGAATTCGTTAGGGCGCTGGCGGAAGGGCGCCGTCCCGCCCCCGCTTATGAATCACAGACGACTCCAGAAGCCTTGGTAACTCTGCGCGTTTTCTTCCAGCTTTTTCCGCAAAATCGCTTGCGGATCGTTGGCCTCCCCGTGCCGCAGGATGGTGGCGAGACAAAGGCGCACCATGCCCTTGAAATCATCGATCGAGACAAATTCTTCCGCGATCGTCCTGTCGGGTGTGACGTTGTGATAATTCCCGAGCGCCAGACTCGCTGCCGCGCAGGTGTAACCGTAGAGCTGGTAGGCGGTCGCCTCGCAGGTTCCGCCATCGAGCAGGCAACGTTGCACCGGGATTTTCTCTTCCGCCGCCGCGCTCAAGAGCCTAGCAGTCGCGACATCGTCGAAGCTCGAGACCTTGTCCCCCACTCTCACGATCGGGCCTTTCCCGATCTCGGCCGTGCCCCGCGGTGTGCTCGTCTCGAGGGAAAGAATGGTCACGTCTGTCGGAAGGATCTTCGCTTGCGCCAGCTTGATCGCGCCGACAAACCCCACTTCCTCCGCGCGGGTAAAAAGCCCGATGCAATGCGCCTTGGCCTTCCTTTCCTCCAGCTCGCGAAAAACGCACAGAATCTCCGCACAGCCTAACAAGTCATCGCAGGCACGGGAATGAATCTGCCGCTCGCGAATCTCGAACGGCGCCAAATCCCACATCGCGAATTCACCGAACGCCTTCATTTTCGGGTTCTGGCGAAACTCTTCCGCCACTGAACCGAGGAACTTCATTTCGCCATCTTCCGTTTCCACCCAGCCGGGGTGGTCCATGTGCGCGGCCAGTGCCCAGACCGGAGCCGAGCTCCGCCCAAGTCGGAAATGTGCAATCACATTGCCGAAATCGTCCCGCTCGAAATCAACGTGCGGGCACTGGACCAACTGCGCTTCGATTTCCGTCCTCACCGCGTCTTCCCGAAACGGCGCCGTCGGCTGGAGGGTCAGCGCCTCGACGATGGTCAGCATTTCCTTTTCGTGCATTTGGCCTAACGAATCGCCGCACGCACCTGCGTAAGCGGGACAAATTCACTCTCGTGCAAGACGATGGGTTTGGAACCGCGGAGAAGCCGCCACCATTGCCAGGCGCAGCCGCCCACAATCGCCGCTACCAGGACGAGAAAAACGAGCGCCACCAGTGCATCGATC
The DNA here is from genome assembly GCA_051003355.1 of Chthoniobacterales bacterium. Classification (GTDB taxonomy): domain Bacteria; phylum Verrucomicrobiota; class Verrucomicrobiia; order Chthoniobacterales; family UBA10450; genus Palsa-1392. Next base: position 4,239 of record JBPCLK010000130.1, on the reverse strand, counting down.
CGCCAAATGACTGCCTGGCGCGCGTAGTCGACGTTCGTCACTGTAGCCACCACGTTTTGCGCCAATTTGTTCGCGCCGCTCAGGAAGCCAATCCGCGGATCGGGCGAAAAGATTTTTAAATACCCGGCCGAGAACGTGACCACGATCATGAAAATGAGCGGCCCGAGCGTCGTCCAGGTGTAACGGGCCTTGCCCATCTTGATCAGGATGGTGGTTCCCAGGCAGAGCGCGATGACTGAGAGCAATTGGTTAGCCAGACCGAAGAGCGGCCAGAGACTGTTGATTCCGCCTAACGGATCCAGGACGCCCTGGTAAAGAAACCAGCCCCATGCTGCCACCAGCAGGAAGCTGGCGAAGATATTCGCGCCCCACGATTTCGTATCGCCGAGCGGACGCCAGACCTGCCCTAACAAGTCCTGCAAAAGAAAGCGTCCGACCCGCGTCCCCGCATCCAGCGTGGTCAAAATAAAGAGCGCCTCGAACATGATCGCGAAGTGATACCAGAGGGCGAGCGCGGTCCGGTTCGTCGTGATGCGGGCAAACATATGTGCCATGCCAACGGCGAAGGTCGGCGCACCACCGGCGCGGTTGAACATGGTGCTTTCCCCGAGGTCGCTTGCGAGTTGTTTCATCTCAAATTCGTTTACCGGGAAACCGGCGGCGGAGACTTTCGCGACCACCTCGCTGGGCGTTCCCTTCGCGTTGATCGCAAAGTACTGACCGGGCTGAAGAACACAGGCGGCGATCAACGCCATGAGCGCGACCATCATCTCGGTCACCATGGCGCCGTAACCGATCGAACGGATGCGCGACTCGCTCTCGATCATTTTCGGCGTGGTGCCGGAGGCGATGAGCGAGTGAAACACGGAGACCGCGCCGCAGGCGATGGTGATGCAGACAAACGGAAAAACCGGACCCGCAAAGACCAGACCGGTTCCGTCGACAAAGCGAGTTAGAGCGGGCATTTGCAGCGTCGGATGAATGATAATCACCGCGAGCGCCAGGGCGGCGACGGTCCCGAGCTTCAGAAAAGTGCTGAGATAATCGCGCGGCGTGAGGAGAAGCCAAACCGGCAGGACGGAAGCGGCAAACCCATAAAACATCAGGGCCCAGGCAAGCGATCGCTGGTCGAAGCGAAGCCAGCCTTCGAGCGCGGGAAAGTGCCCGAGAAACTGTCCACCCCAGACGGAGAATCCGAGGCCTAACAAACCGAACACCGTCGCCCAGCCGACGCCGATGCGGTTCCCGCGCAGGGCGATTCCCATGATGACGGCGATGGGAATCGTCATCGCGATCGTGAAAACACCCCAGGGACTTTTGGCCAGGGCCTGCACCACGACGAGGGCCAGGACCGCGAGCAGGATGATCATGATGGCGAGGACGCTGATGAGCGCGAGCGCGCCGACCACGCTGCCGATTTCCTCTTTCACCATCTGGCCGATCGTTTTTCCACGCCGGCGGACCGAGGCAAAAAGCACGATCATATCGTGTACGCCACCGCCTAAAGTGGCTCCGATCAGGATCCATAACGTACCCGGCAGATAGCCAAACTGGGCCGCGAGCACCGGACCGACGAGCGGACCAGGTCCGGCGATGGCCGCGAAGTGATGACCGAACACCATCCAGCGATTAGTCGGGACGAAGTCTTTGCCATCATCGACGACCAGTGCGGGCGTGGCGCGTTCGTCGTTCAGGACGAGGACTTTGGCCGCGAGCCATTTGCTGTAAAAGCGATAACTGATCGCGGTCGCGCAAAGCCCGGCGGTCACGAGCCAGAGGGCGTTAACCGGCTCGCCGCGGGCGAAGGCCAGGATGGCCACCGCACCCGCTCCAAGGAGCCCGACTCCGAGCCAGAGAAGAAACGTTAGGATCCGAGACATGCGCGCGGCGCAATTATAGGCATCTGAACCAGCTGGCGACAATCGCAGATCGGAGAAACTAGCGGGATCTCATCGTCCGGAGGGTCATGCTTCCCCGTATGATAGGGGGAAATGCGTCAGCCCAAAGAATCGACCATGCCCTTGAGCTGAGTAAGCTGCTCCGCAAAATCGCTTTCCCGCTGCCGATGCTCTGCCACCACGGCGGCCGGTGCGTTCGCGACGAAGTTCTCGTTCGCTAGTTTCTTGCGCACCGTCACCAGTTCAGCGTCGGTTTTCGCGATCTCTTTCCCGAGGCGGATCTTCTCCGCCTTGAGATCGATCAAGCCGTCCAGCGGCAGGAAAATTTGCCCGAGCGGAGTGAGTGCGGTCGGCGTGCCTTTGGGCGGCTCGTATTTCTCCGAAAGCTCGAGCGGCTCAGCGTTGAGCAGGATCTGCAACGAAGCAATTTCCGCCTCCGGCAAGGCCTGCCCAGGGGCGAGAACGAAGCGGACCCGCTTGTTCGAGGCGATGTTGAATTCCCGCCGCAGACGGCGCGCGGTGGTCACGACTTCATATTTGGCGTTGGCGAATTTCTCCTCGTTAGGGGTGAGGTTGTAGTGCTGCTTGAAAGCGTCGTCGAGCGGCTGCGGCCAGCGCGCGAGCTGGATCGTTTGTGCGCCTTGGTCGTCCGGCAAGTCATTATTGAACCCGAGTCCATGCCAGAGCTCCTCCGTAATGAATGGCATGTAGGGATGGAAGAGGCGCAGAGTGTGGCCGAGGACGAAATCGATCACCGCAAGCGTGTTGGTCTTGCGGGCATCGGGTTCGCCTTCCCCGGGGAATCCGATCGAGGCCTTGCTCGCCTCCAGATACCAATCGCAGAACTCGCTCCAGAAAAAGCGATAAAGCGCCTGCGCGGCTTCACTGAAATTGTAGTCCTCAAGCGCGCGGGTGACAGCGCGGATCGCGTCATCCAATCGGAGCAAGATCCATTTGTCGTCACTCGTTAGGAGAGCGGGGTTTATTTCGCCCTCGGTTTCGCCGCCGTGCATCTGCCGAAAACGCGTCGCGTTCCAGAGCTTGTTGGCGAAATTCCGACCTTCTTCTATCTGTTTTTCGTCGAACCGGATATCCTGCCCGCTCGGTGCGATCCGCATCAGGCCGAAGCGCAAACCGTCGGCGCCATATTTCGCAATCAAATCGAGCGGATTAGGCGAATTGCCTAACGACTTACTCATCTTCCGTCCCTGCCCGTCACGGATCAGGCCGGTAAAGAAGACATTCTGAAACGGTGCCTGCGCGGTGTATTCGAGCCCGGCCATGATCATGCGCCCGACCCAGAAGAAGATGATGTCGGGTGCCGTCACGAGGTCGTTTGTCGGATAAAACTTCGCACGCGTCGCGGCGTCCATCGTCTCGAACGGCCAGAGCCAGCTCGAGAACCAGGTATCCAAAACATCGGGATCCTGCGTCCAGTTTTCCGGGTCGTTAGGCGGCTCGACATCGACATGCAGCCGCGCAATATCGTTCTTGGCATACCAGACCGGAATGCGATGCCCCCACCAAAGCTGACGGCTGATGCACCAATCCTGGATGTTTTCGAGCCAGTGCTGGTAGACTGACTCCCATCGCTCTGGCCGAAAACGAATCTTCGTCCCAACCGCCGCCCGCGCTTTCTCTACCTGCGGGTATTTGAGAAACCATTGCTCGCTCAGCCGCGGCTCGATCGGAACACCGGCGCGCTCGCTGAACCCGACCGTGCTGTCATGCGGTTCTTCCTTCGCGAGCAGGCCGCTCTCCGTCAGCATCTCGCCCGCCTTTTTGCGCGCGGCAAAACGATCGAGCCCATCGAGTTGGGGCACGCTCGGGCAATTGATTTTCCCGTTCGGATGCAGAACGTCGATCACGGGCAGGTCGTGCCGTTGGCCGATCTCGAAATCGACCTTGTCGTGCGCCGGCGTCACCTTCAGAACCCCGGTCCCGAACTCCGGATCGATCGCATCGTCGCCGACTACCGGAATCTCCGCGCGATCCAGCGGACGCCAGACTTTCTTGCCTAACGATGTCCGATAGCGCTCGTCGTTAGGGTGAACGGCCAGCGCGACGTCGGCCATGATCGTTTCCGGCCGGGTCGTAGCGACCTCGATGAACTTTCCCGGTTCATCCACCAGCTCGTAGCGCACGTAGTAGAGCACGGATTTCTGCGGCGTCGGGATCACTTCCTCGTCGGAAAGTGCGGTCAAGGCGACCGGATCCCAGTTCACCATCCGGCGACCACGATAGATGAGGCCTTTGCGGTAGAGATCGACAAACGTCCGCTCGATCGCGCGCGAATATTCAGGGTCCATGGTAAAGCGCTCGCGCGACCAATCGCAGGAGC
>JBPCLK010000129.1:0-7365 GCA_051003355.1 Chthoniobacterales bacterium | reverse complement strand
CCCCAAAAAAAGGGGTGGGTGGCCTTTCCGCCCCCCGCTCCGCAAACTAACTGAAACGTGTCTTAGAACTTCTTCGTCAAGCTGACATACCAGTACCGATTCCGAATCGAGTAAAGGGAGGTGTCGTAGTTGTCGTTGAAGGCACCGAGAACCGTCGGCGGATTGCGATCGAACGCATTGTTAACACCCACCGTGACCTTGGTTCCCCAAAGCAGACGCTGCAAGATCGAGCTGGACTCCACGCCCGCAACCGCAGGAGCCATGCTCTTGCCGTCCTTCGAGTAATCTTTACCAGTAGCCATGACCGGCTCGATGGCCGGTTTAACGAACTCGTAGCTCAGCTGCATGTCAAGCGTGATGTATTGCGTCACACGGCGATGCAAATCGAACGTCGGATTAGCATCGGTGCCACCAATTTGGTTGCTCAGGAGGAGAAACGCAGGGTCGTCTTCGTAATCACCGATGTAGTTCATGGTGGCGTTGAAGTCGAAGCCCTTCCACTCATACTCAAAGCGCGCGAATCCCTTGTTGAACGGGATCGCTCCCGGGGCCAACGGAAGGGAGCCGTTGTTGTAATTGCCAAGGAAGTTCGTATATCCCTGCCCTTGGATCGCCTCGATCTTATAGGTGAAGAAGTGGTTTAAGCCACCGGAGAGGGTGAACGTTCCAAACCGCGCCGTAGGAAGTTGGTAAACTGCTGTGATATCCAACCCCTGCACGTTGCGGCGACCGGCATTCAGTACGGCCGAGTCAATGGAGTCCAGGTTGCCGGTTGCGTCACGCGTGATGCCAAGCCCCGGCCCGCCTGTGAAGCCAGGGAAGTTTCTGGCACCATTGCCGGCTCCGTCCGGATCAAGGACGTTCCGAGTGAGCAGGATTTGTGCAAAACTCGTGGCGTCCAGGATCAGGTCAGTCGTGAATAGGTTGTAGTAATCCACCGAGATGGTAAGCCCACGCAGATAGCTCGGAGAGTAAACCAAGCCAGCGGTATATTCATCGGTCTTCTCAGGGAGAAGACCCGTGCTGCCGCGCTGAAAGACGCTATTAGGCGGTTGCAGTGTGTTCCCGGTGACGGGGTCGAACAACACTGGGAAGTTTTGGGTCACAGGATTGAAGAGCTGCCCTGGAGCGGGCGCTAGGAACGACTGGGACGCAGTTGCGCGCAAGGTCAAATCCGAAATTGGCTGATAACGGATGGCAACGCGTGGCGTGCCGCCAAAATCTTCACTTGAATTTGAATTGTCGAACGAAGCGGTCTGTTTAAGAATATTGTCCGTGTCGGTAAATTTCTCATAGCGATACGCCACCCCAATCTCAAACGAGCGGACGAAGGGCACATTCATCGTGGAGGTCACAACCGGAAAGATGAGTTCGCCGAAGACCGAATCAACTTCCTGAGTGTTACGAGTGGCAGCGGCGCCATTAAATCCGAGCTGATCCCCCTGCAACTGCACGTTGTCTGGCACCGTTTCGTTGCGGATCTGGCGATGCTCGTAACCTAGAGCGAGATCGAGGCCGCCATTATATAGATTAGGGAACAGGTGCGCATTGATCTTGATGTCCGCCAGGTAGTCGCGACCGAGGAATTGGGTGGTGCCGATGTAAGACGCGCGTTGGGCCACTGCCGCGTTGTCATAGGGCGCAAACAGCCCGGTGGGCACGGCCACTCCTGCGGCATTTCTTACGAAGGTGGGAGCAGTGCCGCGGACAGGAGCGTTTTGACCGATAAATGGATTGAAGAATAAATCAGGGTTTCCATCTCCGGTAGTGTCGATGCCCGTGATGCCATTTAGGATGCCGGTGCGCGTCGCGTCACCGCTATCGGTCTCGACTTCGTTAAAGCGATCATAAACGAACCCGGTATCGTAACCGAAGTGGCTGATGAAGGCATTTCCCGTGAAGTTGAAATCACCTTTAAGACCGCCGGAATACCGAGTCGCATCTTTGTCAAAGAATGAGCGACGGCTTCCCAAGTCGTTCACCAAACGGTAACGCACCTGCTGGGTGGCGTTTCCAAATGGATTGAAGATCGAAGCTTGGACCTCCGTTAAGCCATTATTGGGATTGCTAATGGTAAATGGCGCGGGAGCAAGGCCGTTATCCTGGGTCAAGTGCGAGTAAAAGATGTCCCCGTAGGCCACGAGACCTTCGCCGAAAATTTTGTAACTCCCATTGACATAGTAATCAAACCGCTCCTGCGCCGGAATGGCGGGAGTGAATTGACGGAAATTGAACCTGAATGGATCGGTCCCGGCTCCCCCTGTGGCGGGACCGTCGAAGCGACGATAAGCTCCGAAAGTGGACGGGACGTTACTCAGATTCGTCACAACGAAGGCCCGAACGAGGCCGACTGTTCCCAAGGTCGGCGGTGGCGGATTGGGATTCGGAATTGTCAAAGGCAGGCCCGTAACGGGATCCGCCAAGGTTGCATCAGGCTGCAGAGTACGACGGTTGAGCAATATATTTACGCGACCAGCGAAGGTTGGGCTGTTCGTGTTCGCGCCGCCGAGCTGAAGACCGGCTGCGTCGTTGGAGACGTCGCCCGTGGAAGCGATTAAGCGGTCACGAGAGAATAAATTCGCACGCGAATAATATTCGGCCGAGAACGCGACTGCGGCACGGCCATCGAGGCCGGTGATCCCGCCCCGCAGGTAAGCCTGAATGACGTGTGCGTCGGTGTCGGTGGTATTGCCGTAAAGAGCGAAGACTTCCGCTCCAGTGTAAGGAGCTTCACCTGGGCCATTGAGGGTGATGAAGTTGACGACACCCGCGACGGCATCGGAGCCGTAAATCGAGGAAGCGCCATCCTTCAAAACTTCCGTGCGGCGAACCGCACCGAGACCGATGAGGTTGATGTCCGAGAAATTGAAGGCACGACGCCCGTTGATGAGCGTGAGCGTATTGCCGGCGCCGAGAGCGCGCAGGTTGATCTGTGCAGTTCCGTCGCCACCGTTGGAATCGTTCTCCGTCGTCGTGTTGCCGACGAAGGAAGGCAATTGGCGCAGACCCTCAGCTACAGTGTTGGCACCCTGCTTCTGCAGGGCTTCTGCGGTGTAAACGGTCACCGGCAGGGCCGACTCCGTTTCCGCGGTGGGGATGTAGGAGCCCGTCACGATGACGCGCTCGGTGGTGGCGGTTCCGGCAGCGGCACTGCCAGCAGGGGCGATGGGCGCGTTCGGGACGTCCGCGGCGGCGGGCGCATTACTGGGGGCCTGAGCAAAGGCGCCCGAGGCGATGAGGAAGGGAACTCCGAGAGCGACGGCGAGCGTCGAGCGGAGAGATCCGAGCTGATTCAGCACATTTCTAATCATTAGTTTCTCCATGGTTGGGTTAGGTTTGGGGCAAGGGAATAAAGGGTGCGGAAGGGGCTGACAAGGTTTTTTTTAAAGTTTTTTCAAAAAAGTTTGAACGGCCCGCGCGAAACCGATGTCGTATGGTTCGCTCTTTCAAGCAATTTGCGTGCGCAGGAACTCGGAATTCCCGCCTTTTGCCTCTCGCCCAGACTTGCGCGACGCGACGATAAACTGCAACCTGGCGGTGGATGTTCACTGGCTTGGTCGAAGAAATCGGGAAGGTTTTGTGGATTCGCGCGAGCGAGCGCGGAACGCAATTGCACCTCACCGCCCCTGGCGTCGCCACCTCGACCCGACGCGGCGACAGCATCTCGGTGAATGGATGTTGTCTCACGGTGAAATCGGAGCGGTCCGGGCAGCTCACGTTCGATCTGCTGGAAGAAACACTCGACCGGACCAACTTGCGCTCGCTCCGTCCAGACAGTCTGGTCAATCTCGAACGCGCTCTCTCTGCCCAGAGTCTTCTCGGAGGCCACTTCGTGCAGGGTCACATCGATTGTTCGTCCCGCGTGCTCAGCTCTTCCGAGATGGGCACGGACCAGCGCCTCGAGGTGGAATTACCGGAAGAGTTCGCGCATTACGTGGTTTACAAGGGCTCGATCGCGATCAACGGGGTCAGCCTGACGGTGGCGGAAGTGGGTCCGGGCAGTTTCGTGGTTTGGATTATTCCCCACACGCGTCGGCACACCAATCTGGATGCGCTCGCGGTCAACGATGCGGTCAATCTCGAGTTCGACCTGCTGGCGAAATATGTGGAGCGGATGATGGCGCACCATCTCGCGCCGGAGCAGCGCTCCTGATTGATCCGCGCCGGGTAGCGCAGGTTGCCAGCCTGTAGTTGCCGGCAGCTTGCCGGCAACGATTTCGCGCAGCGAACACGAACGAAGTTCGTCGCGGCAAGCTGCCGCGACCGCAGGCTGGCAGCCTGCGCTACCCAACAAATGCGCGCCCTCGACGCCCGGTTACTTCGCACCCAGGCCGAAAACAACTGCGGGCAGGGTGCGCACCAGGATTTTGAAGTCGAGCCCCAGCGACCATTTATCGATGTACTCGAGATCGAGTTTCACCCAGTCCCGGAAATCGGTTACCTCATTCCGACCGCGAATCTGCCAGAGGCAGGTCAAGCCCGGTCTGACGCTTAATCGCCGGCGTTGCGCGGTGTTCTCAAATTTCTCCACTTCGTAGAGTGGAAGCGGGCGCGGTCCGACCAGGCTCATGTCGCCCATGACCACGTTCAACAACTGCGGCAACTCGTCGATACTCGTCCGTCGCAGCCAACGCCCGAAAGGCGTGATCCGCGGATCGTCGTCGATTTTGAAAACCGGTCCGGTCATCTGATTGAACGGCAGCAGGTCGGCGCGGCGCTGCTCCGCGTCGTCCGACATCGAGCGAAATTTATACATCGTGAACGCCTTGCCATGCTTCCCGGCGCGCTCCTGTCGAAAAATTGGCGGCCCTTTCGACGTCAGCTTGATGAGGACCGCCACCAGCAGCATAAAAGGAGAAAGAACCACGAGGGCAAAAAACGCCCCCACCCGATCGATGATGCCCTTGATCAACAAGGCCCACGAAACCTCCGGAGTGGACCGGAAGACGAGCATTGGCCGGCCCGCAAAAGCATCGAAATCGGGTTTCGCGATCGAGGTTTGCATGAAATTCGCCACCAGCCAGGCTGGCACGCCTTCCACTTCGCAGGCGCCGATCGCTTGCTCGATCCGATTAAACTGACTGTGGCCGGCCGCGAAGATTACCCGATCCACCGCATAACGATGCATCGCTTCCACGAGATCGGAAAGCGGCTGCCGTTCGATATCGATCCGGTCGGCAATTTCCATAAGCAACTTCTGCTCTTCCGTGAATCCGCGCTCCAAGGCCGCGATGTCCTCCGGCACGCCCGCCAGGAGAATGCGCTCCCGCAGTTCTCCGCGAATCGCCCGGCGCCGCACGCTGGCGAGGATGATCCGCTCCTTGATCAAAAGCAGAGACGTCGCGACCGCGATAAAGAGCAGCGGCACGGAGCGATTGGTCAGGGGCAACCGCAGAAAGATGACGCAGACGCTGACGATGATGCTCAGGTAAACCATGGCCTGGACCACCTGGATGAACGATTTCCATTTCGTCTTCGAGAGGGGCGATTGGTAAAATCCCTGCAGATCCAGCAGGATCGGACCGAAGGGCATGATCACGACCAGGAGCCATTGATAATGCGTCAAAGGATCCACCGTGTTCTCGAGCGCGAACCACTGCGTCCCGAAAAAACGCAGTGCATGCGCCAGCACCAAGGCGACCGCCAGGAGAAAGGCGTCGAAGATTTGCTGGAGCTGGGTGTTTAACTCTTGTTTCCGGGCAATCATGGAGAAGTCTCGTTCGTCAACACCTAGCAATTGGCGAACCATAAAGATATGAGGGACGGCGGCAGGGTCAAAGTGCCGGCGTCACGCCTCGTGGCCGTGATCAGAAGCAAGGCCAACCTGCGCCGCGCCGAGCATCTCCGCGTTCTTCCGGATCTTTTCGAGCTCCGCCTGGACGCGTTCCCGGCCTTGACAGCAAGAATGGCGGCTGCCGTCGAAAAATTACCGCGCGCCGTCATTATCACGGCGCGCCACCCAGCGGAGGGCGGAAAAGGAAATCTCTCAGCCGCCGAGCGTCGCCGTCTGCTTTGGCAATTCCTTCCCTGGGCGGTCGGGGTGGACGTGGAATTGCGGTCCGCCCGTCATCTTCATTCGCTTCTCGCCCAGGTTCGCGAACAAAAGCAGACCCTCATCCTTTCCGTTCACCATCTTCGCCGCACGCCATCTCCTCACGAGATGGCGGAACATCTCACCCGTGCGCGCGACCTCCGTGCCGACATCTTCAAGATCGCCACCCGCACCGATACGACCGGCGACGTTGACCGGCTGCTCGCCTTCTTCGACAAACACCGAGAGCAAATTCCCATCAGCGCCATGGGCTTCGGACGCTACGGCCGACAATCGCGCATCGAACTCCTGCGCCGCGGCTCCGCCTTGAATTACGTCCACCTCGGCCGAGCCGCACTCCCCGGCCAGCTTTCCCTCGCGGAGGCCCGACGTTTGGCGCGCGCGCGGTGATCGGCGAAAGTTCCGCCCATCCCAGCCGCCGGAGCGCACGTATATATATTGGAAGCGAGAACCTCTTCCGCGCGCATGTCCGATTCGATCGATCTCCCCGATATTGTCCCCGTGATGCCGCTCCCGGGCGCATCCCTTTTTCCACACGCGCTGCTTCCCCTCTTCATTTTCGAACAGCGTTACCGCTCCATGCTCGAGCACGCCCTCGGTGCCCATCGCATGTTCTGCGTGGCCATGATCCAGCCTCCGCAGAGCGCTTGGGATTCGCCGCTCGATTTCCGGCAGATCGCCACCATCGGCCTCATTCGCGCCTGTGTCGGGCGCGACGACGGCACTTCGCACCTGATTCTGCAGGGACTGCAACGCGTCCGCTTCACTGGTTTCATTCAGGAAAAACCATTCCCGCTCGCCGCGTTCGCGCCGCTCACTTCGACGGCCGGCGCTTCCGCCGCCGAGAGTGAAGCTCTCGCCGTCAAAGTCCTCGAACTCTATACGCGTTTCAAAAACAGCGGACGCCGCTTCCCGGAGAAAGTCGATCGCTACCTTGCGGAGCTGGGCGATCCGGAAATGCTGGCGGATTTGATGGCCGCCACGTTCATCACCGATCCCGTCCGGCGCCAGCATCTGCTCGAAGAACTCACCATTTCACAGCGTCTCCGGCTCGTTCTTCAATACTTGCGCGAAGAAACCGGCGATGCCGCGTCCTAACGAGTCGGGCCCTTCTCGCCATGGCGGGAAGCCGCTTCTTCACGACGCAGGACCGCCGTGAATCCAGGGTTGCTCCCGCCCGCTAGTTCGATCGCTCGCGCGGCCGCTTTGCTCGTCTCTTCAAACTGCCCCTGCTCGGCCAGCGCCGCCGCCGACGCACGATAACTCGCCGGATCGCGACCACCGCTCAGATCGACCGCTTGCTGGGCCAGGCG
>JBPCLK010000128.1:0-25350 GCA_051003355.1 Chthoniobacterales bacterium | reverse complement strand
GCGCCGGGGAGTGCGCTGTCATCGCGGCCAAATGTCTCTGTCGCGACTTCGGCGAGACGGGCCAAGGTGTGCTCCAAAATTTTAACTTCCGCCGCGGTCGCTCCCTTTTGGGCCGCCAAAGCGTGCGTCGCTCCGTCGGCACCCAGGAGCACATTACGGACGTCGCAGGCAGCGATGAGGCGTGGAAGGGCAAGGTCGTTAGGGCGAACGATACGCCGGAGGCTGGGCAGAGAAGAAAGGTCGAAAAGTTCGCGCTGGTCCTCGGCCAGAAAGCGGAAGCCCAGCGCCCGGGCCAGGCCAAAGCCTCCGTCATTGGTCGCACTGCCGCCGAGGCCGATGACGACTTCGCTAACTTGCTGTGCGACCGCGTGAAGCAACATCTCGCCCACACCGAAGGTGGAGGCTTGCATGATCTGGTTCTCCCCGTGAGCGAGCTGCGATAAACCGGCCGTCGCACTCATATCCATGACGGCCTGGTTCGACGACGCGATCCAGGCGTAACGCGCGGTCTGCACTCGGCCGAGCGCATCCTGCGCCAGGCAGGTGATCCAATCGCCTTGCCGCGCACGACAGATCACTTCTGCGGTGCCTTCGCCGCCGTCGGCGATGGGCATAAGCTCGAGAATGGCTTCGGGTAAGACCGCGCGCAGACCCGTGGCAATCTGTTGAGCGACGGCTTCCGCGCCTAACGAGCCTTTGAATTTATCCGGCGCGATCAGGATGCGCATACGGCATTCATCTCACAGCCGGGCTTCGCTCGCGACTGCCGGCTGGGCGCGGTTTTGTTGTTCGCTGATTTGTTTCCTTCGAGTTATCTCACAGACCGGCCGAAACGCGGCTTCACGCAGGCATGCAAACCAATACGAATGACAACGTCCTTGAAGGTCTCCGCCATGAGGCGCGACTGACTGCGACTCTCGCGCTGCCGCTCGTCGCGGGCCAACTCAGCCAGATCTTCATCGCGCTGACCGACACGCTCATGGTTGGTCGGCTGGGGGTGCTGCCGCTGGCCGCTTCCACTTTTGCCAACAACGTTCTCTATGTGCCGTTCATCTTCGGCCTCGGATTCTTAATGGCCATTTCCATCCGCGTCTCGCAGGCCCGGGGATCCGGTGACCAGGCTGCCGCCCGCGCCGCGCTGCGCCACGGTTTTTATCTAGCTCTCGCAGTCGGCGCTCTCACCATGCTGGCGAGTTGGAGTGTGCAGCCGTTTCTGGGCCTCTTTCGCCAGGACCCGGAAATCATTCGGGCGGTGCCGCGCTACTTCCTGCTCATTGCGGCCTCGATGATTCCCGCGCTGGGCGCGATGGCCGTCAAGAATCACGCCGATGCCATGAACAAACCGTGGCCGCCTTTCTGGATCATGCTCTCCGCTGGCGTGCTGAATGTCTTCTTTAATTGGATGTTTATTTACGGAAATCTCGGTGCGCCACGAATGGGACTGGACGGGGCCGGCGTGGCGACATTGCTGGCGCGAATCGTCATGCTTGCAGCCATGATCTGGTGGTGCGTGCGGGCGAAAGCGGTGCGCGCTTGGGTGCCCAGGCATTGGTTTCGCGCTCCGGAATGGCCAGCGGCCTGGAACCTAGTGCAGCTTGGTTTCCCGGCGAGCCTTCAGCTCCTCGCGGAAGTGAGCGCCTTTGTCATGGTCACGTTATTGATCGGCACGCTGGGACCGGCGGCGCTTGCTTCGCATCAGGTGGCCATGACCTGCGCGGCCACGATTTTCATGGTGCCGCTCGGACTTTCCATGGCCCTGACCGTGCGCATGGGGGAAGCCCTCGGCGCCAAACAGGAGATGCGCTTGCGTCGCATTCTCGTGAGCGGCTGGGGCATCGCGCTGGCCTTCACGGCCTGCAGCGCGGTAGGATTTCTTAGTTTTAATCAAGTGATCGCCGGCTGGTTCGTGACCGATCCGAACGCGAAAGCGTTGGCTGCGAGCCTCCTCCTTGTTTCCGCGGCCTTTCAGGTGAGCGACGCTTTGCAGGTCTCGTCGGGCGGCGCGCTGCGTGGCTTGGGCGATGTGAAAGTGCCGGCCGCCCTGGCCTTCGTCGCCTACTGGATCATCGCCATCCCGGCCGGCTGGTGGCTGGCTTTCCGGGCCGGACTCGGTGTGGCGGGCATGTGGTGGGGAATCACTCTTGGCCTAACGACGACCGCGCTGGCTCTCGGGATCCGAGTTTGGCGGCGGACGGCGATGCATCCATCTTCGTGATCATGAAGACGATTCCGTACTTTGAAGTGTTCGCTTTTACCCGGCGAATGTTTGCCGGTAATCCGGCCGGCGTTTGCTTGCTGGAGGAGTGGTTGCCGGACGACCAACTCCAGGCGATCGCCACCCAGAACGACCTGCCGGAGACCGCTTTTCTGATCGAGCACGGCGACTTTTACGATCTGCGCTGGATGACCCCGGCGGTGGAGGTGGATCTTTGCGGGCACGCCACTCTGGCCTCGGCGCATGTGCTCTTTCGCCACCTTGATTACCGCGGAAATTGCGTCCGTTTTCAAACCGCAAGCGGCGAATTAAGAGTCGAGCGCGCGGGGGACCGGTTGGTGCTTGATTTCCCAGCGCGACCAGCCGGCGGGACTTCGCCTAACGAAGACCTGATCGATGCCTTGGGCGCGCGGCCGGAACGAATTTTACAGGGACGCGATCTCTACGCTGTCTTTGAGACCGAGGCGGAAGTCGCCGCGATCAAGCCGAATTTGGAACGCGTGGCCAAACTCGATGCGCAAGGTGTAGTGGTGACCGCGCGCGGCGACCAATGCGATTTTGTCTCTCGGTATTTTGCCCCGGCGGCGGGCATTCCGGAAGATCCGGTGACGGGTTCCACGCATTGCACGCTGATTCCCTACTGGTCGCAGCGGTTGGGGAAGAAAGAGCTTTTCGCCCGCCAGATTTCCGCGCGAGGCGGCGAACTTTTCTGCGAGGATCGAGGCGAGCGCGTCGGAATTGGTGGCGACGCGGTGACCTACGTCGAAGGAAAAATTCATCTCCCTACCCGTTAGGCAACTGAGGCATGCCCAAGGAGCGGGCCGCCGCGGTTTCTGCCAGGCGCCCGCTAATTCTCTTCCGCAAACTCTTCCATCGGCGGACAGGTGCAGAAGAGATTGCGATCGCCGTAAACGCTATCGATGCGGGCTACCGCGGGCCAAAACTTGTGCTGTCGTGTCCAGCTCGCCGGCCAGGCTGCTTTGTCGCGGGAATAGGGATGATCCCATTGGTCGGCGGTGACTTGCTCGATGGTGTGAGGCGCGTTCTTGAGCAGGTTATTTTTCCTGTCGGCGCCTTCTTTGCCGATCTCGTCGATTTCGCCGCGGATGGCGATCATGGCGTCGCAGAATCGATCTAGCTCGTGAGTCGGTTCGCTCTCGGTTGGTTCGATCATGACTGTGCCGGGAACCGGCCATGAAACAGTGGGCGCGTGAAAGCCGTAGTCCATCAGGCGCTTGGCCACATCCTCCACTTCGACTCCGGCACTCTTGCAAGGTCGCAGGTCGAGAATGCACTCGTGCGCGACGAGACCGTTTTTGCCTTTGAAGAGAACCGGGAAATGCGGGTCGAGCCGTTTGGCCATGTAGTTGGCGTTAAGGATGGCAACTTTAGTCGCTTTCGTTAGGCCAGCCGGGCCCATCATACGGATATACATCCAGGAGATGGTGAGGATGCTCGCGCTCCCGTAGGGCGCCGCGGAGACGGGGCCGGAGGAAGGATTGCCGATGGCTGAGCGCTGATTGCTGATGGTCGCAAGCGCAGGAAGGAACTCTGCCAGGTGTTGGGCCACCCCGATCGGGCCCACGCCGGGGCCACCACCGCCATGCGGGATGCAGAAAGTCTTATGCAGATTGAGATGGCAAACGTCCGCGCCGATGTCGCCCGGCCGGCAAATTCCCACCTGCGCATTCATGTTCGCGCCGTCCATGTAAACCTGTCCGCCGTGCTCGTGCACACGGTCGCAGATTTCCCGGATGTTGGTTTCAAAAACTCCGTGGGTCGAGGGATAGGTGACCATGAGCGCCGCCAGGTCCTTGCTGTGCGCTTCGGTTTTGGCGCGCAAATCTTCGAGATCGATATCGCCATCTTCCAGGCAACGGACGGGCACGACTTTGAAGCCAGCCATGACGGCGCTGGCCGGGTTTGTGCCGTGGGCAGAGGTCGGGATGATGCAAACGTTGCGATGCGCTTCGCCCCGCGCTGCATGGTAGCCGCGGATGGCGAGGAGCCCGGCATATTCTCCTTGCGAACCGGCGTTCGGCTGGAGAGAAACCGCGGCGAAGCCGGTGATCTCGGCCAGCCAGCCCTCAAGTTGTTTCCACATGGCCTGATAGCCAGCCGTTTGCTCGTTAGGCGCAAACGGATGGAGCCGGGCAAATTCCGGCCACGAAACCGGAAACATCTCGGCGGTCGCGTTCAGCTTCATGGTGCAGGAGCCGAGCGGGATCATCGAATGACAGAGCGAAAGGTCGCGCGCTTCCAGTCGCCGCAGGTAGCGCAGCATCTCGGTTTCACTGTGATGAGTATTGAAGACCGGATGAGTCAAAAAGTCTGAGTTCCGGTTTTCGATGGTCGACTCACGACAGACGGCGGTGACGCCGGGCAGCACCACGCGGTTTTCGCCGAAAACCTTGAGCAGCGTTTCGATGTCGTCCGGCGTAGTCGCCTCGTCGAAGGAGATGCCCACGCTATTTTCACCGAAGGCGCGCAGGTTGCAGTGATGCTGCGCGGCCCGACGCAGAAATTCGCCGCTTCCGCGTCCACCCAGTTCGATCCGGACGGTGTCGAAGAATTCCTCGTGAGCGAGGTTGAAGCCGAGCTTCTGGAGGCCCTGAGCGAGGCGGCAGGTGAGATTGTGCACTCGCCGCGCAATGCCGCGCAGACCTTCGGGGCCGTGATAAACGGCATACATGGAGGCCATGACCGCCAAAAGAACCTGCGCCGTGCAGATGTTGCTCGTCGCCTTGTCGCGACGGATATGCTGCTCGCGCGTTTGCAGCGCCAGCCGGTAGGCTGGACGTCCGGATGTGTCGTGGGAAACGCCCACCAACCGCCCCGGCAGGTGGCGCTTGTATTGATCGCGCGTGGCGAAATAAGCGGCGTGCGGCCCGCCGCAGCCTAACGGAACGCCGAAACGCTGCGTCGTGCCCACCGCCACATCGGCGCCGAATTCTCCGGGTGGGCGAATGAGAGTGAGCGCGAGAAGATCAGCCGCGACGATGGCCAGGGCGCCTGCGTCGTGAGCGGATTGGATGAACGTCTCGTAGTCGATGATCGCGCCATCTGTGGTGGGGTATTGCAGCAGCACGCCGAAAACCTGGTCGGAAAACGAGAAGCGTTGGTGGTCGCCCACCGTGACTTTGATGCCTAACGGTTTCGCGCGCGTCTGAACGACTTCGATGGTTTGTGGGTGACAACTTTCAGAGACGAAAAATGTGGCGCGCCCGCCGACTACGGCATGACAAAGCGCCATCGCCTCGGCGGCCGCGGTGGCTTCGTCGAGGAGCGAGGCATTCGCAATGTCGAGCGCCGTCAGGTCGGTGATCATGGTCTGAAAATTGAGCAGGGCCTCCAGCCGGCCTTGGGCAATCTCGGCCTGGTAAGGAGTGTAAGCGGTGTACCAGCCGGGATTTTCGAGGATGTTGCGCTGGATGACCGGCGGGACGACGCAATCGGAATAACCGGCGCCGATGAAATTGCGGAGCACCCTGTTTTGCCGGGCGAGCTGGCGCAATTCGGCGAGCGCTTCCTGCTCGGACTTGCCCGCGGGCAAGTCGAGCGATCTCGTTAGGCGAATATCCTTTGGCACGGTGGCCTCGATAAGTGCGTCGAGATTTTTAAAGCCCACCGCCGCGAGCATGGTATCGATTTCCTCGTCGTTAGGCCCAATGTGACGCGGGACAAACCGGCTGAGTTCTTCGACCTGCGCGGCCGATTCTTTAGCCTGCGTAGAGGACTTTTTTTCGAGGACCTCAGTCTCAGCTGTAGCCATGGCCAACCCTACGAGGGAACGCTTCTGATTCAAGACAGGCGCTGGAGGGACGACCTCTGTGTCGTGCGAGTTTCTGCTTCGCGGACGGGACGGCGCCCGTCCCGCCATCAGCGGCTGACGGAAGTCTTGACGCCGTGTTCCTGAAGGCGGCTGAGCAATTCCTCCAGATGAGCGCGATCACGGGTCTCGACGGTGCAAAGGACGTTGACGGCGGAGACGTCGGAGCTGGCAAAGGCGCGATCGTGGACGACCTGTTTGACGCTCGCGCCGACTCCGGCGATCTGCGCGGCGAGGTCAGCCAGGCCGCCGGGGCGATCACTGATAGTGGCGGTAAAGCGTGAAAGACGGCCGTCGGCGACCAGCCCGCGTTCGATCACGCGACTGAGGACGTTCGGGTCGATATTGCCGCCGCAAAGCAGGAGAACGACGCGTTTACCGGCGAGCTCTGGTAACTGACCGGAGAGGCAGGCGGCCAGGGGAGTGGCAGCGGCGCCTTCCACGACGCCTTTCTCCAACTCTACGATGCGCAGGATGGAAAGCGCGATTTGCTCTTCGTTTACGAGCAGGACTCGGTCGGTGTGCCGGTGCGCGATTTCGTAGGCGTTGCTACCGATTTGGGCGATAGCCAGGCCGTCTGCGAGGGTAGGACGCATCTCTGCTCGGACTGGTTTTCCCGCGGCCAGCGCGGCGGTAAAACTGGCCACGTGATCGCCTTCCACGGCGATGACTTTGGCGTTTGGTCTAAGCGTCTTGACCGCCAGCGAAACGCCCGCGAGCAAACCTCCGCCGCCAACCGGCACGATGACTGCGTCGAGGTTGGGAACCTGCGCGACAATCTCGAGTCCGGCCGTTCCCTGGCCGGCAATGATGGCCGGATCATCGTAGCCATCGATGTAAGCAAAGCCTTTCTCTTCCCCAATCTCGTGGGCCCGCGCTTTGGCCGCGGCGAAATCGTTGCCTTCGAGCACGACGGTGGCACCGAGTTTTTGGCAATTGTTGACCTTGATCAGCGGCGCAAATTTCGGCATCACGACGGTGGCCGGCACGCCTAACAATCGTCCCTGATAAGCGAGCGCCTGGGCGTGATTGCCCGCGGAAGCGGCGATGACTCCCTTCTTTTTCTGCTCGTCGGAGAGCTGCACGAGCGCGTTACGGGCTCCGCGTTCCTTGAAGCTGCCGGTACGCTGGAGGTTATCGAGCTTGCAATAGATCTCCATGCCGGTGAGCTCACTCAGGGGAATGGATTGCGGGCAGGGCGACTCGTAGACGGCGCCTTTGATGCGTTCCGCGGCGGCTTCGATTTCTGGAAAGGTGACGGGCGAATTTGACGTTTTGATAACGGCCTCAGCCTAGCGTCATTTCCCCGTCGCCATCAACCAGCAATCGTTTCGTCCAGCACGCTGCGAATCTTGCTGGCCAGCTGGACGGCGTCGAAAGGCTTGGCCAGGAAATTCATGTGCGGTTCGCGGCGATCCTGTGGCTGGAGAGATTCTTCGAGATAGCCGGAGATGAAGACCACCTTGGTTTCCGGGCTGGCCAGCCGCAACCAGTCGGCGAAATGGCGGCCGCTCATTTCAGGCATCACCATATCGGTCAGGACCAGGTGGATTTTCTTGGCGCCGGGACCGGTGATGAGTCGTTTGGCGTCTTCGCCATGGGCCGCTTCCATCACGTCGTAACCGAATTCGCGCAGAACTCGAACGGAGAGATGGCGCACGCTGACTTCGTCTTCCAGGACCAGGACAGTTTCCTGGCCGACCAGGCTTTTGCGAGCTGGATTTCTCTTATAAACGACTGCTGGCGGTGCAGGCGTACGGGGCAGGAAGATGCGGAAGGTGGTGCCTTTTCCCTCGATGCTCTCGACAAAAATGTCACCGCCGCTCTGCCGCACGATGCCGTAGCTGGTGGCCAGGCCGAGGCCGCTGTTGTGTGCCTCCTTGGTGGTAAAAAACGGTTCGAAAAGATGCGCCTTGGTCTCGTCGGTCATGCCGCTTCCGTTGTCGGCCACGGCAACAACCACATATTCGCCGGCCGGAAGCGACGTCCCGCTGGGCGAGATTTCCGCGGCTGGCCCCAGGACAACGACCGAAGTCGAGATTTTCAGGCGACCGCCTTCTGGCATGGCGTCGCGAGCGTTGACGGCGAGATTAAGAATAATCTGAGTCAGCTGGCCGGCGTCCACTTTCAGGTGAGCGCCTTCCTTCAAACCGTGCAGGTGACAATCGATCGAGATGTGGTCGCCGAGGAGTCGCAGCAGCGAGCGCTCCAGATTGGTGATGAAAGTGTTGATCTCGAAAATAGTCGGCTCGAGAGCCTGGCGTCGACTAAAGGAGAGGAGCTGATTGGTCAGCGATGAAGCTCGATTGGCGGCAGCCCGAATTTCCTTGATCTGGCCGGCGACTCGCCCTTTCACGTTGGCGTCGGAGAGAAGGAGATCGCTATAGCCGAGGATGGTGGTGAGAAAATTATTGAAGTCGTGGGCCACTCCGCCGGCCAACTGGCCAAACGCTTCCATGCGCTGGGAGCGGCAGGCCTCCGCCTGCAATTGCTTGCGCTTGCTGACGTCCATCATCGGCCCGGCCAGGCGAACCGCAGTCCCGGCCTGGTCGCGCACGATCAGAGCGCGATCGAGGATGTGTAAATATTCGCCGTCGGCGTGCCGGAATCGGTATTCACCTTCCCAGCGATCTGCCTCGCTGGAAAAGGCGCGCCGCAAGCCTTCCTGGACTCGTTTAACATCTTCGGCGTGGATATGGCGGAGCCAAAATCCGATTTCACCGCATGCGCCGGAATTCGTGAAACCAAGCAGACTCTCCAGGCCTCGCGGCCACGTCAGCCTGCCAGTGGCTATATCCCAATCCCGAATCGCATCGTTCGTCGCCTGGGCAACGACTTCCAGATAATCTGCGTTCGTTGCTGGAATGATTTCGAGCGGTGCGTTATCCAATTTTTCAGAGCGATTTTCATTCGTGTTCCCCGGCGGTATCGAGTTGGAATGTGTGCTGGCGGTTGGCATTGCGGTCACGGCCGCGGCCGTATAACTCAAAAAGCTAGTTCTGTGCCCACCCGGGATCGCGCTGCAACCGAAATCCCTTGCCTTTCCCTGGGATCGAAATATGGCTCCGGTCATCATGAGCGCGACGGCTGAACAACCCTTGAAAGGTCAAAAAGCCCTGGTCACGGGCGGAAATTCCGGGATCGGCGAGGGCTGCGCGCTGGCTCTCGGCGCGGCTGGAGCAGCCGTGGTGGTAAATTATCACTCCAATCCCGAGGAAGCGGAGCGCGTCGTAGCGGCCATTAAGGAGAGCGGGAGCGAAGCCATTGCGATCGCGGCCGACGTGAGCAAGGAAGCGGATGTCCAGGCTATGTTCTCCCAGGCGATCAAGCATTTCGAGACCCTCGATATTTTGGTTAACAATGCCGGCTTGCAGCAGGACGCTCCGTTGCACGAGATGACGCTCAAGCAGTGGGAGACAGTCATTAGCGTGAACCTGACCGGCCAATTTCTTTGCGCGCGGGAGGCGGCGCGGGAGTTCCTTCGTCGCGGCGTCGTCTCGAAGGTTTCGTCCGCGGCGGGCAAAATCATCTGTATGAGTTCGGTGCACGAAGTCATCCCCTGGGCCGGCCACGTGAATTACGCCGCTTCCAAGGGCGGCATCATGCAACTGATGAAAAGCATGGCCCAGGAGCTGGCGCCGAAAAAAATTCGCGTGAACAGCATCGCGCCGGGCGCGATCAAAACGCCGATCAACCGCTCCGCCTGGGAAACGCCCGAGGCGCTGGCGGCCTTGCTCAAGTTGATTCCCGACGGCCGGATCGGTTTGCCGGAAGACATTGCCCGCGCTGTGGTCTGGCTGGCTTCGGACCAGTCCGATTACATTACCGGAGCAACGATTTTCGTGGATGGCGGAATGACGCTCTACCCTGGTTTCGCCTCCGGCGGCTAGCTTCTCGGCAGGCTCCGCGTTTCTTAAAAGTCGGCGCGGTTCTTTGCAGAAACCGCGCGGACACGGTTGCTGCGTTCGCCGCCTCCGGTTAAAACATCCAGCAATGACTTTTAACGTGCGGGAGCTGACGGAACAGAGCGGCGGCGAGTTGCAGGGCGATTCCAGCCTAACGATCACCGGTGCGGCATCGCTCGCGGAGGCGACGACAGAGGAGATCACCTTCTACGGAAATCCGCGTTATCTGGCCGCTTTTCGCAAAACGCGAGCTTCGGCGGCGTTCGTGCCGGCGGATTTCACCGAGCAGATTGTCAGCGCGCAGATACGCGTGGCTGAGCCGGCCAGGGCTTTCGAGCAAGTCTTCCTGCAGCTGGCGCCGCCGCCCGTTCGCCATGCTCCGGGCATTCATCCCAGTGCAGTCATCGCGCCAGAAGCCTCCTTAGGCGAGAACATCTCGATCGGAGCTGGAGTCGTGGTGGAACCGGGCGTTCGCGTTGGTTCCGGGACGCGGCTGGGACCAAACGCCTACGTCGGTCACGAAGCGGTGATCGGACGCGATTGCCTCATTTATCCAAACGTCACCATCCGCGAGCGCTGCAAAATCGGCGATCGCGTCATCGTGCACAGCGGCACCGTGATCGGTTCGGATGGGTTCGGTTTTGAAATGGCCACTGGCGGACACAAAAAGGTGCCGCAAGTCGGCATCGTGCAGATCGACGACGACGTCGAGATCGGCGCCAACACCACGATCGACCGCGCCCGTTTTGGGCGCACCTGGATCCAGGAAGGAGTGAAAATCGATAATCTGGTGCAGATCGCCCACAACGTAGTGATCGGGAAACACTCGATCATCGTCGCTCAGGTCGGGATCGCAGGCAGTGTGCGAATCGGATCGAGGGTCGTGATTGGTGGGCAAGCCGGAATCATCGGACACATCGAGATCGACGACGGGACGATGATCGGGGCGCAAACGGGAGTTTCCAAGAATCTACACGGCGGCACCTGGTGGGCCACGCCGAGCGCGCCGCTCAAGGATGCCATGGAGCAGCTGGCCTGGGTGCGACGGCTGGGGAAACTCTTCGCACGCGTGAAAGCGCTCGAGGATCGGAAGTAAACTTCGTCAGGAGCGCGGAGTATTTACGCGCTCTCTAAAGGATTGGTTTACGGCACCAAAAAGATCTTTCCGCTGTACGGATCTTTGACCTTCTGTCCCGGATTGTAACCGGTCACGTCCACATAGCCGCCGCTCTTGTCATACGGGCTGAAGACGTAGCCCGGCTTGCCCGGAACCGGTTTGGCGTAGGGTAAATCCACCGAGGGAGCCGAGCTCGTCGTCGTGCGGGAGGGTGGCGGCGGTTCTTCCGAGGTCGTGACCGTTTCCTGCCGAGTTACCTCGGGCGGCGGTGACGCTTCTTCCGCTGGGGCCTGCTCCTCTTTGGCAACGACACGGTGCCGGGTCTGGACCTGTGGTTGCGGTTGGGCGTTATACGGCTGGGAAGGCGGATTCCCGTTAGGGTCGGCGTAAACGTTAGTCTGCGTCGTCGTAGTCGTGGTGGTTTGCTGCGGATCCTCATCGACCCCGAGCGCACGCCGCACCATTTGGTGGGGGGCATCGACGACTCGGAAAGTCGTCACTGCCGCGTCATGCATGGTGGTGCAGGCAGGGAAGGCGAGAACCACGGTGAGGAGAGGAAGAATTAGCCGTTTCATTGTTTGTCCTATTAAAATTCGAGGCAACAGGGGCCGGTGGGCGGATAAAACTTCATTTCGCCGAAGGGGCCGGGTAGACGGCCGGGCTGCGGTTTCCGTCCTTATCCACCGCCGCTAGGCCGAAGATATAGTTATCCTTGGAAACTTTCGGGACGGTAAATTCTGTCCCGGAACCGGCCTTGATGCCCTCCTGCCAGAGCGGGGCGGTGGTTTCCCGCCAGAGGACTTCGTAGCGCGCGAGGTCGGGTTCCTTATTCGGCTGCCAGGTGAGGGTAGTGTCGTTGGTCAATTTCTTGGTCTCGATCTCCACGCCCGTAGGCACCGCTGGCGCGAGGGCGAGCGCGCCTAACGACGCGGCGTTGATCCGGGCGACCTGGGCGACATAGGCGAAGTCGACAAACTCGGGCAGGTCGCCGTATTGCACGTCGCCTTCCTTGCGCACGTCCTGATGCTGGTGGCGGAAGTCTTCGTTAGGCTCGGTCATTCGCACGGCCGGGTAGCCGGCCTCGAGAAAGGGCGAATGATCGCCTCCGCGCAGATAACGATCCTTGCGATAGACGATCGCGACCGTCATCCCGGGAACGTAAAGTTCGCCGGTCGTCTTCATAAAACGCGCCAGTTCGCGGGTCGCCGAATCATTCTCGCCGCCGGTTTTGATCTGTCGCAGGAGCGGCTCTGGCATTTGCAGCCACGGCGGCACGCCTTCGGCGAAGAGTCGCACATGCTTGTCGTCCACGTGGCCATCCTCGGCGTGGGAGCTGCCGATGATATCATTGGTGATCATGCCTGCGATGTTCCATTTTTTCTGTTTGGCCGAGCGCGCCCATTGCGTGGAACCGTAAAGGCCCTGTTCTTCGCCGGCCACGGCCATGAAGACGAGGGTCGCGTCCCATTTTTGTTTGGACATGACGCGCGCCAGCTCAAGCACTGCGGCCACCCCGGAAGCATCGTCGTTAGCTCCCGGCGCGTCGGCATCGGCGTTCATGGGATCGGTCACGCGGGAGTCGTAGTGTCCGCTCACGACGTAATAGCGGTCGCGTGATTCCGGCTGCTCGCCGGGCAGAGTGGCGACTACGTTGACGACTTCGGTTAAGTTAGGATTGCGCTCATCTGGCGGCTGGTTGAAGGCCTCCATGGTCACTTTTAGGCGCCCGTCCGAATCTTTGCTGTAGCGATCAAACTCCGACTTCAACCAGCGACGGGCCGCGCCAATCCCACGCGTTTCGCTCTTTGTCTCGGAAAGTGTGTGGCGGGTGCCAAAGCCGACGAGTTTGCGAATGCTGGCCTCGATGTTCTGCGCGGAGATTTCCTTGACCACGCCGGCAATTTGCGGATTCGGCGAGGGGCTCGGCAGCGGGGCCGCGCTCGCACTGACCGCAAAAAAGAGAACGAGGGCGAAGCAACGCATCATCCGATAGCGTAGACGGCGTTGAAGAACCGCGCCAGTCTTGCGCCGAGGTTAAGCTATCGTTGTTGTGTGACCCATTGGGTCGCGTAGCGCACGACTTCTCGCGCGCTGGGCACGCCGAGCTTCTCCTTGATATTCGCACGGTGAGCTTCGACGGTTTTCTTGCTCAAGTGCAATGCGGCCGCGATCTGATGCATGTCCTGGCCTTCGCCGATGAGCTGGAAGACTTCCAGCTCACGATCGGTTAGACGATCAACCGCGGAGCGCGCTTCGCCGCTCCCGTTGATGTGATCGAAAAGCATCCGCTTCGTCATGGTTGGGCTGATGTAGATTTCGCCGCGGATGACGCTGCGCACGGCCTGGAGGATGGATTCGAGGGCCTCGCGCTTCATGACGTAGCCGCGGGCTCCCGCGCGCAGGGCGCGCTCGGCGTAGAGAGCTTCATCGTGCATGGAGACGACGAGCACCGGCAGATCAGGCCTCTCGGCCTTGAGCGATTTGGTGAGCTCGATGCCATTGGCTCCGCCGCGCAAGCCGATGTCGACTACGGCCAGGTCGAAGCGTTTGGAGCGGATCTCGTTGAGAGCTGTTCCGCTATTATCCGCCTCGGCGGTTACCTGCAGGTCACTCTGCGAATCAAGCAACTGCGTCATACCTTTCCGAAAGAGTGGATGGTCGTCTACGAGGAGAATAGCATGCCGTTTTGCTTTCGAACCTGTTCCAGAAGTTGCAGTTTTTTTCATGAAACGGAGCGTGTCAAAAGGGGATGGGGAAGGATGCACGCTAACAGTATTCACCGATTATCAATCGCACCAGTCGAGTCGGTGGGATTGCCTTTTTTCTAGCCAGAAGTCGAGCAAGCTCAGTGACCGCAAAGGGGGCGCAGCAGCCGAGTTCTGGATTCACGTGCGCGGGAGAATGCAGGTGACCTGGGTGCCGCGGCCGGATGCGGACTTGATCTCGAGCGAGCCACCGAGGACGTCTGCCCGATATTTCATGATGTGAATGCCCATGCCTTTGGTCTTGTGGAGGATCGAGAAACCGCGGCCGTCATCCTTGACCGCGAGGATCAGCTTTCCTCGACTGCGCAAAAGAGAAATCACTATTTTGTGGGCCGCGCCGTTCTTGATCGCGTTGGCGACTGCTTCCTGCGCAATCCGATAGAGGTTGAGCGCGACACTGGCGTCGCGCACTCGCACCGGTCTCGGATATTCAAAAGTGCAGCGGACTGACCCCTGATTGCAACGATAGGCAAATTCTCGCAGCGAGGCGGCGAGCCCCGACGAGGTTAACTCGACCGGATACAGACCTCGGGCTAGATCGCGCGCCAAACCGACGTTGGCGTTGACGATCCTGGCTGCTTCGCTCAGGACCTCGCTTTGGGCGGGGTTGGTCTGAGCGGCGGATTCGAGGAAGAATGCGGCCCCCGCCAACTCCTGGCACAGGCTGTCATGCAGATCCTGTCCGATCCGCCGTTTTTCTCGTTCGCTGATGAGGAGGATTTCCTGTTCCAACTGCGCCCGTCGAGCGATCTCCGAAGTCAGCTCGCTTGTCCGTTCCCGGACCCGCTGCTCCAGTTCCTCGCGCGACGCTTGCAGCTCCTCATCCACTTTCCGTTGCGCAGTGGCGTCGCGTCCGACCTTGGCGAAGCCTCGCAGGGCGCCTTGCTCGTCGTCGAGCCGGCGCATAATGCCGTCGATCCAGACGCGGCCGCCGTCCTTACGCAAGTGCCAGCGGCAATCGCTCGCGGAGCCCTCGCGCGCGGCGATCTCCAACTCTGTTTCTTCCCGGTGAATGGCCGTGTCTTCCGGGGTGAAGATGAGGCCGCCAGCCTGCCCGACGGCTTCTGCCGCCGTCCAACCGAAGATCCGTTCCGCGCCTGCGCTCCAGTAAATGATGCGATTGTCCAGCCCGATCAAAAACATCGCGTAGTCGCGCGCTCCTTCGATCAGCAGATGGAGTTTTTCCTGGGTGGCGTGCAACTCCTCCCTTTGCAGTCGGTCTTCGGTGATATCCTGTGCTACCCCGGCCACGCGGGTGACCTCGCCGCTTTCATTCCTGATCGGAAACCCGGTGTCCCGAATCCAGTGGATCGTCCCATTGTTAGGCCGGACGATGCGGTATTCGATGGTGGTGCTTTGGCCGGCGAGCAATTGATCGAGGGTGCCCTGCAAGCGCGCTCGATCGTCTGGATGGAGCAGTTCGTTCCAGCGCCGGGTATCGCGCATGACGGCGTCGCGCGGTTCGCCCCACATTTTCTCGAAGGCCGGGCTCAGATATTCCAGCTTCCGAGTCCTGGCATCGGTGATCCAAAGCACATCGGCCGAATTTTCCCCGAACTGCCGGAAACGTTCCTCCGACTCGCGCAGCGCTTCTTCGCCTTTTTTCTGTTCGGAGATATCGATCACGAACTTGATGCCCTCATTTTCGGCGAGCCGGTTGGCGGCAAAAACCGCCCAGTAGCGAGAGCCGTTCTTGCGAATGTACTGTTTCTCGTAGGGAGTGGTGACCCCTTTCTCGCGGAATTCGGCCAGAGCCCGCTCAGCCTCCGGCATGAATTCCGGCGGGGTCATTGCGTCCCAACGCATCCGGCCGCTCTCGAGGTCGGCCCGCTGGTAGCCGCTCATCCGCAGGAACGCCTCGTTGGCATCGGTGATCTGCCCTTCCACTTTGAAATAAAAGATGCCGACGGTTCCGATTTCGAAGCCGCGCCGGAAACGTTGCTCGCTCTGTCGGACCTGCTCTTCGGCCTCCCGACGTTTGGTAATGTCGATAAAATTGAGCACCACCCCATCGATCCGGTCATCGGCTGTCCGGTAGGGGACGATGCGGACCAGAAAATATCTGCCGCTCTCGTGGTGCACCTCGCACTCAATCGGCACGAGATCGCGCAGCACCTGCTCGGCATCGTCGGGCAGCCTGGTGTAATCGATCTTTTTGGTGAGATCGGAGAGCGGCCGGCCGATGTCGCTCGCGATGACGTTGAAGAGCTCCTTGATGCGCGGGGTGAAACGTTTGATCCGCAGCTGGCGATTCAAAAAGATGGTCCCGATATCGGTCGAGGCGATGAGATTCTGCAGGTCGCTGTTGGAACGAGCGACGTCTTCGAGGCTCGTCTTCAGCTCCTGGTTCACCGTGGTCAGTTCTTCGTTGACCGATTGCAACTCTTCCCGGCCCGTTTCAAGCTCTTCGGTCGCGGAGCGCAGCTCCTCATTCATCGCCTGGAGCTCCTCGTTGGAAGCCTTCAGCTCTTCGGTCGAAGCTTCATACTGCTCGACCGTCGCGTTCAATTGCGCGCGCATCTGCTCGAGTTCCTCTTCAAGGTGGGGCCTGGGCTCTTCATAGCGCACCTGCGGCTCACTCGAGACTGCCGCCGCCGGTTTATCCTCGAAGACAACGAGGAAATAGCTATTGCTGCTTCCCTCATCGTGTGCGGGACGGACGGGCAGATCGAGGACCCGCGCCTGGCCTTTCAATTCCAGAGACACACCCTAGATCGTGATGTTCTCGTTCGTCTGCGCGGAGCGGAAGAGCGCAGTCCGCACCTCGATACGCAGAGCGGGATGGACCAGCTTGAGTAGATTTCTCGATGGCTCGCCCCCGCTGAACTGAAGAAATTGGCCAGCGTGTTCGGAGCTGTGGAGGATGCAGTTGTTTTCATCCACAATGATCGATGGAGGCGCGTAGCGCTCGATCAGCGCGAGGTGCAACTCGTTCAGGGAACGGGCGCGCGGTTCCTCCGGGTCGGCCATCCCGGCCGCCAGCGAGGGCGGGGTGGATTTGCTGAACACCAGGGGAGCGATTTGCCGCGGCAGGACCGTCTGCGGCAGCGGCCGGCGCGATGCGCGCGAGAGCGGAAGCGAAACAATCACGCCGGCTGGTCGGGGAACCGTTCGCCGGACGTGGATACGCTGCTTCTTATCGATCGGAGCGAAGAGCGTATGGCTCTCATCGACATGCTCTGAGCCGCCGAGGAAGAGCAGACCGCCGGGGCGGAGAGCGAAGTGGAAAATATCGAGCACCCGATGTTGCGCGTCGGGCTTGAGGTAAATGAGCAGATTGCGGCAGGTGACCAGATCGAGACGGGAGAAAGGCGGGTCGCGCAGCAGATCGTGCGGCGCGAAGAGAATCATCTCGCGGATGTCCTTTTTCACCCGGTAGCCGCCTTTGTAATGGTTAAAGAAGCGGCGCAACCGCTCCTGCGAAACGTCGGCTTCGATGGTGAGCGGATAGGTGCCGTCGCGCGCATCGGCGATCGCTTCCTCGTCGATGTCGGTCGCAAAAATCTGGATCGAGGGCGGATGATCCAGTTTAACTGCGTACTCGCAGAGCAGCATCGCGATCGTGTAGGCCTCCTCGCCCGTCGAACAGCCGGGTGCCCAGACCCGAATTTGATCGGCCCCATTTTTTCCCGCGAAGAGCTGCGGCACGTTGCCTTCCAGCGCGGCGAAGGCGCTTTGATCGCGAAAAAAATGGGTCACCCCAATAAGTAGATCGCGCAGAAGTGCGGGAGATTCTTCCGCGTGCGTCCGGAGATAATCCAAATAATTCGGGACGGAATCGAGCGAGTTGACCTGCATCCGCCGGGCGATGCGGCGGAGGACGGTGGCGCGCTTGTAGTGATTGAAGTCATGGCCGGTCTGGTCGTGCACGAAAGCGAGCGCCTCCTGCAAAGCCGTTTCGTCCTTCGTCTCCTCTGTCTTTTTTGCGATCATGGGACCGCCCGGGGCGTCTCCGGTTCCATCCCCTTCGTCGACCGGTCCATCTTCCGGTGGCAGCTTCATCCGCTCCTCGTTGCGAACGTATTCGATCAGCTTGGCCGCCATCGCGCTCACGGGCAGGACCCAGTCGACCATACCGGTGGCGATGGCGGAGCGTGGCATGCTGTCGTGCTCGGCTTCGGCCGGATCCTGCGCAATCGTGACGCCACCCTGCGCTTTGATGTGTTTGACCCCGATGACCCCATCGCCGTCGCCTCCCGAGAGAGTGATCGAGACGGCCCGCTGGCCCCAATGTTCCGCCAGGGTGCGGAAAAAGAGATCGATCGCAATGCGGCGGCCGGGGCTCTGCTGTGCCTCGCTCAGGACCAGCTTGCCATCGTTCATCGCGAGATGGCGGTTCGGCGGGATGACGTAGACCCGATTCGGACGCACCGCCACTTCCTCGGTCACCTGCACGACCCGCATCGGGGTGCTCCGTTGCAAAATGGCGGCCAGGTTGCTCTCATACTCGGGCGAGAGGTGCATCACGATAACGAAGCTCAGACCGCTCTCGCCGGGCAAGTCGCCCAGCAGCCCTTGGATCGCCTTTAATCCGCCGGCGGACGCGCCGATACCGACCACGGAGGTTGGCTCGTCGTCGCTTCGCTCTTCGATTGGTCTGTCGGCCGGCTTGGTGCTCGTCTCCTGGCCGTCGCACGAATTATCCGTCGCCGGATCGTCACTGGCGCCGGGGTCCAAGGGTTCTGTTAATGGGCTGGGCATGAGGTTGGCGGCACGCCGCCGCGGCACGCACGTCAAAACTGACTACGCAGTCTGGGCCTACCTTGGTCGCAATACAAATCAGCGGAAGTTGAAATTCGCGCGCCCTGCTAGTCACCTCTAAAGTTTCGCCCGCGGTGGCGCGGTCCGCTAGAGCGGCATGGCCGGGACGCGGAGGAATCCTAACATCGCAGGACGTCGCCAAATGCGGCGTCGGAAACCAAGAGCAGCGTGTGGTTGGGTCTCCGTCGCCGCCTCCTGCGGCGTCGCGGCTGATTCTATCACCAGCCATTCGATCGGCACTGAGGGACAGCCTTCGGTAGGGCATTCGAGCCGAGATGGCTTTCGCCGTCGCGGCACCACGATGGTTTTGATTTCGTGCCCGCAGATGATCTGACCGCACCGACGACAAAGCCGTTTTTCGTCGAGCGACGCCCAGCGATGGAAAACGTCGTGTTCCCGCAGAGCCTCTAGTTTTGCCGATGAGGAGAGCGGGGCTGAGTTGATAGGCACTCCCCATCCTATTTGCCCTTACACGAGCTGCCATCCGACCCTTGGAGGTTTCTTAGCTAGGGAAAAGTTTTAGACTAAAATTTTATTCGTCAAGTTCGTAAGGAAATATCTCAGAAAAGGCCAGTCGTGCGCCCAATTGCGCTTTCGGCTCTAGAGCGGTTTCCTTCATTTGGTGAACAAACACGTGGCTCTGGACGAAAAATTGGCCGTTCTTCAGGAGGCCGACTCTTGCAGGAAGTGGTCTTCGCTGGACGATCGCCGAATGTGTGTTGTTTGCGATCGCCTCATCACGGGCCGGATGATTGATATCTGGCAGGCTCCGGGAGGTGGCTATCACCTGCATTGCCCGACTACAAATTGTGCCGCGACACCGCGCGACTGGTTTTATCACGGCACGAGCAGGGTGCCAGCGGTGAGAACTTTTTCTAACCCCCGGCGTAGTGTTTTAAGGAAGCGTCACTCGACCACATCTGTTCTCCAGTCCGTGTCCAATGCGCTCCCAACTTTTCGGATATGAAAAAGAAAACCTCGTTAGAGGCCGAGGACCAATCTTCTCCTTATACACTTGAGACTATTGAAAAGTACCGCCGAAGACATCCCCGCAACCCGAGTGCTGTCAAACGCCCGCGCGCTATGATCCAAGATGGGCGATACATCGCCGTGCTCGGCCCTTCCATTAAGCGTGGAGTGATCGGATTCGGCACCAGCATCTTTTCAGCTTTGCACGCTTTCGATGACCTTTATGTGCTTTCCGGTCGCGGCCGTAACGGTGCAAGAGAAAGACTTCTCGCCTGAGATAAGAGCGCATCGCCTTATCCTTCGCCCGGGGAGGATTTCCTCACGAGATCGTGAAATTCGAGCAGCCAGGAATATTGGTAACGATGGTGTGCCACCGCGCCCCAAGCCCGGAAAGTCTACGGACCATTCAGTTGCGAATTCCGTTTTTCAGTTCCCACAGCCGGACTGCGGCGAGGATTAACAGTTTCGTGCGTTCGAGCGTGGGGGAAACGAACAAGGGTACGGTCCGGATCGTTCCCGCGCCGGCTCTTTTGTTACGGACACCTCTGCTGCGCTGGGGAGTCTTGACGTCTTTGTAGTAGTTGAAACTCGCCGGCGCGTGCGCCGAAAGGTTCGTGTTGTTCTTGCTGGAGTCGAAATTGATTCGTGAAGTCATGGGATTAAGCGATGCAACTTTTTCAGCCCATCGCGTCGGGTCACCTGTCTTGGAGGATACGCTTGGTTCGCGCGGCCGGATTCAGAAGTGAGCCTCTTCTGGATCTCCGACATTTCCCTAGGTCGACTCCCCGGGAGGCGATTCAGCTGAAATTGACGGAATTTCCGCGCCTTCCCTTCACAGTGACATCCGCGCCTGCGGCGAATGACGATCAATCGGTAATATGAAAATTGAAACTCTGATCTTTACCCTGGGATTGTCAGCAGTGGTGGCCGTCCCTTTGCAATGCACTCTCGCCGCGGACGAGAAAGCCGACATGGCGGCGACCGCCAAGGAGAAAGCTTTCATCAAAAAGGCCGCCGATGGTGGCATGACTGAAGTCGAAATGGGCAAGGTGGCCGCGGAAAAGGGCGCCAGTGACGAAGTGAAAGACTTCGGCAACAAAATGGTGAAAGACCACAGCAAGATGAACGACGACCTCAAAGAAGTCGCGGCTAAGTTGAACGTCGAAGTCCCGTCAAAAATCAGCGCCAAGCATCATGCTGCGATGGAAA
The DNA here is from genome assembly GCA_051003355.1 of Chthoniobacterales bacterium. GTDB lineage: Bacteria > Verrucomicrobiota > Verrucomicrobiia > Chthoniobacterales > UBA10450 > Palsa-1392. The sequence goes on along the minus strand of JBPCLK010000128.1, from coordinate 4,580 downwards.
AGATGTCCGCCATGTCGGGCGCGAATTTCGACAAAGCCTACGTTAAGGACATGGTCAAAGACCATGAGGCAGACATCGCCGAGTTCGAGAAAGCCCAGAAGGAAGTGAAGAACGAGGACTTAAAGAAGTTTATCGATAACTCCATTGAGACCATGAAAGGTCATCTCGAGACCATCAAGAAGTTCGACCAAGCCAAGAAGAGCTAGGGTCCTGGTGAATCGATCGGAGGGTCGTCCCGAGAGGGGCGGCCCCTTTTTTTTCTCTAGCGAGGACGCGACCGGTTTAGAGCGAGATCGCTTTCTCGATAATTCTCCGCCCCAGCCCAGCCCACTGGTGCGGCCGAGAGAAAACAAGCCACAGCCGAATGGAAAAAAAGTTTCATGGTCACAGACAAAACCCGCGGTTGGCGGCGTCTCATTCTTAAAAGATCGTGAACAAGAAATGGCGAGCAACCCTACCGAAGAGGATTGGAAAACCTGTTTTACTGAATGGGGACCGTCCCTTCTCCTTTTTGCCCGGCGCTGGACTGACTCTCGCGCGGAAGCGGAGGACGTGGTGCAGGACGCCTTTGTCCGCTTTTGGCGCCAACAGCGCGCTCTGGGAAATCGCGCCTTGCTCTACGCCATGGTGCGCTCGACCGCGCTCGATCGCCTGCGCAGCAACCAGCGCCGTGCCCGGCGGGAGGCAGCGGCCGCTCATGAAAGCGAACCACATTTGGAACCGCAATTCAACGAGCTGGATGAAAGCCAGCAACTGCTCGTCGCAGCCGTGGAGCGTTTGCCGGGCGAGCAACGGGAGGTGGTCACTTTGAAGATCTGGAACGAACTGACCTTCGCCGAGATCTCGGAAGTTCTGGAAATCTCCCGCAACACCGCGGCCTCTCGCTATCGCTACGCCTTGGAGACGCTTCGCAAGATTTTGCAACCTCATGAGTGATTTTTCGGAATTAGAAGCAGAGCTCAAGAAACTGCGACCGGTTCCGGTGTCGGAGGCGCTGGTCGCCCGGGTCGAGCGCGCTCTCGCATCAGCGGAAGCCACGCCGACCGCGGGCGTCCTTCCCCGGTCGCGATCCGCCCGCGCTTTTTGGACGCTCGGTCTCGGCCTGACCGCCGCAACGGCGCTGATCCTGATTGCTTTTAGTTACTTTGCCCAGCACCCCTCCGCCTCGCCCATGGTCGCGCACACCACCGCCTCGCCGCCACCGGCCGAACCCACGGAGGAGGGTCTGCAACCTTCCGTGCTGACCCGCGTCGTCTATCGCCCGCGCGACGAAGGTCTCGTTTTCTCGCCTAACCAATCGGAGCGTCCGCTCCGCCGGGTGCGCTACGACACCCGCGAGACGATGCAGTGGCGTGACCCGCAGACTGGGGCCTCACTGCGCGTCTCCTATCCGGCTGAGCAGGTCGTCCTCACGCCGGTTTCCTTTCAATAACCAAGAACCCGACAAGCCATGAAAAAACAGATCATCATCACGAGCGCGCTGGGCGTCCTTCTGCCTTTGGCCGCGTTTGCGCAAACCCCCAGCGCGACCACCACCCCGGCGGCACCTGCGACTCAATCGATTCCTCCGGCCGAGCTGGACGGAGGCACCGTCAAACCAGCCGAGCCGGCACCGCCCGCACCTCCTCCGCTGGATCGGAGCATGGCCAAGCCACCCGCCCCCGCTCCGCCCGATCCGGTGCCTCGGGTGGGCGCGCCTGGCCGCGATCGCGACGAAGGCCCGAAGGAACCGGTTACCTTTCTGGGCGTCGAAACCTCCGAGGTGCCTCGCGTGCTCTCCGAGCAAATGAATTTGCCCCGAGGTTTTGGCGTGGTGGTCGATTACGTCGTCCCGGCCAGCGCCGCCGCGAGCAGCGGTCTCCAGCAGAGCGACATCATCCGCATGTTGAACGATCAACAGATCGTTAATCCCGGCCAGCTCGGGAAGCTCGTCCGCAGTTTCCCGGATGGGACCACGGTCAATTTCACCGTCATGCGCAAAGGCCAGGAGATGAAAATGCCCGTGAAACTCGGGAAGAAAGATGTCTCCGCCGGCCGTGGCCGCTCCGGTTTCGAGCAACAGTGGAACTTTGATGATTTCGATAAAATGGATTTCGATTTCAAGGCGCCGGACATGACCGCTGTGCGTGAAGCGGTGGTGCGGGCCAAAGACCAGGCCATGCGAGCACGCGACCAGGCGGAGAAGGCAGTCCGTCGGCTGCGCATCGTGACCAAGGACGACGACGTCACTAAAACGACCAAGATCGATCTGGGCAGAGCGACCGTGACGTTTTCCGACGATGAGGGCGAACTGAAGATGGAAAACCTGAAAGGACGAAAAACGCTGACCGCCAAAGACGCCCAGGGAAACATGCTCTACAACGGCCCGATCGAGACGCCGGAAGATCGGGCCAAGCTCCCAGCGCATGTTCGTCAGCGTTTGGAAAAATTGGAAAACCAGGAACTGCCGAGTGTGCCCGAGGCGCCCGTTCCCCCGGCCCCGCCCGCACCGCCGCGTCCGCCCGAGGCGGGCGCATCAGCCAGGCTGCAAGGTGCGAGGTATGAGAAGGCCGGTTTCCTCCCCAGCGATCGCTCCGGCTGGCGCCGCAGCACCTTTGTGCTTTAAAAGTTTCGGTTCCGAGATCCTGTCGCCGTTTCCTTCGGTGAAGCGGCGACAGGACAACGCGGTTGCGGGGCTGAAGGGCAACTTTACAATCTCGTGCGCGCAGTCCGTCGCCGCGCTTTACCATGCCCGAGCGAAAACCTTCCGCGCCTCCGCTCAAGAGCGATCAGGCGAAGCCCGCGCGCGATCCTTACGCGGCCTTTCGCTTCTCCAGTTTCGCCTTCTACACGTTCGGGAATTTCATCTCGATCGTCGGCCGGCAGATGCTCACCATCGCGATCGAATGGGAGGTCTACGCCCGCACGCATTCCGCTACTGCGCTCGGCCTGGTCGGCCTGGTCGCTGCGGTCCCCATCGTCGCTCTCTCGCTCCCGGCTGGACATTTCGCCGATCGCTATAGCCGCAAATCGATCATCCTCTGGACGCAGGCGACCAGCGCGCTCTGTTCGCTCAGCCTCGCGCTGATTTCCTGGCAACATCTCGCCCTCCCGCGCTGGAGGATATTGCTCTGGGGAAACGATGGCCTCCGCTCGATCGCCACGGTTTTCGAGCGGCATCCTTCGTTTCACTTCGACGATCTTTCTCTGCCCTTGATTTATCTGGTGATGTTTCTTGCCGCGACCATCCGCACCTTTGGCTGGGCGGCGCGCGCTTCCTTTCTGCCGACCCTGGTTCCGCGGGAAACCTTTGCTAACGCGGTCACCTGGAACAGCAGCATTTTCCAGATCAGCTCGGTCCTGGGACCGGCGCTGGGCGGTTTCCTTATCGTTAGGCTAGGATTTCCTTTCGTCTACGCGCTCGACGCTTCCTGCGCTCTTGGTTTTTTCTTCATGATGATTCCGATTCGGAAAATCCGGGAGAGCCGTCGGGTGGCGAGTGGAGCCTGGCAGAGCCTGACCGAAGGGATTCGCTTCGTGCTGGACCGCAAGATCATCCTGGCCACCATTACGCTCGATCTTTTTGCCGTGCTCCTCGGCGGCGCCACCGCGTTGCTGCCCATTTTTGCCGATCAGATTTTGCACTGCGGCCCGATGGGTCTGGGCTGGTTGCGGGCCGCCCCGGCCATCGGCGCCTTCGCCATGGCGCTGGTCATAGCTTATCTGCCGCCCATGCGGCGGGCGGGTGGCACTCTCCTTTGGTGCGTGAGTGGGTTCGGCGTGGCGACGATTGTCTTTGGCGCCTCGCATTGGTTCTGGCTCTCGATCTCCATGTTGTTCCTCACCGGCGTTTTCGACAGTGTCAGCATGGTCGTTAGGCAAACGCTCGTGCAATTGCTCACGCCGGATGAAATGCGCGGCCGGGTTTCGGCGGTGAACAATATCTTCATCGGCACTTCGAACGAGTTCGGTGCGCTCGAATCGGGATTAACGGCGGCGCTCTTCGGGCCCGTGCTCTCCGTCATCGGCGGCGGTATCGGCACGATCCTGGTCGTGGTCGCGGTCGCCTTGAAATGGCCTGCTACGCGCAAGATTGGCGCGCTGGATAAAAACCTTGCCTAACGGGCTCGCGCGGAGAAAGGACTTTACCGGAGGGGAGATCCGCCGCCGAATTCTTCCGCCCCAAATCCTGTCTAAAACTGCAGATTCTACCTGGCCTAACGAATCGTCTAGAAGGCACCGTGGAGCACGATGGAGCCGTAGGGTGCGCCCTGCTCGTAGTGGTAGCGAACTTCGGTCCGATGATAATCGAACTGTCGATACGGCACATAGCCGCCTTCCACGGAAAGTGAGACGGAGGAGTTGAATTTGTATTCCGCGCCCACCCCGGCACGCACTTCTTCGTAGCTCAGCCAGGCGCTGTTCAAGCCAGTATCGCCGTGGGTATCGCCGAAGTGATCGTCCGTGCGAAAGGTGTTTGCCTTGATATCCGCGCCCGCGAAAACGGTAAAGTTGCGATTCACCTGATACTCGAGGCGCGGGGTCGGCAGAACGGCGTTGAGCACCCAGTTCGGTGCAAATTTCCAGCGAATCCCGCCGCC
>JBPCLK010000127.1:0-3577 GCA_051003355.1 Chthoniobacterales bacterium | reverse complement strand
CTTCCGTACGCTGCCTTCCAGGAGGAAGCCGACGCCCAGCGCGGCGCCAATGACCTTGCTCTCCTGATTGGTGTTCTTGAAGTGAAACGATGAGGTGCGACCAATGACGGTAAGCTCCTTAATCTGCGCGAGTGCGCTGATTAATTCCTCCGACAGTCCATCGGCGAAATACTCGTCCTTCGCGTCGCCGGTCCCGTTGACAAACGGAAGGACGGCGATCGCCTTGGCCAGCGTCGGGTCGTGACTTGGGCGGTGAGAGACGAAAAGATTCGCAAGCAGGACGACGACGGCCACGGCCAGGATCGCGATGATTAAGCGGTCGAGTGTGCGGCCCGTCCTGCGACTAATCGATTGCGCTGAATCGATTTCGCTTTCGCGCTTCAGGCCTTCCGGCGTGATCTCGTAGAACCACGCAAAGAGGAGGGCGAAGGGAAAGCCGAGCAGGGTGGCGACGACCACCACGCGCATGCTCCAGGTCGGTACGTCGAAGACGGGGAGAACCTGGGTGGCGATCTGCACCAGCAGCCAGCCGGCGGTGGCGTAGAAGGCGGCAACGCGCAAGACGTTACGGCGTTTCAGCTCGGTAAGAAACCGCTTCATGTGGTTGGTCGCCCTCGGTCCAGAAAGGTCTAGCAGGCCCTCACCCGTTCGCGCAAGCACCGTTCGCGCTAACGATTAGGAATCGCACAGTTTGGTCGGTGACGAAACTCGCGCATGCTGACTCAGAGCAAGGGGACGAGGGCTCGTCCACACCAGCTGGCAGGCTCGCTATCTCTTAAAGGCGGATGAATGACGAAAGGGAACATATGGGATCTCGCCCTCCCGGCTGGGTGCATAGACGAAACCGTAGCGGTCGTTCTCTACATCCACCGGCTCGAGAAGCAGATGATTGTAGCGCGCCTTCTCGGTGTACTCGAGGAGCACCCGTGCCGTCCCGTTGAAGCCCCATATCTTGAAGCCGGTCCCGAAAAGCCCGCCATCCGGGAAAGGCTGGTCCAGGCCGGCCATGGCGTGGAAGCAATTGATCGCCACCTGGCCTTCCCGGTAGAGCCGATCGTCGGCTCGATATCCGATCGTCCCGCCCTCCAGCAACTTCTTTCGTTTCACCCCGAGATCAAAGCCACCCTTCCGGATTTCGTAGGGTCCCCACATGGCGACGGCGACCTTCTTCGACACCGCGATCTTGATCGTGTCTTCGAGGTTGAAGTTCCGTCCGCGCACGACCGGGCAGTGATTGTTCTGCGGAAAGATGTTGCTCAGCACTCCATCAAAGACACACAGATTCGGATTGCGCATGAAATCGTGCGGCAACCAGCTGATGGTGAAGGCCTCGAACTCGCGGTTGGCTTCTTTGCGCTTCTTAAGTCCCGGCGTCAGTTTTGTTTGCTGACTATCCGACAAGACTCGGATGACCGAGACAAAGGAATGCGAGAAGGCCGGGTCGTTTCCCCGGTTCTGATAAGCAAACGGGATGATGAAGTAGCGATCGTGGGTGTTGCGGCCCGGCCCGAGACGGGCGGAGACCCTGGCTTTGATGCGGTCGACGATTTGCCCGTAGAGCGGCGTCTCATAGTGGGAAAAATCGACCTCCTTGATGCAGGCCTGCGCGGCCAGAGAGAGAGCTAGAAGGATGGCGACGGCCCGAAACAACATCGTGCGGGACCATTATCACAGAACTCGCCCCGTGTGAAGAATGCGACCGATCAAGGGTGAACTGGCGCACGCCGCGGCAGGACAAGGAGCAGCGCCGCCGAGATGAGCAAGGCGACTCCGGCCTCCCCGAAAACGCCGTAAAGGCTGCCCGTCTGGCGACTAATGGCGCCGACCGCGCAGGGCCCGCAAAGGCGCCGAAGTGCGAGATCGAGGTAATCATCGCGATGCCAGCCGCGGCCGAGGCGGCGCCCAGGAACTCGCCCGGCGAAGCGTAGAAAGTCCAAAGAAGCCGTAGGTCCCGAATGCGACTAACGAGAATAGGAGCACAATGACGACGAGTGAGTGGAAGAAAGTGAGCGAAAGGAAACCAGCTGCTCCCACGAGCAGGGGATGGCGGCGTGGAATTTTCGTTCCGCGCGCTGGCCGGAGCTACGCGGGACGATGACCAGGCCTGCAAGCGAGACCAGGTAGGGATGGCCAAGAGAAGTCCAATGAAGGTATTGGTGTAACCGGCGGACAAGGAGTTTATCTCCTGCGGCATCGAGCGCGGGGTCGCAGCGCGCGTCGGGGCGGACTTGGGAGCGCCACGTTGCGTCGCGCCTCACCACAGGAAGCGGCAACGGTGGATGCTGACTAAGCGTAACCCTCAGCTCGATCCGTGGCTGCGCCTAATGGGAGGCGGCGACGCGATAGGGTTTCTGCTGCTGGTAGAGCGCAAGCCGTTCCTGCGCGCTCTTGATCGCGTCCGAATTGTGCAATTTTCGGATCGCTTTGCTCTCGAATTTGATCGCTTTCTCGAAGTCCCCTGCCTCGGCATGGGCCGCGGCCAGAGTATCAATGTAGTCCCAGCTATCCCAGGCGTCGATCTTACAGGCGGCCGTCGCGTCGGCGACGGCTTGCTTCCCGTTGCGGAAAGCCGAATTGGGACAGGTGGCATAGATCCAGGAGCGACCGCTACGGGCCATGGCATCGGTGTGAATGCGTGGATGTAACTGGATGATGTGATTGAGCTCGGCCAGGGCCTTGTCATAGTGGCCGGTGATCTGATTGACCTCGGCTCGCTTGATTCCTGCCAGCATGAAACTGGGACTGATGCGCAAGGCGCTGCCAAAGTCCGAGATCGCCTGATCCCACTGATGGAGCTGCATGTAGGCGACGCCCCGCGAATAAACAGCGACATACATGCCGGGATCGATTTTAATAGCGGCACTGTAATATCCGATCGCTCCCTTTAAATCGCCTTTCTTCTCGAGGTCGTTGGCCTTATTAGCCGCGGCGACCGCAGTTGCTGGGTTATCGACATTCAGAATGACATCGCTGGCAGACAGCTTCGGAACGGCGGCCAGCAGGGCCATCGCGAAGAGGAGGCGGAAACAGATAGTCATGGCGAGCATCGTAGGACAAACGCCTCTTGCCTGCCAAGAAAATTCCCAAGGCTAACGAAGACCGAGAAACTGACGTGCCGTGTCACATAGAAGCCAGTTCTTCTCATCCGGCGGAAAATCGTCCAGGGAGTCGATTAACTCTCCCGGCTGGGCTTCGCCTAACGGGAATGGGTAATCAGAGCCGAGCGCAATGCGACGCACGCCGAAGAGCTGGCGCAAGAGGCGCAGGGCGCTGGGATCGTGGACTAACGAGTCTACGTAGAAGCGGGCCGGCACTTGCTCGCCGGATTCGTTTGTCCTCGCCAGATAATGGCGGGGATTGATCTGGCTATCGACCGCGACTAGGTCGGGTCGGACGTTAAAGCCGTGCTCGATGCGGCCGATGGTGATCGGGAAGGCCCCGCCGCCGTGCGCGAAAGCAACTCGCAGGGAGCGAAATCGCTCGAAGACGCCGCCGAAAATCATCGAGCAGATGGCCAGCGAAGTTTCCGCGGGCATCCCAACCAACCACGGCAGCCAATACTTTGGCATGCGCTTCA
>JBPCLK010000126.1:0-5255 GCA_051003355.1 Chthoniobacterales bacterium | reverse complement strand
CTTCGGAGGAAGAAATCGAGATCTGGAGCGAGTTTATGAGGAAATGCGGCTGGCAAGACGACATCTCCGAGACGGTCGCTCGCCGAAAAAACGAAGGCGGCTTGGCGGGGCGCGACGATATCCAAACGATGTTTCAGTTCATCGACGCCGACGAGGGCAGGAAGGAAGGTTAGCGCTTGGACTGTTAACTGCCTGGGGAGCTCGAGTCGTTACGGCACGAGCTCGCCGACTTTGTGCGGCGGCGGTGGCGGCGGCTGTTGGCGGTAGTCGATGATCCACCAGACAAGCACGACCACCAAGGCCACGATCACGGCCGAAACGATCAACCGCGTTCGGGTCGGAGCGGGCGCCGTGGGCCGATTCGGCACGGCCATGGAAGCTATTCCGAGAGAGTGTCGATGCGCTCGGCCAGGCTGAAGTCGAGATCCGTCAGGCCGCCTTTGCTATGGGTGGAGAGAACCAGGCGGACCTTGTTAAAGCGAATGTCGATGTCGGGATGATGTTCCTCATCCTCCGACACCTCGGCCACGCTGTTTACGAAATCGATCGCCTCGGAGAACTCGTCGAACTCGAAGGTGCGCTCGAGATGTTTCTTCTCCAGTTCCCACTCTGGGATCTTTTTCAGGCGATTTTTTAGCTCGTCCGCTTTGATTAGCTCGGCCATAACGGCAACACGAGTAACATCCCGTTTTGCTTTTGCAAAAGGAATCGAGTCGGTTTTTTTTCCTAGTCTCCGCCGACGGTTTTGACCAATCAGAAACCGAGGATTTTTCGCAGATTGAGCGCGGAATCGAAGGTCTCCACCGCGCACTCCCGCGCCTCCCGGGAGAGGCGCGGCCAATCGGCCAATACCTCTCGCGCGGCAGCTGCCGCTTCGGCAGCGTTGCGGACAAAGAAAAAGCCGTTCCTGGCAGGTAAATGCTTTTCAGCGCCGCTATCCTCGGTAATAACTGGCCGTCCCAAGGCCAGGAAAGCGGCGGCTCGATCGCTCAGCCAACCGGTCTGCCAACGGACGTCTACACCTTTGATCGCGGTGAACTCTGCGCTGGCGGAAGCCAGATAGCGCCGATAGAGCGCCGGTGTCCTGGCCAGGCGGTGCGGTAAAGCGAGTTGCCACCCTAGCTCCGACAGGCGTTCGCGCTCGGGATCGTCGGAGTTCAGGTTCATGGCCAGTTCCCAGCGCGCCTCCGGGACGCGGGCCGGGAGCTCGAGATAAGGCCCAAAAGCGTGCTGCTTCGATAGATCCGGATATTCACCATCCACTTCCACAATTCCGTCCCAATACCACTGGCCGATGGTGGTGAACTTGGGCCGTCGCGGGCGGGGCAGGGGCTGAAGAAGTTCCGTGTCAGCGAGCGGGTGGAACGTCCCCCACGAGATGGCGGATTTCGGCAGTCCGCATTCGGTGCTGTTTACGTTGAGTCCGATCGTCCAAAACTCGTGATGATGACTTTGCCCCAGCTCCATTTTGGTCATCCAATAGAGGATTTCGCTCGGATCGAGATCGCAGAAAATCCGACGCTCAAATACCAGCAGAAGCGGCGGGTGAATTGAATAGGAAAGATTGAGAAGGACGTTCGGGCCTGCCAGCCGTTGCCGCAGTTCCCTTTTCGAGATTCCGAAGCAGCGCATGGCCTCCAGATTCTGCTCTGCGCGCGCCTCCTGTTGATAGAGAAGACAATATTTCCCGGGCAGTCCATGGGCGCGCAATTGCGTTTGGAAATTAGCCACGCAAGCCTGGTCACCCGCAGGATCGTCGGTGGCCAGGAGCACCTCCAGCCAAATGGCATCATGGCCGAGCCGTTCCAGCCCCAGCATCCACTGAAGCGGCACGGAGAAATTGCCTCCGCCCTCGCGATATTTGGCCGCAAATCCGCATCCCAGGAAAACCGTCACGCGGGACCATCGCGGGGGCGGAAGCCATGGCAAGAACCGACACCTTCGTGCTTAGCCCTAACGATGAATCGTTCGCCAAAAAAAGATGGGCTCCGGCCCTATGGCTTTGACCGGCTGGCTTTCCGGCGGCGGTGATTCCACCCGCTCCCAGCCCAGACACTCGATGCGGTTCTGGGAGACTCCGGGGACAGCCAGGCGGGCCCACTCGCCACGCACGATCTGCACCACTTTTTCAGAAGGGATCCCCGGTTCCTTGATTTCCACCGCGGCGGGCCGCTCTTCGCCTTTGACCTTCATCTTGAATGTAAACAAGCCAGTCACGCGACTCATGACGCAGCCTACTTTCACACCGGACTGCCGCAATCTCTTCTCAAAAGGACCTTCCCGCGAAGCCACGGAAATTCTTCGTTCCTTCACTTGTCGGCAGGCCCAACTTCGCTACCTTGGGGCTCCCGCGCGCTGGGCGTCGCAGAACTTTCGGAATTCGTTCGAGGCGACTGGCGTTAATTCGCTCCTGTGCGCGCTCCCGTTAGATCGAAATTCGGAATTCCGTTAGCGAAAATTCAAGCATGAACACTGGTAATATTGTCCAAGTAATCGGTCCCGTCGTCGACGTGGACTTTGCCGCCGCAAAAAAAATCCCCGGCATCTACAATGCGCTCGAGATCGAGTATGAGGTGAACGGCAATCCGAACAAGCTCACTCTCGAAGTGCAGCAGCATCTCGGCGATAGTTGGGTCCGCTCGATCGCGATGTCCTCGACCGAAGGTCTGAAGCGCGGGATGAAAGTGAGTGATACCGGCGCTCCGATTTCGGTGCCGGTGGGCGAGGGAACTTTGGGCCGAATCTTTAACGTAACCGGCGATCCGGTCGATAATCGCGGACCGGTTTCATTTACCAAGCGTTACCCGATTCATCGCAAGGCGCCGAGCCTGACCGATCAGGATGTGCAGGCTACGATTCTCGAGACGGGCATCAAGGTCATCGATTTGATTTGTCCCTTCACCAAGGGCGGCAAAGTCGGCGCGTTCGGCGGCGCGGGCGTCGGCAAGACGGTCGTGATCCTCGAGCTGATTAACAACATCGCGAAGAACCACGGTGGTTTCTCGGTTTTCGCCGGGGTGGGCGAGCGCTCACGTGAGGGCAACGATCTTTACACAGAAATGAGCGAGGCTGGCGTGATCGACCAAAAGGATCTGAGCAAGTCAAAGGTCGCGCTAGTTTATGGCCAGATGAATGAGCCTCCCGGCGCCCGTCTGCGCGTCGCACTCTCCGCGCTCGCCATGACGGAATACTTTCGCGATGAACGCAACCAGGACGTGCTTCTCTTCATCGACAATATCTTCCGTTTCTCGCAGGCGGGCGCGGAAGTTTCGGCATTGTTAGGCCGAACCCCGAGCGCGGTCGGTTACCAGCCGACCCTCGCGGCCGAGATGGGCGATTTGCAGGAACGAATTACCTCAACCAACAAAGGCTCGATTACCTCGGTGCAGGCGGTTTATGTACCGGCGGACGATTTGACCGATCCGGCTCCGGCAAACACTTTCGCGCACCTCGATTCCACCATCGTGCTCGAGCGCTCCATCGCCGAACTCGGTATTTATCCGGCGGTCGATCCTCTCGCTTCGACCTCGAAGGCGCTTGCGCCCGACATCGTGGGCGAAGAGCATTACGCGGTCGCCCGGGGCGTGCAGGTCGTTCTGCAACGCTACAAAGATTTGCAGGATATCATCGCGATTCTCGGCATGGATGAATTGAGTCCGGAAGACAAACTGACCGTTTTCCGCGCCCGCAAGATCCAGCGTTTTTTGAGTCAGCCTTTCCACGTCGCGGAGGTCTTCACCGGCACCGCCGGCCAATACGTCCCGATCGCGGATACGGTTCGCGGCTTCAAAGAAATCCTCGACGGCAAACATGATGATGTGGCCGAGCAGAATTTCTACATGAAGGGCGGCATCGACATGATCAAGGAATAGCGATGGCGAAAACTCTTCGCCTGGAAATCGTGACGCCGGAGGCAAAGGCCTATTCGGAAGACGTCGATATGGTCGTCCTGCCTGGCACGGACGGAGAGCTGGGCATTTATCCGCAGCACGTGCCCGTGCTGACCACGCTCAAACCTGGAGAATTGCGCGTCTTCAAGAGCGGCCAGGAGACTTCGTTGGCGGTCGGTGAAGGTTTTGCCGAGATCACGGGTGACTCAGTCTCCGTCCTGACCGATATGGCCCTGGAATCGACCGCGATCGACGAAGCAGCTGCCGAAGCAGCGGTCGCACGCGCGCAAGCCGCGATGAAAGACGATCTCGGGGGCGAAGAAGTGGCAGCTGTGCAAGCCTCGCTGCAAAAGGCGTTGGCTCAGTTGAGCGTCAAGCGCCGCCGCCGGAACTAGCCGGTTTCGCTGGTAAAATAACGGCCGCCTTCCATTTCGGAAGACGGCCGTCATATGCAACCAATGGAGTCGGTTATTCTGGCATGGATTCTTCTCGATCGTGGCCAGGCGCCGCGGCGCAGCAGGTGGGTCGAGCCGACCGCCGCCATGAGGCCGACGATCGGAAATAAAGCGCTCATCTCCGGCACAGGAGACAGGTTGGTCGCCAGCGACCACTCTTCGAATCCACCTTCCGTCGTCCCGTCAGCCGAAATCTGATCACCGAAACGGCTGTACATATAGACGTAGTCGCTGCTGGCTACGCCAGCGAAGGATGAAGCCGGAATGTAGGCGTACATATCACCCGATCCGCTTCCATTATTCCGAGAAGCGTCCAGGAGGATGTAGCTATCGCCCGCTCCGTCGAGGCTCCAGCGCGGCGTGCCCAGAGACGCCACGTCGGTGGTGGTTTTGCTGTCCACCGCCGACGTAAAGAACTGTAACTGGTCTAGGGAGATGACAGATTTGCTTCCGCCGGGCTCATTCACGTCGAGCAGGAGTTTGAAGTGCTGCGAGCCATTGATCGTAACGGCGGTTGATTGAAGGTCGGAAAACTGGATGCCATGAGTCCAAATTCCCGCCTTTTCGTCAAAAGGCGTGCCGCCAGAAGTGTTGTATCCCTGTTCGATGCCATCCGCTTGTACGCGAACGAAGGGAGCAATCACACCAGTGCCGGTCGGTTGAGTGGCCGTCCAGTCAAACTGGGCGCCATTGACAATGCCAGTGTTCCCGTTACCCGTCAGGTCAACAACGGTGGCTTGGGCAGTCGCTCCAAGAATTATGGTCTATGGCCTGAATGGTGGATGTCATCCCAGAGGGAGGACGGAAATTTGGAGCTAGAATGTTCCGGATCGTGGCAGTTTTGGCCCGGGAATCGCTAGCCAATGCCAGCGCGGCCAAGGGCATCATTTGCTCGCTGACCAAATATCCG
>JBPCLK010000125.1:0-22241 GCA_051003355.1 Chthoniobacterales bacterium | reverse complement strand
CCGCAGAAGCCGTCTGGGCGCGCTTTGCCAAAGAGTCACCCGATGAATCGCTCGTGCTGCTGGAAGACAAGTTCGACGGAATTCGGGCGCAGCTTCATCGCGGTCATTCGCGCGTCGACCTTTTCTCTCGCGACCTTCGCCGGATCACTGGCCAATTCGACGAGATCGCGGAGCGCGCGGGGAAATTCACCGACGAGGTCATTCTCGATGGAGAGATCATGGCCTTTGAGCATGGGAAGAAGCTCACCTTCTTCGATCTGCAAAAGCGTCTTGGTCGCAAAACCGAGAGCGCGGATTTGTTTGCCGCGCCTTCAGCGGATGTGCCGGTCATCTACGTGGCCTTCGATCTTCTTTGGCTGAACGGACGTTCACTCCTGCGCGCGCCTCTGCGCGAACGTCGGAAACTTTTACGTGAAGTCACCCTGCCGCTGCACTTTCAAATCGCGGAGGTGTGGCCGGCGCACTCCGCCGAGGAGATCGAAGCAGGTTTTCAAATGGCGCGCCGCCGCTTGAACGAAGGGCTCATGATTAAAGATCCCGAGAGCTATTACACTCCCGGCCGCCGCGGGCTCTCGTGGTTTAAATTGAAGAAGGAACTGGCCACGCTCGACGTCGTCGTGGTGGCCGCGGAACTGGGGCACGGCAAACGCAACCACGTCCTGAGCGATTATACCTTTGCGGTGCGCGACGAGGAAAACGGAAAGCTCCTCACGATCGGTAAGGCCTACAGCGGCCTCACGGATGTGGAGATCGCGGAACTAACCGAACATTTCCGTCGCCACACGGTGCGTGATCGCGGCCGTTATCTGGAAGTGACGCCGAACATCGTGCTGGAGATCGCCTTCGATTCAATCCAGCCCAGCAAACGGCACGCCAGCGGACTTGCCCTGCGCTTTCCGCGAATCAAAGCCATCCGGCGCGACAAGCTGCCAAACGCGATCGACACCCTGGCCTACGCGCGTCAACTGGCGGCGGAGGTTCGTTAGGGGGTTGAGCTCGGCGTGGCGCTCGCGTCGGCTTTCGGGCCTTCTCCACGTCTCGCGCGTCGTTTCTCTTGCCGCGCCTGGCGCCGTTCGGCCGCTGTCTTTCCCTCCGCGGAACTTGGAGGGTTCGATTCCGTAGGACTTGGAGGGTTCGATTCTGTGGGGCTTGCCTCTGTCGCGGCAGGAGAAGGAGTCGTTGAATCAGCCGGCGACTCTGGGGTCGTGGCCGGACTTGGGGCAGGAGTTTCCCGACCTTGTCCGCGCTGTTCCTGCATCTTCTGCTGCTGCTCCGCCTGGCGTTGTGCCTGTGCTTCCTGACGTGCTTTGCGTTTTTCCTGCTGCTCTTTTTGGCGACGATTGCGATCAGCAGCCTTGGGAGAAAAAACATTCTCTGCCGGACTCGGCTGCATCGCATCCGATGGCGCAACAGCGGTGGTCGGCGACGGTTTTGTCGCCGGTGTCACAGAGGGAGCGGGAGTTACAGTAGGCGCGGGCGATCCGATTTGTTTCACGGCTGGCGCCGGCGGGATGACTTTTCGAGGCGAGGAGTTCGGCTTTGGAACCGGGGTGTGCATGGGCTTTTTTTGTAGTTTTATCCTTGGGCTGGGCGCGGCCGTAACCGCGGTCTGCGGCTGCGCCTTGGGCACTGGCCTAACGAATCGCTTGGGAGGCAGATTCGGCGGCGGCGTCGCTTCGGTCTTCATCTTGGTGCGAGCCTTGTCGGCCGCCTGGCGGTCGCTGATCTCGGCCCAACCGCGTTCCACGACTGGCTGCGCAATGGTCCGGGTCACGCGCGCGGGGCGGACAGCGACCTGCGGCGGGCGAAAATCCGCGGTCGGTAAGGCGACGATTTCTCCGCGGAAGACCGGCGTTTCGTTATTCACGTTGCGAGTCCGTTCGAGGCGATAACGCTTGATCGATTGGCCGCTCCCGGAGCGCAGATCGTCGTAGCTGGGTCCGCGGTCGACGATGACGGAGTTTTTGTAAACGATATTAGTAACGTTGATCGTTTGATTGATGAGGGTGACGTTGCGCTCGGTCGGAACCACCTCGCGCGAGGTCAACTGCCGGCCGAATTCTTTAGCCGGCACAAAGGCATATTGATCCGGACCGATATCGTAATAATTGTCGGCCCAATTCTGAATTCCGGTCTGGCGATCGAACTGGGCTTCTGGCGGCAGAGGAGCCCAGCCCACGTAATCGCCGCCTTTCCGCCAGGAGACCCATGCCGGCGCCCATTGTTCGCCCGGCACCCAGACCCAGCCTACGCTGCGCAGGCGCACCCAGCGGCCGTAGTGATAAGTGGCCCAGCCGAATTTTTCGTCCGAGATCCAGGTCCAGCCGGCATCGGTGTAAACCCAGTGGCCGTTGGTGTAGGGGCGCCAGTCGTGGGATTGCGTTGCCTGACGCGGTTGGAAAACATAGCCATAGTCGCCCGTCTCCATCCAATCGCCGTAGGGTTCGAGCTTGCGATAAAATGTGTCGTAGGAATCATCGTCGGTGTCTGCTGCGGCGATGGGGACCGGAGTTGATTCCTGGATTTCAGGCGTGGCCGTGGCGGTTGCGCTATTTTCCCGTGTGGCGAGGGCGCGTTCTCTGGCGTCGAGATCCGCCTGGCGCCCGGCGAGATTTTGCTGCTCGTCCGCCTGCCGTTCGACGGCCAGACGGTCCTGGACCTGGCGTTCGACCTCGGCATTTCTCTCCGCGTCGCTCGCTTGTTTCTGGCAGGCCACCGCACCGAGGGTGAGCGATGCGGCAAAGAGGAGCAGGAAATTTCTTTTCATAAAATGATCAGACCGAAATGGCCTTCGGTTATTCGAAACGGAACAGGTGGTTCCTGTTTCGATTCGTTAGTTATGGTGAGGAGACGGCGCTGGCCGATTGGAGGCCACCGAAAGGATCTGGGCCGTCTCGGTTTTGTTCCGCCGTGACTCTTCCCAACCTCCGTAAACAACGAGAAGCGCGAAAACGACCAAAATGGCGAGCATGAGTTTTAGTCCGCCGCGAGGGGCTCGACTTTCCCCAGGGGGGCGAGAGAGTCGGCCAGGCAGATCCATCCCCAATTATCGGGGGATGAGTTGTCGGCGCAAGGTGCGCGGTGCTTACAATTCCAACGCGGCGATCGCGTCCATGACGCGTTGACTGAGCCGCGGATAGACCTCGCGCCCGGTTCCTTCGAGATCGGTTTCGGTGAAGCGAATGGGTTCGCCGATGACGATGGTGATCGGAACAAAACGTAACTTTCCGCCCCCGCGAGGAAGCGCTTCGTGGGCGCCGAAAATCCGCATAGGGACGACGGGCGCGAGCGTCTTCGCGATGATAAAACCGACACCCGGCTGGGCCGGCTGAAGCTTGCCATTCATGCTCCGCGAGCCCTCGGGGAAAACGAGCGTCCCGTGACCGGCGCGCAGAATGCGGATGAGCGCCTTAAGCGCGCTGCGATCGCCGCCTTCCTGATCGACCGGGATGACATTCAATTTCGGGAGAATCCAGCCGAGCACAGGAACCTGGAGCAGGGACTTGCGCGCGAGGAAATAAATCGCCCGGCGAGAACCGATCCCGGCGAAAGGAGGATCGAGATAGCTCTCGTGATTCATGGCCAGAATCACCGGGCCTTCGTCGATGAGGCGCTCGCGGTGGATGACCCGAAAACGGAAGAAGATTCGAGCGACCAGCCGGGTGAGATGATAGACCGTGAAATACCAGGGATTCACCGTGAGATGGGCAGCCCTTTGAGTTTCAGGCGGCCCACGATCTCCCCGACCACGCCATCGATGGTGAGATTTGAGCTGTCGATGACGTGGGCATCTTCCGCGATGATCAGGGGAGAAGCGCGTCGGGAAGAATCCGCTTCGTCGCGGGCGGTGATGCGGTCCCGTTGACCCTGAGCCTCGCGCCGGCGGAGCCGGATTTCCGGTGAGGCGTCGATGTAAAATTTAAATGGTGTCTCGGGAAAGACAGCGGAGCCGATATCACGGCCCTCCATGACGAGATCGTTCGTCTCCGCATAACGCCGCAGATGATCGACCAGAATCTCCCGCACCCGCGGGACACTGCTGACCCGAGAAACGTTTTCGTTCACCCGATCGTCGCGCAGATGAGGTTCAGGATCGATCCCATCGATGAGCATGAGCGAATCGTGGTCTCGCAGTTCGCAGGAGATCGGGGCGCGCTCGGCGAGTTGCTCGATGGCGGCGGTGTCCGAAGTGGAAATGCCGCGTTCCAGGACGAGCCAGGTCATGGCGCGATACATGGCGCCGGAATTGACGTAGGCAAAGCCAAGGCGACGCGCCAATTCGCGGGCCACGCTGCTTTTGCCGGAGGCCGCCGGGCCGTCGATGGCGATAACCTGATGCGCGCTCGGTGAAGTCATCGCAGCCCGAAGAGCGCCTTAATTTTCCTCCGTGCGGGAATGGGTCAGCGAACTGATGACCGGAGTGGTGGTGCGAAATCCTTTTGGGTTCACGAGCTCGCTCAGAGTTTTCTCAAAACCGGGATAGGAAGTGGCCACGCAGTCCACATCCTGGATCACCGTTTCGCCCTCGGCGAACATGCCGGCGACGGCAAAAGCCATCGCGATGCGGTGATCGCCGAAGCTCGACAGCCTTGCTCCGTGGAGTGGGGCGCGACCATGGATCTCGAGCCCGTCGCTTAACTCCACCACCTGAGCGCCCATGGAACGCAGGTTGTGCGCGATCGCCGCGATGCGATCCGTTTCCTTGACACGCAATTCCTGCGCCTGACGAATGATGGTCGTCCCGTGGGCGAGCGCGCCGGCCACTGCGAGAATCGGAAGTTCATCGATCAACGGCGGTACTTCTTTGCCTTGGATAACGGTCGCCTTGAGCGGCGCGCCAGTTACTTCCAGAATCCCGCGTGGCTCGATCTGGTCGACGTCTTCGATCGCTTCCCGCACTTTCGCTCCCATCCGCACGAGGACTCCCAGGAGGCCCGTGCGAGTTTCGTTTAAGCCGACATTGCGCACCAGCACGTGGCCACCAGGTTGGGCTGCGGCTGCCACCAGCCAAAAGGCGGCGGAAGAAATATCGCCTGGGATACTGAAATCGCGCGACTCGGGAACGTGATCGCCGAAAACGCTCACGCCCGTTTCATTCTTGTGCGTGCGGACAAGAAAGTAATTGAGCATCAACTCGGTATGATTCCGGGTCGGGACAGGCTCCTGGACCGTGGTCTTTCCTTTCGCAAAGAGACCGGCGAAGAGCAGACAGCTCTTTAACTGCGCGCTGGCCACGGGCAGCGAATAATTGATGCCTTTCAACGGCGCGCCTTCGATCCGGAGCGGGGCTGTCTCGTTCTCGCCCTCCGCCTCGATCTTCGCGCCCATCATGCGGAGAGGCTCGATAATCCGGCCCATCGGTCGCTTCGAGAGGGAGCCGTCCCCGACCAGACGACTCGAAAATGGCTGCCCGGCAAGAATCCCGGCCAGCAGGCGCATGGTGGTCCCGGAATTGCCGCAGTTGATCTCGCCTTTTGGAGCGGCCAAATGTCGGCGCTGGCCATGGACAATCAGGACTTCCGGTTCTGGTTGCTCGATCTTGATCCCGAGCGCGCGCATGGCGACGACCGTGTTCATGCAATCCGCGCTGCGGGAAAAACCGCGCAGGACGCACGGTCCGTTGCTGAGCGATGCGATCATGACCGCGCGATGGGAAATGCTTTTATCGCCGGAGACGTTGATCTCCGCCTCGAGGCGTGGCGCGCGTTTTATCCGAAGGTCATCCATGATTTACAAAGGGCACGCCGCCCCACCGGCGGGTTTGCCGGGGAGAAGAATCACAAGTTGCGCAAAAATGTCCAGCACCGTCGCTAGCCCGCTCGGCAGCGGCCCAGCCGAAGAACTCGAAACGCGTGCTGACTCGTTAGGGAACGAGAAAAATCTTGTTCGTGTAAGGGTCGCGCACTTCGGTGCCCGGCGGAAATCCGCGCACATCCACGTAGCCCTGATCGGGCGCATAGGGACTGGTGACAAAGCCTGGCTTACTCGCCACCGGAACGCCGTAGGGAATGTCGCCGCGGGTCGGCTTGACTGGAGCCGCGGTGGCAGCGGTTTCTGGCGGCGGTGGCTGCGTGGGGGCGAAATCGGGCGGCGGGGTTGGTTGCAAGCCCGGGTCAAACGGCTGCTGCACCGGCGGATATTCCGGAGTGGGGGCAGATTGATAGGTGGCGACAGTCTGGCGCCGCGGCGGCAGCGGTTCGGGTTCGGTACAGGCGGAAATAACGAAGATCGTGAGGAGCGCGAGCGAGATAGAATATTTCATACGTTTGCCGTGGACGATGTGTTCCGTTTTGTAGTTCATTCGGCCGTGGGTGACAAAGAATATTTGCAGCGAATGACGTGCCAAAGCCTTTTCGAAGAAAAAATGCGGATGCCCATCCACTCGTCTCCGAATCACAAAGAGTGGAGCGCACCGACCGAATGATCCTGGTCATCGATGACGACCGGACGAGCCGCCGCATGCTGACGCGAGCCTTGTCCGAGGCTGGCTTTCGTTGCGTCGAATCTTCGAGCGGGCTCGAAGCGCTGAAGATGCTGCACGCAGAAGTGCCTTCGCTGCTTCTGCTCGATTTTCATATGCCGGAATTGAACGGCGCCGAGGTGCTTTCCCGATTGCGCGCAGACTCTGATTCGGAGATCGCTCAACTGCCAGCGATCATGCTGACCGGTGACGGCGGCGAGGAAAGCGAAGTGCTTTGCCTTGAGGCCGGTGCGAACGATTTCGTGACGAAACCGATCAACCTGCCGGTCTTGAGAGCTAGGATCGATACCCAGTTGCGCCTGCAATCGCTGCGCCGGCAATTGCAGCAGCAAAACGACGAATTGGAAGCGTGGCGCGAGAATCTGGAGCGAGATCTGGCCGCGGCCCGGCTGACGCAGCAGTCGCTCATTCCACAAAAGCCGCCTCACTTGCCAGGATGGGATGTGGCGGCAGCCTACCGCCCGGTTATTCAAGTCGGTGGCGATATCTACGGTTGGCTGCGGATGACTGATCGGCGCACGCTCTTCTGGATGGCAGATGCGACCGGCCACGGTGCGGCCGCGGCGCTCCTGACGACTCTGGCGAAATTGCTTTTCCACCACGGCAGCGTGGAGCACGCCGAACCGACAGCGATCATGGAGGCGGTCAACGATGACTTCCGCAGCATCTTCGGCGCGCGCTCTTTCATGACGGCAATGTGTGTGGCGCTCGACTCGGAAAACGGCCGGGCCAGCGTGGTCGGGGCTGGCCACCCGCCGCTCCTGGTGTCGCGCCATGGCGGCTCGGCCGAGCTGGTGCGTTCAAACGCACCACCGTTAGGCTTGCTTGAGCATTCGCACTTCGCCGAGACGGCCATTGTGCTGGCACCGGGTGACGGATTTCTTCTCTACACCGATGGACTTTATGGAGCGACGACGGGGGAGAATGAACGCTGGACGCCCGAGCGTTTGCAGGCGCTTCTCGCGGAAGGAGTGACCAGCGCGCAGGGCATGTTGAGCAGGGTGATCGAGCGAGCCGCACCCGACTCCGGGGAGCCAATGCCGGACGATTTAGCCGCGATCTCCGTGCTGCGGGAGGTTGGCGGAGGCTCCTAAAATTTTTTGCGAGGGAAAAATTTAGTATTGCTCTCGCAGTAACCAAAGATTAATCAGCCTTTATGCCCAAAACCACAGCCAAAAAAACACCCGCGAAACGCAAGCCAAACGCAGCTTTTATGAAGCCCGTGCAACCGGCTGAAAAGCTCTCAGCCATTGTTGGCTCGAAGCCGCTTCCGCGTTCGGAGCTGACCAAGAAGCTCTGGGACTACATCAAGAAGAATGGCCTGCAGGACAAGAAGAAGCGCACGCTGATCAATGCCGACGAAAATATGAAGCCGGTCTTCAACGGCAAGAGCCAGGTGAGCATGTTCGAAATGACGAAGCTCGTCTCGGGTCACCTCAAAGCGACCTAATTCGCCCTAACGAGTCGAACGGCCTAACGGCTGCCAACCGAGGTAACTTTTAAGTCGCCCGCGGGCAGGATTGCTGTCTGCGGGCGTTTGCCCGACCTGTTCCCAAGTGGCTTGCATCGGGGGACGCCCTCGGCGACTTGTCTCTGGTGAAAACCTGCCGTCTCGCTTTTCTGGCGCTTGCCTTTTGTTCCCTCTCCCTTGCTTCGGCCCGGGCGGAAGCGGATTGGATGACTGACTTGGGCAAGGCGCAGGCCGAGGCCAAGGCTTCGCACAAATTGCTCCTGCTCGACTTCACCGGCTCGGATTGGTGCGGTTGGTGCAAGCTCCTGCACGCGGAAGTCTTTTCGCAGCCTAAATTCAAGGACTACGCCAGAAAGAATCTGGTGCTGATGACGGTGGATTTTCCGCGGAGCACCCCGATGACTTCGGAAGTGCGGCAGCAAAATCAGGCCCTCGCCCGGAAGTACGGGATCCAAGGTTTCCCGACCATTGTGGTTCTGAACGGTGAAGGAAAGCAGGTCGGCGAGCTGGGCTACGTCCGCGGCGGGCCAGACGCTTTCCTCCAGGAGCTGGAAAAAGTTCCCAAGGGTTAGGACGCCGCGCCGGCTCCCTCCGCCACGACTCGTTAGTGCGGAACCGCCAATTCGGAAGTCCTTTGCAAAGCCTCGGCCAATTCTCGACGAGTAAACGGCTTGGGCAGAGCGGCGCGGAAGCCGTAGGAAAGAAATTCTGACAAGGCAGCCTCGTCCGAATAGCCGCTGCATATGATTGCGTTGACTTGCGGGTCGATATTGCGCAGACGCTCGATGGTTTCCACCCCGCCCAATCCGCCTCGCACCGTGGCATCCAGGATAACGGCGCGAAAATGTTCCCCTTTGCGCAGAGCACGTTCGTAGATGCGCACCGCTTCCGAGCCATCCGGGACCGAAGTGACTTCGTAACCCATCGTGCCCAGCAGATCCGAGGTCAGCTCGCGAATGGCTGCTTCGTCGTCCATGACCAAAATCCGCTGCCGATTCCCTTCCAGTTCGTATTCGTTAGGCGGTTCGCCCAGCACGCGGCCGCGGGAGGCCGGGAGGTAAAAGGCAAAAATCGCGCCCGCCGGAGAGTTAGCCTCGAGATGAAGAAAGCCTCCATGTTTCCGGATAATGGAGTGGCTGATCGCCAGGCCGAGACCCGAAGAATTCGTTTTTGTGGTGAAGTAGGGATCGAAGATTCGTGCGACCAGATCCGGTGGAATGCCAGGCCCATGGTCAGTGACGGAAATCTTGATATAGCGGCCGGGGCTGAGCGGCAACGAGGTTTCTTCGTCGACTTGGACGTTCTCGGCGGCAAGATTGATGCGGCCTCCTTCGGGCATTGCTTCCCGCGCATTGAGAATCAGCACGTTGAGAACTTGCTCGACCTGGCTGACATCGATTTCCGCTTTGCCGAGATGATCTTCAATCTCAATCTCAGCTCGCAGATTTGATCCGTGCAGCGAAAATTCCGCCGCATGCTGGACCAGTTCGGGAAAGGAAGCGATCCGTTTGAGCGGCGCCCCGCCTTTCGAGAAAGTGAGCAGTTGAGTGGAAAGTCGAGCAGCGTGCTGGGCGGCTTGGCCCGATTTGGCGAGGAAGAACAGGAGATTCCCGCTGTCGGCTGGCGCTTCCAATTGGGCGAGGCCAATGTTGCCGGAGATGACGGTGAGGATGTTATTAAGGTCGTGGGCAATGCCGCCGGCCAGCGTGCCTAACGATTCCAGTTTACTCATGGTCAGGCGTTCTTCCGTGGTGCGCCTACGTTCGGTAATATCGCGGAAAAAGACCGAGATCCCACCGCCGCTCGGGTAGGAATGCACTTCGAACCAGTTTCGTCCCTGAGCATCGAGAGCTTCAAATTCCATGGCGACCTGCTGGCTCATGACGGTGCGGTAGTTTTGCTCGAAGATGGTGCCGGCGAGCCTGGGAAGCCTGCTCCAGATATTTTGGCCGAGCAGGGATTCGCGCTTGGTCCCGAGCATCAGCTCGGCCTTGGCGTTGAGGTAGGTGAAATTCCATTCCTGATCGACGGCGAAAAATCCGTCGCTTGTCTTTTCCAGGATATCCGTCATCCGGCGGGCCGATTCCTGCAGGCTGGCGCGGGCATGGTTGCGCTCCTGGAGGCCGATGATGTGGCGTTCGGCCACCGACAGCCGCACGCTGAGACGGCGAGCGTCCAGCGGCTTGGTCAGGTAATCGTTCGCGCCCGCGGCGAGGGCTTCCTCCAAGTCTTCGAGATCACCCCGCGCGGTCACCAACAGGATGTACATTTCGTCACCGCAAGGGCCGGCCCGCAATTCGCGACAAAACTCGATGCCGCTTTTACCAGGTAACATCCAGTCCAGGATCAGAAAGGGGAATGTTTCACCACCGGCCAGCTCTTTTTCTGCCTCTTCGACGGTGGCACAGGTCACCACCGTGTGGCCGCGCTGTTCGATCAGCCGCCGCAGGTTCCGCCGACTCTCGGCGTGGTCCTCGATCAAAAGAATTCTCATGTATTTGGAAAAAATTGCCTCGCCGGAGAGCGCGGGGACTGTGAGGCGTGATAAGCAAAATTTGGGAAAAGTGTTAATGCTGTCTCTTATGGAGCAGAATGACTGCCATACCAGCTGGCGGGAGGGCAGTTTTTCTCCTGGTTTTGGAGGTCGGGTTGACAGAAATTTCTGCCCGTGTTCCAAGCCGATTTGCTCGCCGGCCAGATACGGCGGACGCTGGCCTGTGAAATTGCAGCTTAACGCTCCGCGCCGCCTTCTTTTTCTGGCTGGATTGATCGTTTTTGGTTTGACTGGCTGTCTCTCGGCCCAAAGCCCCACGTCATGGCCGACCGCCTCACCTGTAGCCTCGCCTTCCGCGGGGGTTTCCACCTCAGAGAAAGCGATCAGCTACAGCGCCGTGCACGTGGACGGGTCCTACATCGCCATGACGTTCGATGATGGTCCGAGTGCTAAGCTCACTCCGGAATTACTCGATTTGCTCGCCCAGCATCACATTCACGCCACCTTTTTCGTCATCGGGAAAAACGTGGTCGAGCACCCCGAGATCCTGCAGCGGGCCGTGAAAGAGGGCCACGAAATTGGGAACCACAGTTGGTCGCATCCGGTCTTCGGCAAAATGAAAGATTCAAGCGTGCGGACCGAGCTGCAGAAGACGGACGACGCCATCCGCGATGCCATCGGTAAGCGACCGACGTTGATGAGGCCGCCTTATGGCTCTATCACAGCGCGCCAAAAGAAATGGATCAATGAGGAGTTTGGTTATCGCATTATTCTTTGGGACGTCGACCCGCTCGACTGGAAAAGGCCCGGACCGTCTGTCGTGACCAGCCGCATCATTCGGGAGACGCGACCCGGCTCGATCGTGCTTTCGCATGATATTCATCCCGGCACGATCAAGGCCATGCCCGAAACGTTCGATCAACTGGAAGCGAAAGGCTTCAAGTTCGTGACCGTGTCGGAATTGATCGCCATGGGCAGACCGATGGCGCCCAAGCAGCCCGGCTCGGAGGGGCCGACGCCTCTCTCCTCCCCGGGAGCTTCTCCTGTGATCATGCCGTCGGTCACCCCGACCCCGCCAGGCAAGGCAATCCATCCCTAACGACCCCGGCATGCTGGCCGATCTTTATTTGCAATTGCGGAGCCGCACGGAGACCGCACTCGCTGCCTTGCTCAAACTGGCGGCCGATCTGCAACGCGAGCCGGCCATGCTCGACACCTTGCAGAATATGCTCAAGGACGTGCGCGAGCCGTTGCTCTTCGTCGTGGTAGGCGAGGTGAAAGCGGGGAAATCGACCCTGCTTAACGCGCTTTTCGGCCAGGACTTTTGCAAGGTCGATGTCCTGCCTGCGACCGATCGGATTTACATTTTCAGATACGGTGCGCGCGAGGAGACGGTCGACGTCTCCGAACATGTCACAGAGCGCTATCAACCGATTGGTTTCCTGCAGGATTTCAATGTGGTCGATACTCCGGGGACCAACACGATGGTGGCCGAGCATCAGACGATCACGGAAAATTTCATTCCTCGAGCCGACCTCGTTCTCTTCGTCTTTTCCGTGGTCAATCCCTGGGGCGCTTCCGCCTGGGAGCTTCTGCGGTTGGTTAATAAAAAGTGGCTCAAAAACGTCGTCTTCGTGCTCCAACAAGCTGACCTCCGCGACCCGAGCGAGGTCAAAGTCGTCGAGCAACACCTTCGCGAAACTGCCCAGCAACAGCTGGGATTCGCCCCGCCCATTTTCCCGGTTTCCGGCCGTAAAGCGTTTCTCTCGCGCACCTCTGGGGTCGACAAGGATCGGCTTTGGCAGGAGAGCCATTTCGCGCCATTCGAGGAACATATTAACCTGATGGTGGACCAATCCCGGCACGGTCTGCCCAAACTCCTGACCGCCTGCCAGACGGCCATCGTGATTCTCTCCGATAGCGGGCGCCGGGTGCGCAATCTTCTCGACACCATCGTGAGAGATGAGGAGCAGCTCGGCCGTCTCGAAGGCATTCTGGAAGAGCGCAAGCAGCAGACCTTACGGCAGGTGGGCGGATTCCTGCGCGGGATCGAACAGGCCTGCCGGCGTTGTGAAACCGAGGGCCAGGAACTGCTCGAGCGGAATCTTTCTTTCTGGCGCACTTGGCGACTCGTCATTGGCAAAGCCGAGTGGCAGCAGAAATTCCAATCCGATTTGGAAAACAAGATGCGGGAGTTGATTCAACCGCAGGTTGAAAACGCGCTGCAGCTGCTCGAGACCGATCTGCGCGGTCTCTGGCCGCAGTTGCAGGATACGATGGAGAATCAGTTCAAAGGCGAATCCCGTAAACAGGTAAGCCAGACGATTCCCGATTTTGCCCGACAGCGTCGTGAGTTGCTCCAGTCAATCGAGCTCACTCTCGTCGAACGCATCGCCGGCCGGGGCATGGAGGCACAGCTGGAGCGCATGTTCCGTGAAACTGCCACGTGGATGCGGGTGCCCGCCGGAGTCGCGGCGGCCGGCGGCATTGTCACCATCATCGCCGCCATGAGCAGCGCCGCGGTGGCTGACGTGACCGGAATTGTCGCAGCCTCGGCTTTTATCGCCGGCACGCTGGTCGCTTTCGGCCGCCGTCGCAAAATCCTGGCCGAGTATCACCGGCAAATGGAGCTGAAACGAGAGGAGTTGATCGCCGCCATCGATCAGCAATTGCAGCATGCGATCGATCTTTTTTACGCAGAGATCGGCGGAGTCTTCCTACCTTTGCGGGCCTTTTGCAGTTCCGAGCGCAAGCGCTACGATCCGCTTTTCGAGCGGGTGCGCGAGATCGAGAAAACCTTCGCGGCGCTGAGCGTGGAACTCCGCCGCAACCAGTAGCGACCGCTACTTCTTGGTCTTGGTTTTCGTCGAGGATTGCTCGGCGAGGCGCTGCTCGGTCTGCCGACGGGCGATCACGAAATTGTTATTGTCGCCGTAGTTGCGCCACGGACCTGGCGGGACGTCGCGCACTTCGACAAACTGCCAGTCAGTCAAGGAAGTCGGCCCGATACCGAGATAATCGCGGACGGCCGGTGAGACGTCGAGGCCAGCGCCGTGGTTCAGATTCGGCTTGGGCCGCTCGTTGCGGAAAACATAATTATAATGATCGGTGCGGAACGGCCCGCAATCTTCCCATTGCGCATAGCAGACGCGGTTTCCGCGGCGAATCGCCACCCAGCGACCTTTACAAACCGAGTGTCCCTGTTGCACAAACGCCTGTCGGAACCACGGCACCACGATCGGCGCCTCCGGTTTGAACTGGCCGTGGCTGACGTCGTTGTAGGGGAGGGCGATGTAGAACGGATTCTGGCGCGGGACGAAGTTGATCGGGATGTAGTCGTGCCGGCGCGAGGGATCGGGGTCATCGTAGCCGCCGTAATTGCGCGTCCACTCCGGGTCCCACGAGCTCTTGTGGTTAGGGACGGGGTTGTTCGCGGTCGGATTCTCACCGATCCAGAAGATGGTGGTGACAATGTCTGTCTTCCACGGATACCGGGAAGAGGAGAAGCGCGAGGTCGTCGGCACAAAAACCTGCGGCTCCACTTTCAGCAGAGCCTGCGCGCGCAATTTCATCGCGTACTTCGCGAAATCGGCGCTGCTCTCGTAGGGCGATTGCGCGCTGGCGAAGGGCGCGGCTGCGAGCGCGACGATCGCGAACAGGCATTGGTATGAGAGTTTCTTCGCCAGCATTCGTGCTTTTGGTTTTAGCCAAATCAGGTGCACAGGCAAGCCTGTTTCGTCATACGAGTTTAGCACGGTCTATTCCAAAAAAGGGATTTAGCCGCGGCTCAGCAGAGTGTCGCGACGGAAGGGTTCTTCTCCCAATACCGGGTAATCCATGGTGAAATGCAATCCCCGACTTTCTTTTCGACTCAGCGCCGAATCGACGATCAACGCCGCTACCGTGGCCAGGTTGCGTAGCTCGAGCAGATCAACGGTGATGCGGAAATTCCAATAAAATTCCTGGATTTCGCGCTGCAGGTTGCGCAGTCGCGCACTGGCGCGTTGCAGCCGTTTGTCGGTCCGCACAATACCGACGTAGTCCCACATGAGTCTCCGAATTTCGTCCCAGTTGTGGTAGATGACGACCAGTTCGTCGACATCCTGGGCATCGCCGGATTTCCATTCCGGTAGCGAAATCGCGCCTGCCGGATGCGCGGGAGGCCGGGCGTGAATCAACTGCTCGGCGGCGCGGTGCGCGAGAACGAGGCCCTCCAACAGCGAGTTGCTGGCCAGGCGATTCGCGCCGTGGAGACCCGTGCCGGCCACTTCTCCGATCGCGTGCAATCCCGGCAGACTCGTCGCGCCGTTGATGTCCGTTTTGATTCCGCCGCACTGATAATGCGCCGCCGGCACCACTGGGATCGGCTCTTTCGCCATGTCGATTCCGTTCTGCAAACAAGTCTCGTAAATGTGAGGAAAACGCTCCTGCAGAAACTCGCGTGGTTGATGAGTGATATCGAGGTAAACGCACTGCGCGCCGGTTCGTTTCATCTCGGCATCGATGGCTCGGGCAACGATGTCGCGCGGCGCGAGCGAGCCGCGTGGATCGGCCAGCTTGGTGAAATCCTCTCCCTTGGCGTTACGCAGGACGCCGCCTTCTCCGCGCACCGCTTCCGAGATGAGAAAAGAGGTAGCCTGTGGGTGGAACAGGCAGGTGGGGTGAAACTGAATGAACTCCATGTTGGCAATGGTCGCCCCCGCGCGCCAGGCCATAGCCACGCCGTCCCCCGTCGCGATCGCCGGATTGGTCGTGTAGAGGTAAACTTTGCCGCAACCGCCCGTGGCGAGGACCAGCCGGTCCGTCCGGATCGTCTCGACCACGCCCGAGATTTCATCGAGCACGTAGACCCCGAGGCAATGATCTTCCGTCGCGAACCCGAGCTTCGCGGCCGTGATGAGATCGACCGCCATGTGGTTCTCGAGCAGCTCAATGTTAGGCGCGGCCCGCACCGCGCGCAGTAACGTCGCCTCGATCTCGAATCCCGTTAGGTCGTGCACATGCAGCACCCGCCTTTTTGAGTGGCCACCTTCACGTCCGAGGTCCAATTCCCGATGCCCGGAGACGTCGCGTTCGTCGAAGTGCAGACCGAGCTCCATCAGTTCCTGCACGCGCGCAGGGCCTTCCTTGACCACCGTCTCGACCGCCACGGGATCGCACAAACCTGCGCCGGCTTCCAAAGTGTCGCGAATATGCAGGTCGAAAGAATCCTCACCGCTCGTCACACAGGCGACGCCGCCCTGCGCCCACGCGGTGTTGGAATCGGCTCCCTTGCGTTTCGTCACGATCGCCACGCGACCGTGTTTCGCGGTCTTGAGGGCAAAGGTGAGCCCGGCGATACCACTCCCGATGACCACAAAATCGAACTCTTTCATCGCAAGACAATGTTATCGATCAGGCGAGTCTTGCCGAAGAAAACAGCCACCGCGAGGAGCGAACGCGGCTCGATCGTTAGGCTGGGCTGTAGATTGTCCAAGTCCACGATCTCGACATAATCGATTCGCGCGAGCGATGCTGTCTCGATCTTTTCGCGCACGGTGGCGGCTAATTTCCGCGCGCTGTTTTCGTCTGACTTCGACGCCTCCAGCAGCGTCTCGCGAATGATCGGGGCCTGTGCGCGCTCTTCTTCGCTCAGGTACTGGTTGCGCGAACTGAGAGCAAGTCCGTCGGGTTCGCGCACGGTAGGCCCGCCGATGATTTCGACCGAAAAATTGAGATCGCGCACCATCCGTCGGATGATCGTCAGTTGCTGAAAATCCTTTTCCCCAAAGACGGCGGCGTCTGGAGCCAGAAGGTGGAACAATTTCGTGACCACGGTACAGACACCGCGAAAATGCTCCGGCCGCGAGGCTCCGCACAGCCGCTCGGAAAGACCCGTCTCCTCCACGAAAATCGAGCAGTCTTCAAAATACATTTCGTTAGGCAGAGGACGAAAGATCAGGTCCACGCCTTCCTGGCGGCAGAGTTCCTCGTCAGCCGCTTCCGGTCGCGGGTAGCGGGCAAAGTCCGCACCCGGTTCGAACTGGAGCGGGTTGACGAAGATGCTCACCGCTACTTCGCCGTCGCGGCCGGCGTGCTCTCGCGCCAGGCGAATGAGCGAGACATGTCCGGCATGCAATGCGCCCATGGTCGGGACGAGGACTCGGCGTTTCCCGCCAGCGCTCTGCTTAACGCGCAACTCTGCTTTGGTCGAAATGATCTTCATTTGGAATCGTGCTCGGAGATCGCATGCTCCAACCAAATCGCCTGGCGGGCAAAACGAAAGCGCTGGTGTCCGTAATTGACCCAGCCGGCTGCCCGCGCCATCTGGCCCATTTCCGCAAAAGAAAAAGCTCGTTCAGCCGAGGCGCGCGCGTCATTCTTGGTCATTGCTTCCCGGAAAATCGTGGTAGTCAGCAAGCTCACGCCGACCGTGGCCAGCCACCCGCGGCATAGATCTGCGACCAGGACTTTTTCCCGTGAAAGAAGGAGAGTTCGACGAAGCAACGCGACGGCGTCGTCTTCGCTGAAGTGATGCAGGGCGAGCGAAAAGAGAACGATGTCGTAGGAATTTTCTTCGCCGAAATTCTGGATATCCGCACAATGAAAACGGACTTCCGGAAAGTCGCTGCTCAGTTTTTGCGCGATCGCGATGGTGGAGCTTTGGAAGTCGACGGCGTCTATCTCCACCCGCGCACCAACGTTGCGGGCAAACTCCGCCGCCAGCCGCGGGATGTCGCCCGAACCGGTGGCGAGGTCGAGAATCCGCAGCGACTGTCCGCGCTGAATCCAGCGCTGCAGAAAATGGCGCACCAGACGGTAACTGCCGAAATATCGATTGAGTGCGCGGAGATTGCGCAGGTCGGAGACAAGTGCGGGCGAGATCGGTTGCGCCCGATCCATCCACTCGGGATCGGCCGGATCGAAGCGGCGCTTCAAGGTAGGAAGGACCTTTGTGCCACGACCAGAGAAAGTGTCGTTTCGGCTCGAGGTGCGCCAGCCTGTGCGACTCCTGGCCGATTCACGAAAGGAACTTCTGCCACGAATCAGGCAACTGCGCCGTCTCGACTTCGCTCGCGATGCGGCCTTCAAACTCGGCCACGAAAGAAGTGCTGGTTCCGTAAACCATGATCAGATCTTCCGAGCCTTCCACCCGGATGGCATGGGCCACCCCGGGCGGAATGACGACCGCAGCATTGTTAGGGCCGCGATGTTCGTCGCCGTCGATAAAGAGTCGCATGGTGCGCGCGGGCAGCCCCGCGCGGGCCTCTCGCAGGATCATTTCCGCGCGGCCCTGCACGAAAAACATGACGTCCCATTGTTCGTGCTCGTAAGGGCGCAGGCTGAAGTTCTCCGGTTCGTCGAGAAAGAGGCGCTCGAACCATTCGTTAGGCGACGTTTCCTAGGGAATCTGAGGCGGATGAATATGAAAGCCCTTGGCGGTTTGCGTAAACATGCGGGCCGAGGCCCACTGCCGCGGCCAGAGTCCGATCCTGGCCAGCGTGCCTTCGTCGCGGCGCGCAAACTCGCCGAAAAGTCCGCGGTGCCGCTGGGGATGGATGGTCCGGGCGAAGATCTCGACCCCCGGGATCCAGGCCTGCGCAATTTCCGGTTCGGTTCGCTCGGCCCCGGCCAGTTGTCCGGCTTCGATGCCAACCTCGGCGATGCGCTGGGCGAGGGAGCGCGTGCTGTAGTCGCGTTCCACCAGGGCGCGGCGTGCTTCCTGAGTCAGCCCGTGCCAGCGATCAGAGGATTTTTTATTCATCTTATTTGCCTAACGAGAAATCAGCGCGCTCCCGCGAGAGATTGGGATTGTAGTAGGGATCGCGCTCCAGATATTCCGGCCAGCGCTCGCGCATCACTTCGGTCTCGAGCGCTTCCACGCTCCGGCGGCGGGTGGCCGATTCGTGGTGATACAGCTTGGCGAAGGGCGTGTAAACGATGAGATAACCGGCCCGCCGCATTTTCAGGCAGAGATCCACGTCACTGAAGGTGACCGGAAGTCGTTCTTCATCGAAACCTCCGACTTCTTCGAAAACCTCGCGCCGCGTCATGAGGCAAGCTCCCGTGACCGAGCTGTAGTTGCGGGTGACCTGCAATTGCCGTGAAACGCCCGGGGCGTCGGCAGGAAAATGGCGGAAGGCGTGTTCCGCGATTCCGCCCACGCCGAGGACGACGCCGGCGTGC
The DNA here is from genome assembly GCA_051003355.1 of Chthoniobacterales bacterium. GTDB lineage: Bacteria > Verrucomicrobiota > Verrucomicrobiia > Chthoniobacterales > UBA10450 > Palsa-1392. The sequence goes on along the minus strand of JBPCLK010000125.1, from coordinate 3,629 downwards.
TGCACGGTGTCATTAGGGTAAAGCAAACGTGCGCCGACGGCGCCCACTTCTGGCCGCTGGACGTGTTCGGCCATGACGGTCAGCCATTCGCTGTCGATCACTTCGACGTCATTATTCAAGAAGAGCAGCCACGGGCTTTGGCATTGCTCGACCGCGAGATTGTTCAGGGCAGAAAAATTAAACGGGCCATGGAAGTCCAGGAGCCGATGCTTGAAGTGACGGAAATAGTCCTGCGCTTCTTCCGATTTGCTTTCGTTATTCACCACGATGATTTCGTAATTCGGGTAGCCGGTCTTCTCCGTGATGCTATCGATGCAGCGGGAAAGCAGATCGATGCGGTCGCGGGTCGCGATGATGATCGAGACACGACGCGTCTCGCGGATTTCTCGTTTTACCCAGTAGGCATGAGTGAGCCAGTCGACGGTCACGTGGCCTCGTTCGCCGCGCCGTTCGAGATGAGCCTGCACCGCCCGCCGGCCCGCTTCGAGGGCCAGGGGTTTGCGCCGGATATTATCGGAAGTCGACGTTTCGCTGCGACGCCAGTGATACAAAATGCGCGGCAGATGATGGATCCGATCGGTTAATTCGCTGATGCGAAGGAAGAGATCGTAGTCCTGCGCGCCGTCATACTCCGAGCGAAAGCGGCCGGCTTTCTCGACCACCTCGCGACGAACGGTCGTGAAGTGGCAGAGGTAATTGTAGGAAAGCAAAAAGTCTGGAGACCAATCGGGTTTAAACTGCGGCGCCGCCAGTCCCTCCTCGGTGATCTTGTCTTCATCGGAGAAAATGAGATCGAGATCGGGCTCGCTTTGCAGCTGCTTCACGACTTCGAAAAGGGCGTTGGCTTCCAGCACATCGTCGTGGTCGAGCAGACCGATCCATTCGCCACGCGCGATTTCGAGGCCGGAGTTTGAGGCCGCGGAAATACCTCCGGTCTCTTTACGCCTAACGACGATGACGCGCGGATCCTGTTCGGCGAAGCTGCTCAGGAGCGCGATCGTCTCGGCCAGAGTGGAGCCGTCATCGATGAGGATCAATTCCCAGTTTTCGTAGGCCTGCCTCCGCACCGAATCGACGGCCTCGTTTAACCAGAGTGCGGGCGTGTTGAAGACGGGAGTGATGATGCTGACCAATGGGCGGTAGGCGAAAGTTCTCGCTTCGACCCGCGCTGCCTCCAGCTCGGCTTCCGTGGGGCGGCGTTTCTCGAGCCATTTCTGGTATTCGTTAGGCGACAGGAGCGGGTTCTCCTCGACGGGCGGCCGACCGAATTGCCTCCGCACCTCCCGGAGCAGCCGTTGCGGCAGGCGGTAGGGGGCCAAAAGCACCTGACCCACTTTGCGTTCGGGCGATTTTCGGAGTGCATGTTTCTCCGCTTTGAGCTGCTTCAACTCACGTTTGGCTTGCTTGAGCTTGAGGACCTTTTCTTCCAGCCGGGCGATGTGTCGATCCGCTGCCTCCAGCTCCGACATGCGGGTGCGCAAGGTGCGGTTAAGTCCGCGTAACTGGGTGTTCAAGCGTGCGAAACCGGTTTCCACTGAGGGCAGTACTTCCCGGGCAGGTTCGACCGTGTCCCGACTCAGTCGCACCGACCCAGGTTCGAGATCCAGAATCTCGCAATCGTAACGTGGAATGAAACCCAGCTGCACGAGGTGAAGCACGAGGTGGGCGCGACGTTTGGCGACATCCGCACCAGCCCCGGGAATGAGAACGAGATTGTCCGACAGCCGCGCGAGGCGCTCGAGGATCGCCAGATCACCAGGCGCGTCGAGCTCCGGTGGATAGGCGTAAATGGCGAGGTCGAATCGGGCGGCGGTCCCATTTCGGTCCAAAGCACTCAGCTCCGCCAGCCCGGTGCAGGAGGTGATTGCAACCTTTTCTTCGCGTGAAATTTCCTGAGGTTGCCCGCCGATTCCTCCCACCAGCAGGAGTCGAGCAGGAGAAAATTTGCGCACCACGAGTTGCGCAAAGTCTGACCTGACGGCGGGGAAGAGACGCGGCTGCACGGGAGCACATTATAATGATTGCAGCCGCTCGCAGGCAAAATTACGCTACGGCGCACTCGTTTCCGGCCTCGCCGGCCGCCCTGCATGGTCGATTCTTGCGTTTACTTCTGCTACCGCGCGGCGCTGGCCCTGATTATCGCACTCCCGCTGCGGATCGTTTTCTCTCTCGGGAACGCGCTCGGTTTCGTTGGATGGATGCTGTTTTCCAGCTATCGCCATCTGGCTCGGAGAAACGTAGAAATCGCTTTCGGCGCCGAAAAGCCGCAGAAGGAGAAGAAGCAGATCGTCCGCCGGCATTTTCAGCAACTTGGGGCCAATCTGCTCAGCGGAATGAAGCTCAACGCCATGCCGCTGGAGGCAGTGGCCGAATTGGTGGCCACGGAGGGAACTGAAGAGATCCATCGCCACCTGCGGGCGGGCCGGCCGGTCGTGGTGGCGTTGAGCCATTTGGGTAACTGGGAGCTGTTTGCGCAAATCGTGCCGCATTATTTCGGGTATACACGCCTGAGCACCGTCTATCAGAAGCTGGGCAACCGCCGACTCGATCAATTTGTCAGGCAACAGCGGGCCCGGTTCGGGGTGGAGCTCTTCGATCGCAGCGAAGGTTTCCAGGAGGCCATCCGACTCCTGCGCGGAGGAGGAATAATCGGAATTCTGAGCGATCAGCATGCTGGCGATCACGGTCTGTGGACGCCTTTCTTCGGTCGGCTCTCGTCGACTTCGCCCTTGCCGGCGCTGCTCTGCAAGCGGACGGGCGCTGCGCTGGTCGCGGCTTCTATATGCACGGAAGGCCCGGGTCGCTGGCGCATGACTTTCACGCCGACATTTGATCACCCTGGCGACAGCGTTCCTGCGCTCACGGCGCGGACTAACGAGGTCATCGCCGGGGAAATTCGGCGGTCACCAGCCGACTGGTTCTGGGTCCATAATCGTTGGAAGACCCCGCGACCAAATTGGCTGCTGGGCAAATACAAACGTGGCCTTTACATTCCTGAATCGTTAGGGACAGAGAATCTGAAACCGTTTCGCATCCTCATTCGCGCCAGTAATTGGCTGGGTGACAGTGTCATTAGCATCCCGGCTGTGCGGGCCATCAAGCGGGGCCGGCCGGATGCACAGGTGACGGTGATGACGCCGGAGAAGATCGCCGCAGTCTGGCGGCTGGTGCCTGAAGTGGATGAAGTCATTTCGTTGGGTTCTAAGTCACTCTGGCAGGCGGTGCGGGCGGTGCGCGGTCGACCGGGTTTTGATGTTGGGATTGTATTTCCCAACTCGATCAGAGTGGCACTGGAACTTTGGCTGGCCGGCGTTCCGCGCCGAGTTGGCTTCGCCGGGAAGCATCGGCGCTGGTTGCTCAACCAGATCGTCCGCCAGCCTGAGCGCGCGGGTCCGCCGCCCCACCAGGTCGAGCATTACCTCGATATCGCTCGTTCGTTAGGCGAGAAGGCCGAGGTAGGGGAGATTGCGCTGCCGTCGATTCCGTCGGAGGAGAGCGGCCCGCCAGCAAGAATCGGCCTTTGTCCGGGCGCGGAATATGGTCCGGCGAAACGCTGGCTGCCCGAACGTTTTGCCGCAGTGGCTAATGCGGTCGGAGGTCAGTGGGTGCTTTTTGGCACAGAGAAAGAT
>JBPCLK010000124.1:0-33215 GCA_051003355.1 Chthoniobacterales bacterium | reverse complement strand
GGATGCGGCTTAGGCGGAGCGTGAGCGCCCTAGCCGGAAAGTCACCCGGTGCAGATCGATTTCCGCGCCCCGGGCGAGGAAATATTTCCGCAGATCATCGGTGAAGAATTTGCCGTCCCTTTCCCGGTTAAATCCGAGCCGGATGCGGCCGCCGGGATTGAGGCGCGTCTCGAGGTCATCCAGGAAAAATGCCCACTCCGCCCGCTTCCATAGCTTCGGGCCCTTATGTCCGTTGAAGCAGATCATGAAGGCCGTGATGAGATCGAATTTCCGACCAAAATCTGGTAAAGGCTGGAAGGCTTCGACCCGCCAGATAACGCGCTCCAGGCCGAGCGCGTGAAACATTTCCCCAAACATTTTTACGTCACCTATATCGAGTCCGTAGGTGCGATGGCCGAGCCATTTGCAGATGTAGAGGAAGTAACCGGCACCGGAACCGAGATCGAGCACGCTCTTGCGCCGGCCCCAGTCGAGCTCGAGTTCCTGAACGCGCCGGATATTGATGGCCATCCACCGATCCAGATCGAGGTATTTCCTCCAGCCACCGCCCGGCTCGTCCACCGCATGACGACGGTAGATTGCCTGGAATTGATCCTGATCGATCGACTGAATGATCTCTTCCGGGTTAAGGCGGAAGACCAACCGACGAGTCAGGAGCACGCGGCCGACGTGTCGTTTGGCGCTGCGGAGCAGGCCTGGATTGGCCAGTTTTCCAAACTTGTGTGAGAGGCGCATCAGAATTAAGGCTCTATCGGTAAGCTGGGAGCAGGTTAAGTCAAAAAGGTCTTGCAGGCTCAGTCGGCAACGCAAAACCATGTCAGGACTGTTCCATTCTTGGCGCCATCCGCGCCGCTGCTATGTCATCTGCGCGGTCGCCCGCTCCGGGAGTAACCTGCTCAGCGATGGGTTGCGTGATACGGGACGGGCGGGTCGGCCGAATCATTTCTTTCTGCCCTCTTCGGAGGAACACTTTCGCCCCAAATACGGCTTCAAGGCCGACTCGGATTTCGCCGATTATGTGCGCGGGGTGGTCAAGAAGACTTCGACCTCCAACGAAGTTTTCGCCTTTAAGTTAATGGCTTGGTATTTGCCGAAGTTTCTGGCTCGGTTGCGCCAGACCGGTGCCTTTGGCGTACCCGATGGCTCTGACTTGGAGATGCTCCACGCGGCGTTTCCGCGGCTTCGTTTCATCCGCATCAGCCGGCGCGGGAAACTTCGCCAGGCGATCTCGAAAGTGCGCGCCACCCAAACCGGCGTCTGGAAAGTGCAGGAAAGCGAAACTCCGATTGCCGATCCGGAGTTTGACCGAGCGCTGATCGATCGCAGCCTGGCGGAATTCAAGTGGTCGGAAGACATCTGGGATACGTTCTTCGTCCGCCTTGGGATTCGTCCGTTCCAGGTCGAATACGAAGATCTTTGCCGGGACTATGAAGGAACGCTGCGCGCGGTGCTGGATTTCCTCGAGATTTCGTTGCCTCGAAAGTCCCAAATTCCTCCGCCGGCGACGGTTAAACAAAGCGACAGCTTGTCCGACGAATGGGAACGGCGCTATCTCGCAGAAGAGTCCGCCGGTTGATCCGAGCCAGTTTTTCCTGGCCGAGGTGAATACGGTCGCGGTGGTTCCCGTCTGGCAGAATGGGCGGACGGTGGTATTGAGATCGCTGTTCCACCAAATTTTTGGCCCGATCGTTGCTCTCTTTTGACCTATGAGGATCTTCCTGCTCACGGCTTTGACCGTTGCCGCACTCTTCTTGTGGCAGAGGCAGGCGAAGAACGCTGCGACCGATTCAAAGTTCGTTTTGCCAAGTCCGGCGCCGAGTAGCGAGAACCTCGGGGAGGCTCCTGATGCGACTCCCGAGAGAAACGCTTTCCGGCGCCCGCTCGATCGGACGCGGCAGGTCACTGATCAAGTCCGCAAGTCGCGTCGCGGACTTGGCCGGCGAGATCGGCGCTAACGAGGCTGCCCGAAGCCGGCCGGGGTCATGATCGGTTGCGCACGCGGGTTGCGCGGCGCACTTTCGCGGATGAACACGGTTCTCCTGCGCACGGCCGCGGCGCTTTGCTTTCTCGGTGTGGCCCTGGGCGCTTTTGGAGCGCATGCGCTCAAGGATACGTTGCAGGTGAATAACATGACGGATGTCTGGAACAAGGCCGTCTTTTACCACTTTGTGCACGCTCTCGCTTTGCTCTTCCTTGCCTTGCTGCCGGGAGCTGGTCGCCTGGTGGCTGGTCTGTTCGGTGCCGGGATTGTCTTATTCAGCGGCAGTCTCTACCTGCTCGCCCTCACGAATGTGAAATGGCTCGGCGCCATCACGCCTCTGGGCGGCCTTTGCTTTCTGGCCGGTTGGCTTTCGCTGGCCATTTGGCCGCCGCGTTAGAGCCTCGTGATTAACTTGGCGGCCGGGACTTCGCTCTGTTAGTTTCCCTAACGATGCTGGCTCTCGCCGATGCCCAACGTTCGGTGGCGACGATCGCGGTCTTGATCGCGACCTTTATTGTTACGCTCTGGATCGGTCGTCTGCTTAAGCGTCGCGCGGGCGTCCGCTTGGGGATTTTCTACCAGCTCTTCGCGCTGGCGCTCGCTTTCTATGCCGCCACCTGGGTTTACGGGCTGGACTTACGCTGGCGCAACCATTTCGGCGCCGCCGTTATTCTTTTAAGCACCGGACTCGTCATCGCTCTGGTGGATCGCTACGTCTGGGATTTCTATTTCGAACAGCGCCGCCAAACGGTCATCCCGAAGTTTCTGCGCGAGGTGGTCGCGCTGGTCATCTTCCTGGTCGCGCTCCTTCTCGTCCTGAGCGTTGGCTACAATGCCGAGCGTGAGCTGCGCGGCTTGCTCGCCGGCTCGGGGGTCGCCGCCATCATCCTCGCCTTCGCCACCCAGAATCTCCTCGGAGGCGTGATCGCCGGGATGTCTCTGCAAATCAGCCGCCCCTATAAAGTTGGCGACTGGCTCCAAGTCAACGATCGCTACGCCGAGGTCATGGAAATCAACTGGCGCTCAACTCGCCTGCGGACTAACGACGCCATCTACCTCGACATTCCGAATAACGAAATCGTTAGGCACACGATTGTTAATCTGCATTACCCGCAGCAATTGCACGCCATGCGGATCGTGGTGGGAGTCGATTACCACACGCCGCCTAATAAGGTCAAAGATGCGCTCATGCACGCGACCCTCCACGCCGAGTGGGTTGAGAAGGATCCCGCGCCGAAAGTCTTCCTCAAGGATTTCGGCGACTTCGCGATCAGCTACGAGATCAAGTTCTGGATGCTTAACCATCAGGATTACAACAACGTCTGCGACGCCATTCGGACCAATGTCTGGTACGAATTCAAGCGGCAGGGGATCACCATCCCGTTTCCCATTCGCACGCTTGAAATCAGTCGCCGGAGGCCCAAGCCCCCCGAAGAAGAGCAAAACCGGGCTCGGACTATCCTCGAATCCGAGGAACTCTTCGATTGCCTCACGCCGGAGCAGATCGACGAACTGATCGACAATTCCCGGACGCTTCGCTTCGGGCGGGGTGAGATGATTATCGCGCAGGGAGCGGAGGGTTCCTCCATGTTTGTGCTGCTGCACGGGGCGGCGAACGTTTCGCTGTCGCAAAATGGCACCATGGTGCGCGTTGCCTCCCTGCGGATGGGCGATTCCTTCGGCGAAATGTCACTTCTCACCGGTGAAAAACGCATGGCTACGGTCCGGGCGGAAGACGACTGCGAAGTGCTGGAGATCAACCAAACCGCCATGGCCGCGGTCCTGCGCGAGGCACCCGATTGCGTGAGCAAATTGAGTGACATGCTGGCCGAGCGCAAAATGGAAACTGAAGGCCTGCTGCACGATCTGCGCAAAGGCGAGGCCGAATCGAAAAAGGAGAGAGAGTATCGCGCGACCTTCCTCCGTCGAGTGCGCGCAGTCTTCGAGTTATAGGCTTCCGCCTGGCGATCATGTCGGAGGGGCCTTCCTCCTCCGATCAAACCCGCTCCTCCGTCGGATCGGGGCACCGCAGCCCCTCCCACATTGAGTTTGCCAGAGAGGCAAATCCCTCTAAACTCCTCCACTCTTTAACCCGGACCCTTCTATGTCTTTATTAGCCTTATCCTTTCTCTCCTCCGGCATCACCATCTCGATGCTTTGTGCCGTCGCGGGTCTTGTCTTCGCCTTCTTCCTCATTTTCTCGGTCATCAAGGCTTCGCCGGGCAATGCTCGCATGCAGGAAATCGCCGGCGCGGTGCAGGAAGGCGCCAAGGCTTACCTCAACCGTCAGGTCATCACGATCAGCGCGATCGCGGTCGTCATTTTTATTCTGCTTTTTATCTTTAAAGATCACGCCACCGCGGTCGGTTTCGTGGTCGGTGCGGTTTGCTCTCTGGCGGCCGGTTACATTGGCATGCGCATCGCGGTCCTCGCCAATACGCGCACCACGCAGGCGGCGACCAAGTCCCGCATAGCGGCCATGCGAGTAGCTTTCAATGGCGGAGCAGTCACCGGACTGCTCGTGGTCGGCCTGGCGCTCTTGTCGGTCGGAATCTTTTACATTGTCGCTGGCAATATGATCGGTCATCAACCTGCGGTGCGGAGCCTGATTGGCCTGGCGCTGGGAGCGAGTTTGATCAGCGTTTTTGCTCGGTTGGGCGGCGGAATTTACACCAAGGCCGCGGACGTGGGTGCCGACCTCGTCGGTAAAATCGAATCCAATCTCGACGAGGACGATCCCCGTAATCCGGCAACTATCGCTGATAACGTCGGCGATAACGTCGGCGACTGCGCGGGCATGGCGGCGGACGTTTTCGAGACCTATGCGGTGAGCCTGATCGGCGCGATCCTGGTCGGCGCACTCACGCTCGCGAATAGTCCGGCGGCTATTGTTTATCCCTTTGTCTTGGGCGGCATCTCTGTGCTGGGGGCGATCTTCGGCATCCTTTTTGTGAATGTGAGTGGCGGCAAGCCGGGCAACATTCTCATGGGTGGCGTCATGACCAGCGGGATCATCTCCGCGGTGCTTTTCTGGCCGGCCACCCACTATCTTTTCCCGGAAGGGATCACGATCGCCAACGCCTTTCGCAGCGCCAACGATCTCTATTGTGCCTCGCTCGTCGGCCTGCTCATGACGGGCATCGTTGTGGTCATCACGAACTATTACACCTCGATGAGCTTCAGCCCGGTGCGTAAGATCGCCAAGGCTTCCGAGACTGGCCACGCGACTAATATCATTGCCGGTCTTGCCATCGGTCAGCACGCGACCGCGCTGCCCGTTGGTTTCATCGGTCTGGCGATTCTTTTCAGTTTCCATTTTGCCGGTCTCTACGGCATCGCCATCGCGGTCATGAGCATGCTTTCGATGGCGGGTATCATTATTTCGCTCGATGCCTTCGGTCCGATCACGGATAACGCCGGCGGCATCGCGGTCATGAGCAATTTGCCCAAGGAAGTTCGCGCCGTGACCGATGACCTGGACGCGGTTGGTAACACCATGAAAGCCGTCACCAAAGGCTATGCGATCGCTTCCGCCGGCCTCGCGGCGCTGGTGCTTTTCGGTTCCTACGTCGAGGAACTGCGCGAACATGTCACCGCGGCGGGCCGCGTCTTTAATTTCCAATTCTCGCTGACCGAACCCAAGGTCATCATCGGGCTCTTCATCGGCGGCTTGCTGCCGTTTATGTTTACAGCGTTCAGCATGGATGCGGTCGGTAAAGCGGCCGGCGCCGTGGTGCGGGAAGTGCGCCGGCAATTGACCGCCAAACCCGGCATCCTGCGCGGGGAAGACAAACCGGATTATGGCGTGTGCGTCGATATCGTGACCAAGGCGGCGCTGCGGGAGATGATCATTCCCGCGCTCTTGCCGGTCGTGTTCGTGGTCGCGGTGGCCATGATTAAACCGCTCGGCCCCGTGGTGCTCGGAGGTCTTTTGGTGGGCACGATCGTGACCGGTCTCTTCGTCGCCATTGCCATGACCTCGAGCGGCGGCGCCTGGGATAACGCGAAGAAATATATCGAGGAAGGCAACCTCGGCGGCAAAGGCTCGTTTGCGCACGCTGCGGCAGTCACCGGTGACACCGTCGGCGATCCCTACAAAGACACTGCCGGCCCGGCTATCAATCCGATGATCAAGGTGGTCAACATCGTCGCGATCCTGATCATCCCGATTTTCTTTTAGGCGAGTTCGGAAGATCTATCGCAGGGTTCTACCGCCGATGCGAAGGCGCCGGCTCCGGTTGTTATCTCGTTTTCTCCTTTGTACTTCCAGCTTGTGTCAGCGCTCAGACTCTGATCAGAATCGGCTCGTTTCTGCATGCCAACCGTTCTGTTGATCGAAGATGACGCGGAGAGCCGCCGGGCCACCTCGGAGCTTTTCGCCCGCGACGATTGGACGATTTTTGAAGCCGGGGATGGCGAGGCTGGCATTAGCATGGCCTTGGAACATCGGCCGGAACTCATCTTGTGCGATCTACTCATGCCGAAAGCCAACGGCTTTCAGGTCTGCCGCGCCATCCGCCAGCAGTTGCCCCGCACCAAAATCGTCATCGTCTCGGGTCGCGACTACGGCGTCGATCGAACGAGCGCGATCGAAGCCGGCGCCGATGAATATCTGGTCAAGCCGATCTTCTGGGACAATCTGCGCGAGATTATCAACCGAGTCCTGCCGCCGTCCGAAGAGGGCCAGCTGACCGGGCCGGTGCCGGAATTTAATCCGCCGTCGACCCGTTTGCGCTTCTGGGGCGTGCGCGGCTCTATCCCGGTGCCGGGATCGTCGACCGTCGGTTATGGCGGTAACACCAGTTGCATCGAAGTCCGGGCGGATGGGGAAATCATTATTCTCGATGCCGGCTCGGGCATGCGTGCGCTCGGGATTGCTTTGGAGGAAGAATTCCGCAGTCGCCCAATCAGGTTGACGCTCCTGATCTCGCACACCCATTGGGATCACATCCAGGGGCTGCCTTTCTTCCTGCCCGCCTACAACGAAAAGAACGCTCTCCGCCTTCTCGGATACGAAGGTGCGCGGGCCGGTTTGGCCACGATCCTGGCCAGTCAGATGGAAACGTCGGTTTTTCCGGTGAGTCTGCGCGATATGCCCAGCGCGATCGAGATTGAGGAGCTGCGGGAAATGGAGTTCCACATTGGCAAAGTGCGAGTCGAGGCGCGCTTTGTGAATCATCCCGGGATCTGTGTCGGCTATCGTCTATTCACCTCTAAAGGTTCGATCGCCTATCTGCCCGATAACGAGCCTTACGATGTTCTTAAGTCCAGTCACACCACGAAGGACGCTGCGGAGTACGATAAGGCGAAAGCCTATGCCGCCGCGGCGCGGGCCAAGCTGGTCGATTTTCTTCGCGGAGTAGACGTCCTGATCATGGATTCTCAATACACGGACGAAGAATATAAGAAGAAGGTGGGCTGGGGTCACGGCTCGCTCAGCAGTGTCGTCTCCCTCGCGCTTGAAGCGCAGGCCGGGAAGCTCTTCCTTTTCCATCACGATCCCAGTCGTGACGACAAAGGAGTCGACGCTCTGGTGGAAGCGGCCCGCATGCTTGTCCTCGAGAGCGGGAAACCAATGCAGGTTGATGCGGCTCGTGAAGGTTCCGAGGTCTGGCTGGATGGCACCAGCTAACCCTAGCGTTTCACTCCACGTAACGCGGTGGCAAAACGAACTAACTCAGCCGCTACTTGTTCGATCCGCGCCATGACCTTCTGATCCGCGAGATTCTCTTCATCGAACAGGTTACCGGTCGCAAAGACAAACCGAGGGATAATCACACAGCGAAAGTCCAGCATGAGACTGTTGGCGTAAGCCATCACGGACATGTAACTACTCATCCCGCCGGCTGCGCAGAGAAAGCCTACGACTTTATCCTGCCAGGCTTTCCCGGTGAGCTCGATCATGTTCTTGGCCGAGGCGCTCACGTCGTAGTTGTAAACCGGCGCCGCTACCAACACTCCGTCGGCCGCCGCGATGGCCTCGCTCAGTTGCCGCGCAGCGGGATGCGCGTAGCAGGCGTTGGCATCGCACAAGGGCAAATCCATCTCCGCCAGGTCCAGCCACTGGCAATCCACCCCGGCTTGCTCCAGGTAGGAGAAAGCGATGCGGCCCATTTTACGGCTGTTACTGGAGGGATTTCCGCTGGAACTAACGACGAGATACTTCGGCATGACAGGAAAAGGTGGCACAATACGATGCCATCGGCGATCTACAGCCAGCGACGTTTCTTGAAATAAATAAGCTGGCCCACGGCAATTAGCGCCATCAACGCGAGACAGGCAAAGTAACCCCAGGGTTTCGCCAGTTCCGGCATGTGCTGGAAATTCATCCCGTAAACTCCAGCAATAAAGGTCAGCGGGATAAAAATCGCTGAGATCACCGTCAGGGTCCGCATGATCTCGTTCGTTCGCATCCCGATACTCGAGATATGCACCTCAGTCAGTCCGGAAAGGACATCACGGTAACTCTCGACCAAATCCATTAACTGCACGCTATGATCATAGCAGTCCCGTAGGTACACCTTCGTCTCAGGACGAATCATGCCGGGCTCCTCATGCAGTAAGAGGTTAGTCACATCGCGCAAAGGCCACACCATGCGGCGAATTTGAGTCAGGGTGCGCTTATGCTCGTGCAGACTGCCCACCGGCCGCTTGATGGGATTGTCGATGAGCTCGTCTTCGATCGTATCAATCTCGGTGCCGATCGATTCCAGGACCGGATAGTAATGATCGATGATCGAGTCGAGAAGCGCGTAAGCGAGGTAATCGGCTCCCGCTTTACGAATGCGGCCTTTGCCGCTTCGGATCCGCGCGCGCACTGGCTCGAAGACATCTCGATCTGGTTCTTCCTGGAGCGTGATTAGAAAGGTCTTACACAGGAACATGCTAACTTGTTCGGCGCCGATCTCGTTGTCTTTATCGAGATAGATCATCTTGGTGATGATGAAGAGATAGTCGTCGTATTGCTCGACCTTGGGCCGCTGACTTGTATCCAGGACATCCTCCAAAGCGAGCGGGTGCAAATTAAAGCGCTCTCCGAGAATGCGCAGGATGCTGAGATCGCCGAGGCCATCGATGTTAATCCAGGTGACCAAGTCATTGTTCAGGTGGGGCAGGACTTCGTCGCAGCTTACATTTTTCCTCTCCTCGATCGAGTCCGGGCCATATTCGATCATCGTAATGATTGGAGGTTCGCTCTGCACGCCCTTGGGCAACCTGAGCAAGCCGGGAGCCTCGCCCGGGACAACGTGTCGTTTCTTGAACATGGTCACATGGTGCTCTCGCGGAGCGTCGTTACGCAAGTTCGAAGCCGCTGGCGGATGGTCGTTCTAGTGGGACGGCGAAGATTTCGGTCCTTCCCGCCTGTCCCCTTCCAGGGCGTAATCGAGCGCCTTTTGAAAATCGAAGCTCTTCACTGCGGCGGCCAGGGCGGGATCGTTGAGAGCATCGATCACCTTTGGGCTCTGTAACAGATCGAGGAAGCGTTGTTGCTCAACCATCTCGACGATTTCTAGATCGCGTTGCAGAGCGACGATCCTCGGATTTTGCGCGAGCGATTGGGCTCCCGGGAAGTCGAGAAAGCGCACCGCGCTTCGTGGGTTCGAAACCACGGTGCCTACCTTGCCGAGTGTTTGATAAGTCTGGGCGGGAACCGGGTCGACCGTTTTAAAGGTAGAGCCTAACGGACCCAGCTCGAGCGAGTTCTTGAGTTTCGCCAGAGAGTGCAGCATAAGAGGAGCGCCGTTCTGTGCGGATGTTGGCGTGGTGGTCCGTCCCTGTGCGCTCGGCGGCGCCCGCATTTCCGCGCCGGCAATCGCGCCTACTGATCGGATCGCCACGACCGCCAGCCAGACACTGAAGAGCCCAAAGAAAATCCCGAGGAGGCCACCGGTGATTCCGTAGACAAGGCGGACCATCCCGGCGCTCTGCTGTCCGGTCCGCTTAAAAAGGATGGCACCGGCGGCGCTGATCGCTGCGTAGACCACGAACGCCAGAATGGCGCCGGCTACCAGAGAAATGATGAAGTCCGGCGCACGCAGCAAGGGCCGCAGGATAGGGAGAAGCATTCTCCCGCCAAAAATCCCGGTGGCATACGCGGTTCCCAGGGCGACCAGTCGAACCAATTGCCTAACGAGCCCAAGGCGCCAGCCGCGTGCCATTTCAAACGCGACCAGGAGAAGCGCGAACGAGATGAAGATAATCTGCCAAAGCGACGAACCGGCCGTCATGCAAGAGGTGTAACGGCGGGAGTGCCGCCCGCAAGGGAAGATGTCACGAGATCCGCCTGAAGAGGAACCAATTAGCCGCCGGCGTTGCGAGTAGGAAAGCGGTTGGCAGAGCCGTCGCTACATTGGTGGCGCGATCGCTCTCTGCCGCAAAGCGTGATCGCAAAGGACCAGCGAAGCCATCGCCTCGACCATCGGGACGGCTCGCGGGAGGACGCACGGATCGTGTCGTCCGCCGGCTGCCAGAGTTGTCTCTTTACCGCTCGAAGTCACGGTTTTCTGCTCGCGCGCGATCGTTGCAGTCGGTTTGAAGGCGACGCGAAAGATGATGTCTTCGCCGTTGCTAATGCCGCCTTGCACGCCACCGGAACGGTTGCTCCTGGTGCGGACTCTGTTTTCGCGAATCTCAAAGGGGTCGTTATGCTCCGAGCCCTTCATGGTGCTGGCGGCGAAACCGGAACCAATCTCGAACCCCTTGGTCGCGGGCAGACTCAGCATCGCCTTGGCCAGATCCGCCTCCAGCTTGTCGAAAACTGGATCGCCCAGGCCGGGCGGCACGCCGCGAAGAACGCACTCGATGATTCCGCCTAACGAATCGCCATCCGCGCGCGCCTGCTCGATCGCCTTGACCATGGCTGGCGCCGTTTGGGGATCGGGGCAGCGCACGAGATTCGCCTCGATCAGTTCCCTGGTGACGGTATTCGAATCCACCGTTGCCGTTAATTGATCTACGTGAATCACGTAGGCCAGTGCTTCGAAGGCTGAATGGAGAGTCGTAAGCACCTGACGGGCGACGGCGCCGGCGGCCACGCGACCGATCGTCTCGCGGGCGGAGGCGCGGCCGCCGCCCTGCCAGTTGCGAATGCCGTACTTGGCCTCGTAGGTAAAATCGGCGTGCGACGGGCGAAACGTTTCCTTCATTTCAAGGTAAGCTTCCGGTCGCGCATCTTCGTTGCGGACGAGGATGGCGATCGGTGTGCCTAACGTCTGACCCTCGAAAACGCCCGAGAGAATTTCGGCTCGATCTGCTTCCTGGCGTTGAGAAACGATGTTGCTTTGCCCGGGCCGACGGCGATCCAGTTCCCGTTGAATATCGGCTGCGCCTAACGAAATTCTCGGGGGACAACCATCGATCACCACACCGACGCCGCCGCCGTGCGATTCGCCGAAGGTCGTGATGCGAAATAGTTGGCCGAAGCTGCTGCCCATCGCGCGCAGCTTAACGGGCGGCCACGGAAATCACAACGGCCGAGGCCAGCCCCCGGAGTCTCCGCTTCCGCGTCGATGCGACGCAACAACAATGTGGGAAGGGCCTGTGTGCCCCGATTGCCGCTAGCTCTGCAGGTTGATCGGTCGCTTCAGCGGCCTCCCAACGGATCGGGGCGCCAAGGCCCCTCCCGCATTTAAATCGCCGCCAGCGCGGTTTTCAGGTCGTCGCGCAGATCTTCCACGTCTTCCACCCCGACCGATAACCTGACGAGCGACTCGGTAATCCCGAGCGCGATACGTTGCTTTTCGGGAATCGCCCCGTGCGTCATGATAGGCGGGTAATTCACCAGGCTTTCGACTCCGCCGAGGCTCTCGGCCAGAGTGAAAAGATGAGTGTTCTCCAGAAACCTGCGCGTTCCAGCGAGGTCGGTGTCGAGGATGACGGTGACCATGCCGCCGAAGCGATCACCCATTTGGCGTTTGGCCAGTTCATGCTGCGAATGACTCGTTAGGCCGGGATAACTGACCCGGCGCGCCTTCGGTTCCTTTTCCAGCCACTGCGCCAGCTCGGAGGCGTTTTCGCAATGCCGTTCCATGCGCAGCGCGAGCGTTTTCAAGCCGCGCATGGCGAGAAAACTGTCGAACGGCCCGGCAATCGCGCCGACCGAGTTTTGCAAAAATTGCATCTGGTCGCCGAGCTCCTTGTTTTCACCCACGACCGCGACACCGCCGACCATGTCGGAATGCCCATTAAGATATTTGGTGGCCGAGTGAATGACCAGGTCGAAGCCGAGCTCGAGCGGACGCTGAATCCACGGGCTGGCAAAGGTGTTGTCGGAGACGGAGGTGGCGTTGTGCTTCCGGGCAATTTTTGCGATCGCCTCGAGATCGATCAGCTTGAGCAGCGGATTGCTTGGGGTTTCGACCCAGACCATGCGGGTGTTCGGGGTCATGGCCGCGTCGACTTTTGCGGGGTCGCTCATGTCGGTAAAGGTGAAATCGAGATTAGCCGACCGGCGTCGCACTCTTTCAAAAAGCCGATAGGTGCCGCCGTAAAGATCGTCGCTCACCAGCACATGCGAGCCGCTGTCGATCGTCTCGAGCGCGGTCGACATCGCCGCCAGACCGGACGCAAAGGCCCAGCCGCGCGTCCCGCTTTCCAAGTCAGCGACGCAACGCTCATAGGCTAAGCGAGTGGGATTGATCGAGCGCGCGTAATCGTAGCCCTGATGTCGGCCCGGACTTTCCTGGGCGTAGGTGGACGTCTGATAGATCGGCGTCATGACCGCGCCGGTGGAGGGATCGGGCGATTGACCGGCATGGATGACGCGGGTGGCGAGATGTTGTTTCTTCTTCATGGCAAAAAGTGAGCCCCTCAAATAACACAGATTTGTCTCACTTGCCGCCGGAACGGAGCAGGCTGCGTCGCTTGCGTTCTCGCGCGAAACGAAGCGAGTTCGTTAGCCGCGGGGCGAAGTCAGCAGGTCTTCGATCTTCACCGGCAGCTCGCGCACTCGCACGCCCGTGGCGTGATGGACCGCGGAAGTAATCGCGGCAGCGATCCCGGCGAGCCCAATCTCGCCAATCCCTCGCGCCCCGAGCTCGTTCACTTCCTTGTCTGGATAATCGAGGAAGTGGACGTCGATTTCGGGGGTGTCGGCGTTTACCGCCATGATGTAATCCGCCAGGTTGGAATTAATTGGGGCACCGTTTTGCGGGTCGTAAATCGTCTCCTCGAACAGGGCCATGCCGATGCCCATGACGATCGCGCCTTCGATTTGGTTGCGGCCGGCCAGCGGGTTGAGAATGCGTCCTGCGTCGATCACCGTCACGACGCGGCTTAGGCGGAGCCGTGCGATCTCCGGTTGCCAGGTCACTTCGACGAAATGAGCGCCGAACGAATGCTTCGAGAACTTCGGTTTCTCTTCGCCAAAACTTCCTTCGGCTTTGCCGTCGCCAGCGGTGAAGCGGACCTTGGCCGACCGTAAAACTTCGTCGAACGGAATCGCCCGGCCGGTGCCTTTTCCCTTGGCGCGAATGCGACCCTGCTTGAATTCGAGCTCGTCTGCCTTCCGTCCTTCAAACGGCGTGCCTGGAGTGGTGGCCGCGAGTTTGACCAGCGACGCAATGGCGTGATCGGCCGCTTCGAAAACCGCGGGAACGAGCGAGCCGGTCACCATCGAGCCTCCGGAAATTGGGCCCGAGGGCAACGAGGTATCACCGAGCACCACCTCGACTTTGTCGAGAGGCACGCCGGTTTTTTCCGCGACCAACTGGGCGAGCACAGTGTAGGTGCCGGTCCCGATATCCTGCGTGCCGCAAGCGACGCGCGCGCTGCCGTCGTCGCGCAATTGGACATTCGCTTGCGCCGGAAAACGGCCTGCGCCCCAGGCCGCACCGGCCACGCCCCAACCAAGAATCGTCCCATTGCGTTTCATCTGGCCAAGGCCGCTTTTGCGTCGCGCCCAGCCGAAGCGCCTTGCCCCGACCCGGAGGCACTCGAGATAATGGCGCGAGGAGAAAGGCACGCCTAACGACTCATCCTTTTTCGGCTCGTTCTTTATACGAAACTGGATTGGATCGAGGCCGAGCTGATCGGCCATTTCGTTCATGGCAGATTCCGTGGCATACAAGCCAGGCACGGCGCCCGGACCTCGCATGGCGGTCGGCGATCCGACGGTGCGCGAGGCGCGCCCGAAGGTGACGCGGAGGTTCGGCACGCTGTAATGGAAGGCGGTCGATTCGCCACAATCCTCGTGGTAATCGTCGAGCATTGCCTTGCTGTAGATGTAGTCGTGTTCGAGCGAGACGAGCCGGCCTTGTTTGGTCGCGCCGAGTTTGACTCGCTGCTGAGTGCGCGGCCGATGGCCTACGCTTTGAAACATCATGCGACGGCTGATGACCAGCTTGACCGGGCGCTTGAGTTTTCGCGCTGCCGCCACCGCCAGCGCGCAATGCGTCCATGGCCAAAGCTTGCTTCCGAAACCGGAGCCCACGAAACGCGTAATGATCGTGACGTCCTCTCTGGGCAGGCCAAACATTTGAGCCAGCACGCCCTGCATGTTGAAAATGGCCTGCGACTCTTCGTAGATCGTCAGCTTCGAGCCTTCCCAGATCGCGGTCGTTCCCTGGAGCTCGATTGGGTTGTGTGTCTCGATCGGCGTGACGTAGGTCTCGTCCAGCTGGACGGCCGCGCGCGCAAAAGCGCTTTTCGCTTGGCCGCGTTTGCTTTCTTCGCGCGACATGGGGCCGAAAGGAGTGGCGAGGACCTTGGGATCGTCATCCGCTTTTAACGGCGTCGCGACATTCGGCCTGCTCTTGCGATAGGTCGCGCGGACCTGGTCGGCCGCGGCTTTCGCTTCTTCAAAAGTGTCGGCCACGGCGAGAGCAATATATTGCCCGTAGTATCGGATGACATCGTCGGAGAAGGGCGGCCGGCGCTCATCGTTCAGGCCGTCAAAGCCGTCGCCCTGCACTGATCGCGAAATTTTGCCGATGCTGCCCCGATGGAAGACGGCGCGCACCCCCGGCATTTTTACGGCGACGCGAGTGTCGAGTTTCGTTAGGCGACCGCTCGCGATGGCCGCCTCCACCGGCACGGCGTAGAGCATTTCGGGAAAATGAAAATCACCGCCGTACTGGGCGAGGCCGCTGACCTTGACCGGTCCGTCGACGCGCGGAGTTGGGCGTCCGATGACCGATAGTTTTGCTCCTGCGCTCGATTTCCTGGCCATCGCTCGACTCGTTAGGCTCCCTTCGTCACGGTCTTGATGGCATGGATTAGGCAGCGTTTGGCCAGTTCGACTTTGAAACCGTTTTGGCTCTGCGGCTGCGCCGCGCGCAAAGCCGCCTCCGCCGCGCGCAGAAAGGTTTTTTCGTTCGCAGCTTGATTCATGAGTTCGCCTTCCGCCTCGGGTGACCGCCAGGGAATCGTGCCGACGCCGCCGAGCGCGACGCGCGCGTAGGTGATTTTGCGCTGCGCCACAGCGATCACCACCGCAGCCGAGGCGAGCGCGAATTCGTAGGAGGCCCGGTCGCGCAATTTCAAATAGAACGAACGGCTGCGCGGCACCGGTGCGGGCAGGGTCACATGCGTGATGAGGTCGCCGGGTTCGAGCACCGTTTCGCGATCGGGCCGGTTGCCGGGCAGGAGATAGAAGTCGCCCATGGGAATATCGCGTTCACCTTTTTTTCCGCGCACATGAATGACGGCATCGAGCGCCGCCAAGGCCACGTTCATGTCGGAGGGGTTAGTCGCGATACAATGCTTGCTCGTGCCGAGAATGGCCAGGCTGCGATTCACTCCTTTGATCGCTGCGCAACCCGAGCCTGGTTCGCGCTTGTTGCACGGCATATCGGTGGCGCGAAAATACATGCAGCGCGTTCGTTGCAGCAGGTTGCCGCCGGTGGTCGCCATATTGCGCAACTGCGCGGAGGCGCCGGCCAGAAGCGCTTCAGAAAGAACGGCGTAATTTTTTTGGACGATGGGATGATGCGCGAGATCGGAGTTGCGCACGGTCGCGCCGATCGTGAGGCCGCCCTCTTTCGTCTCCGTGATTTGGTCGAGAGCGAGGCGCGTGATGTCGATCAACCTGGTCGGCTGTTCGACATTCAGTTTCATGAGGTCGAGCAGCGTGGTGCCGCCGCCGATAAAGCGGATGTCAGCGCCTTGCTGCGCCGTTTTTGCCAGCGCTGCCGCGGAGACGGCGTCGGTCGGCTGACTCGCGCGAGTGAAGACGAAAGGGTTCACTTTTTCTTTTTCCTCCGCACCGATTGAATGGCGGCAGTGATATTCTGATACGCTCCGCAACGACAGATATTGCCGCTCATCAGCTCCTGCACGGCGGCGTCGTCGCGTGCGCATGGTTCGTCGAGCAGCGCGACAGCCGACATGATTTGGCCCGAGGTGCAGTAACCGCACTGGTAAGCGTCGCAGGCCACAAACGCGGCCTGCATCGGGTGCAGATCGCCCGGGCTCCCGACTCCCTCGATGGTCGTGATCTCGTCTCCTTCATACATGGCCGCGAGGCAAAGGCAGGAATTCATTCGCCGGCCGTTGACCAGCACGGTGCAGGCGCCGCATTGTCCGTGATCGCATCCCTTTTTCGAACCAGTGAGATGCAGATGTTCGCGCAGACAATCGAGCAAGGTCGTGCGTGGATCGATCTGTACGTCGCCTTTCTTGCCGTTCACGCGCAACGTCACTGAGATTTTCTTCGCCTTTGTCTTTGCTGCCATGAGCTCCGTCCGTCGCTTGAAGCAATTACCAACACTCCGCAGCCGCGTCAAACAAGCGGCTGCTTTTGACAGCCGTTTTCCCAAGAGAGTGCAGGCGAAGGTTACCGTCGCGCCTGCCTAAGACACCCTCGGAAACCAGCCGGACTTTGACTCTCGATGGATCGCCGGACAGAACATCCGCCGATGATTTGCCAGTCGTTGGGCGCGGCGAGCTGGAGATCGTCCAGCCTATCGACCTTCGACGACCACTAGCTGCTGATCGGCCGGAACCATGCGTAGCAACTGGGTGAGACCGCTGGGCCACTTTACGGTGATGCGATCCACGACCGTGGCGGCGCCCAAGCCGAAATGGAACGGGGTAGCGCCCTGCGAGAGATAGTGACCTTGAGCGCCATTCATTTCCCGAAATTGCCTGTCCTGTCCGTCCAGGATCGTTACCGTGGCGCCCAGGCCCTGGCGGTTACTTGTGGTCCCAACTAACTTAATCTTTAGCCAATGATTAGAGTTAGTCGAGTTATGGTAGAGTAACTGTGGCCCGCTGACATAGTCTGTGTTATCCTCACCATTGGTGACGAAGAGATCGAGGAAGCCATCCTCGTCATAATCGGCCCAGGCCGCTCCACGCCCTCGGCTACTGACCAGAGCCTGGACGCCGGCGTTCGCTGCGACATCGGCAAAGGTTCCATCGTGCTTGTTCCGGAAAAGGTAGTTAGGCCCCTTCCCATCAGGGTCACTTCCAGAGTTGACTACGTAAAGGTCGAGATAACCGTCGTTATCGAAGTCTCCCCAGGCCGCGGCACGATCGTTACTGACGGCGCCCAATCCGGCGGAATCAGTCACATCGGTGAAGGTTCCATTCCCGTTGTTCTGGTAGAGGGTTTGCTTGAGTCCAAAATCGGTGCCTCGAGAGACAAAGAGATCGAGTTTGCCGTCGTTGTTAAAATCTCCCCACGCGACGCTGCGACCGTTGGTCAAGGCCTGGATACCTGCCTGACTCGTCACATCGGTAAATGTGCCATCCCCGTTATTTCGCATGAGGAGATCGTGGGCGGGATTATTCTTCATGACATCGGTGCAGAAGATGTCGGGGAAGCCGTCGTTATCGTAGTCGGCAAAGGTGACCTCGACATATTTCAGACCCGCCAGACCGGCGGCAACGGTGGCATCGGTGAAGGTGCCGTCGCCATTGTTATGATAGAGAACCAGGTCGGTCTTCAGATTACCCAGCAAGGCATCCAAATTTCCGTCGTGATCGTAATCAGCCCAGGCAGTGCTGCGCGCCCGGCCATAAGTGTTGGTGATGTTGGCTTCCTCAGCCTCCTGGACAAACTGGTTATTACCTTCGTAGACATATAACTCATCCTGCTTGGTGCCCAGAGACTTACCCCGGCTCGCGCCAATTGTAACGTGCAGGTCGAGATCGCCGTCGTTATCGAAGTCGACCCAGGCTGAGCCATGACGATCCCCGGGCAGGCGTATCCCGGTGTGAAAGAAGATATCGGTAAAGGTTCCGTCCCCGTTGTTAGTGTAGAGATAAGGCGGAATATTGTAGTGATTATCGACAAAGAGATCGAGATCGCCGTCCGCGTCGAAATCTCCCCAGATCGGATTGCCAAAGGGATAGCCATCCGCGTGGAAGCCGGCTGAAGCGGTGGCATCGGTAAAAACCGGGTAAGCCAGCGGTTTGTCGGCACCTGAGACTGGAAAAGACGGGATAAACAGTGCGATGACCAGCCCGAAGCAGAATGCGAGGCCGCGGAGCGCGATGAAAGACCGGATGCAGGGAGGATGAAAGGAGGGGAGAGGGTAGGTCATTGGGATTACCTGAGATTTTCTTCTCACCGCCTAAAGTGTCAAGCGCGGATGGTTAAGGTCGCCCAGATGTGGCGGAATGCCGGCCCACCGGCAGTCCCGCACGTCTACTTCGGCATCGAGAGTCGCAGGTAGGAAAGCAGATCCGTCCGCGTGATCAGACCGAGAAACTTTTTCCCTTCCATAACGATCGCGACCCGGCCGCGATCGAAGACTCCCAACAGATCCGAGATGTTCGCCTGCGGCGACAAGGTTTCGAGTTTGTCCTTCATCGCTTCCTTGACCAATTCATTGAACTTGGCGGGGTCGCGATGCAGATGCACCAGAATGTCGGATTCGTCGATGATCCCGACCGCGCGGTCTTCCTCATTCATGACCGGTAATTGCGAGACATCGGCCGAGCGCATTCTTTTGAAGGCGGTCAGAATGGTATCGTTAGGCCCGACCGAGATGACTTCGCCTTTTTCGGCTCGATGCGAGATGAGATCGCAGAGGTTGCCCTGGCTTGGGCGTTCGACGAAGCCCTGCTCGGCCATCCAGAAATCGTTGAACATCTTCGAGAGATACTTGTTTCCCGTGTCGCAGATGAAGGTGACGACCCGCTTCTTCTCCGTCTGCTGGCGACAATAGCGCAGCGCGCCGGCAAGCAGCGTGCCGGTCGAGGAGCCCCCCAGGATGCCTTCTTTGCGCAACAGTTCGCGCACCACTTCGAAGCTCTCGGTGTCATCGATCTCGAACGCCTCCGTGACCATCGACATGTCGGCAATATCGGGAATAAAGTCTTCGCCGATGCCTTCCACGGCCCAGCTCCCGGCTTTCTCCATCTTACCGGTCTTGACCCATTCGTAGAGAATCGACCCGGTCGGATCGGCCAGCACCATATCGAGTTTCGGCTGCACCTTTTTAAAGAAACGCCCTAGCCCGGTGAGCGTGCCGCCTGAGCCGACGCCGATCACGACGGCATCGACATCGTGCTGCATCTGATCCCAGATCTCCGGGCCGGTGGTCGTTTCGTGCGCGAAGGGGTTGGCCGGATTACCAAACTGGTTCACATAAAAAGCACCCGGGATTTCCTCGGTCAGCTTCGCCGCCACATCCTGGTAATATTCCGGATGCCCGCGAGTGACATCGCTTCTGGTGAGGCGGACTTCTGCCCCCAGCGCGCGCACGTGGGCGATTTTCTCCTGCGACATCTTGTCGGGGATGACGAGGATCAGGCGATAACCCTTGGCCCCGGCGATGAGGGCCAGGCCGAGCCCGGTGTTGCCTGCCGTAGCCTCGATGATGGTGCCGCCTGGTTTCAGAATTCCATCGCGCTCCGCCGCTTCGATCATGGCCAAGGCGACGCGGTCCTTGATCGAGCCGGTCGGATTCTGGTTTTCCATCTTCACGAACAACTGGCAGGGGCCGGTGTCCATGCGGGTGATTTCTACCAGCGGGGTCTTGCCGATGAGGGAAAGAATGGCGGGCTGTTTAGCGGACGAAGCGGATTGAGTGGTTGGCGAGCTGGTCATTGGACAATCCGAGAGGCACGATAACAGGCCCGGATTACCTCTACGCGATCATTCTCGGTGGCGGTCGTCAAGGCGACAGGTTGGGCTGCCTTCTTTATCGGGAAACGGATATTTCCGCATCTCTCGCAAATTTTTCTCGACTTATTTTTGGATTTCATGTTTCCAAGAGGTAGGTCGGTTCGTATCACCTGCCGACATCGCGAAAAAATGAAGATCCGTTATTTAGCTCTTTTCCTTCTCTGTTTCACCAGCCTGACCGCTCTCTTCAGCGATCGGGCGCAAGCGGCGCCCATCACGGGTAACATTGACTTTGTCGGCACCGTCACCTTCAACACCATGTCGCTCGATACCGCGACACAAGTCGATCTCTGGGACAGCTCTTTTGTGGTCAGCCGCACCGGCGATTTTACGAGCGTCCCTGTGGGCGCGCAGCCGATGATGGGCACGCCGTGGATTTTCAATACCGGCACACCGGCCCTGCCTCTGCCAGGTGCTCCTTTGCCAGGTCTTTGGAGCGTAGGCGGATTCACTTTTGACCTGACCACTTCCAGCATCGTGCTCCAGACCAGCACCTTCCTAAACGTGACGGGCTTCGGGTTAGTGACTGGGAATAATTTCGATTCAACCGCTGGGCTCTGGAGTTTTACGGTCAGCAGCGATGGTAACCCTCAAACCAACTTCAGCTTCCAGGCGGATACGTCGGTGCCGGAAGCCAGCACGCTTGGTTTTCTTGCGGTCGGTGCCGTTGGCTTGATTGTCTTCTGGCGTCGGCAACGTCAAACCGTCAGAATCTCTGCCCAGTGAAATACCTTCCGAAGACGATCCTGGTCTTGTTAGCGGCCTTGGCTCTGTCGAGCGGCGTGTTCTGTCGAGAAGCGCAGGCCGCTCCTATTCAAGGCAAGATCGACTTTGGAGGAACCGTGACCTTCGATACCACGTCTCTGGCCACTGCGACCAGTGTCGATCTCTGGAACATCTCGTTCGTCCTCCAGCGCACGGGAGATTTCACTAGCTTCACCATTCCGGGTGATAATGTCGCCATGTCGGCGCCGTGGGTTTTCACCCCTTCTGCGCCGATTGTGAATCTGTGGACTGTGGGCGGTTTCACTTTCGATCTCACTTCCTCGATGGTCGTGAGCCAGGGAGCGCAATTCCTTAATATCACAGCGATCGGCACCCTCTCCGGTAATGGATATGATTCTACTCCGGCCATGTGGAGTTTCACCGCCAGCAAGGCGGACGGAGGAATGAGCGATACTTTCGGATTTACCTCCACCACTTCCGCGATTCCCGAGAGCAGCACCTGTGCGCTTCTTGGCATTGGCGTTCTCGCCCTCGGCTTGGTGACTTGGCGACGTCGCAGGACAGGCACTCTCGAGTTGCTATCCCGGTAAACCGGCGGGGCGGCTCGTGGTCGCCGCATTCTGGACGGACCTCGCGCCCTGCGTTACGACTGGTCTCCTTGGCTAGCTTCTTCCGACAACTTGGTCTGCTGATTTTTTTCTTCGCGCTTTCTGTTCCCGAAGGACGGGGGAATCCGCCGCTTCAAGAGCAGAGCGAACAGTTCTTCAACCTCCCGCTCGACGGGACCATCACGGTCGATAATCTGGGCGGCGCGATTCATATTTTCGGCTGGTATCAACCAAAGGTGCGGTTGGCTGCGCTACGCAAAGCCTACACCGCGCCGCGTCTTCATCAGATAAGAGTCGAAACGGTGGCACGCTCCCACACGCTGGCGGTTCGCACGGTCATCCCCGAGGCCACCGGGTTCTTCGCTGATCGTTCTGGCACGGTCGAATACAGCATCAACGTTCCCGAACCTGCCCGCCTCGTCCTGAAACAAGGCGACGGCGAAATCACCCTCCAGGGTTTGCGCGGCGCAGTGGCGGAGATCGAGATGATGAATGGGCGGGTCATCGCGCGCAACTGCTTCGCTCAAGTGCGCGCTCGCGGCGTGCATGGTGTCATGGAAGTCTTTTTCGATTGGTGGGAGAATTTGCCGGCCACGTTTGCTTGTGTCCTTCAGCATGGCCGCATGGGAGCGCGTCTGCCGCGCGAGGCGCACTTCAAGGTCGAGGCCCGGACGACTAACGGCCGCATCCACCAGGAATTCGCGCTGCCCGCTCCTGCCACCACCGGCGCCGGCCAATCGCTCCAGGCCGCGACCGCGTCACAATCTCCGGTTTCGTTAGGCATGGCCACCGGCGGTGGGAACATCACCATAGAGGTGACTCGTTAGAGGGGACCGGCTTAGTGCGGCGCGCTGAGTTGTGCCCGAAGTTTGTGGTCGTCCTCGGCTTTCGCTATCAGCCCGAGGTGCCGGTAGCATTCTTCCCGGCGGGCCAGTGCCGATGAGGTCTGGTTAATGGCCAGCGCGCGCGTGAGGGAGTTCACCGCCGCCTGATCGTCGTCGCGTTTCATTTCCAGTTCGCCACGATATTGCCAGGCGGTGGAGAAATTGGGGTCCAGCTCGGTTGCGCGGCAGATCTCGTCGTAGGCTTCCTGGCTGCGCTTCAGCTTGGCCAGCGCGTAGCTCGCCTCAGCATGCGCGCCCGCAGCGGTCGGATCGAGTTGCAGGGCCAGCTTCACGTCCGCCAGCGCCAGTTGCGGTTGTTCGATCTCGTTTAATTGCCAGGCCCGGTTGGTGAGCAATTCGGGGCTCTTTGGTTCGGCGGAAATCTCCGCGTCGAGTCGGCTGATCGTTTGCAGAAAATTCGAGGAGAGGTCGTCCAGCGAAGGGACGGGCGACCCAGCACTCGGCGCGGTCATGAGTCCGAGCACTTTCCGCGCGATCTCTCGAAAAAGCCGTGGCCGCACGGCCTCCGGCGCAAGGGTGGCGGCGTGCTCGGCATCGTCGAGCGCCAGCGCGGCGTCGCCGGCTCGCAGGAAAAGGAGAGCCCGGTCCGCAAGCAGCGCGTCATCGTTAGGCGAAGTCGCCAGTTGCACATCCAGTTCGCGGACTTCGGCCAGGAATTTGCCCAGCCGGTCAAACAAAGCGCGTTGCCGCCTAACGAAGGAATTTCCGGGCGCGATACGCGCCGCCTGCTGCAGATCGGCCGAGGCCGCCTCCCAGCTGTGCAGGTGTCGGTAGCAGATGGCGCGATTAACCAGGGCACGCGCGGTCGGTTGACCTTTCATGCCGCGTGTCCAGGCCGCGGCGGCTTCCTGCCAGCGCCCCGCTTGTTGTTCTAGCCGCGCGATTTTGATGAAGACCCGCGTCTTGCGATCATTGCCCGCCACCGCTTCGCTCCAAGCCTCGAGTGCTTCTGCGTGCCGATGCTTCGCCCAGGCCAGGTCGCCGCGGTATTCGTGATACTTGCCGGACGGTTTTCTCACCGTTTTTTTCCATTGGTCAAGGGTGTCAACCAGACTGCGGAGATCACCCTGTCCAAATTGCGCCTGGGCCAGCCGCGCCCAAGCGCCGTTATCCTTGGGTGCGAATTGCAAAACACGCCGGGCCGGCGCTATGGCCTCGGCAAATTGATGTTTGCGCAGCGCGCTTCGCACGGCCTCGCGGGCCGACCATTCCTCATTGGAAATGGTGCGCCGGCAACCGGGCGCAGCCAGGACCAGCAGGAGAAAGAGAGGAACGAGCAGGCGGGCGCTGGAAAAATTCATTGGCGCGAACGAGGAATTACGGAAGATACCGAGAGCCGCTTCGATTCAATCAGCAATCAGCAATCAGCAATCAGCAATCATTTCATGCCATCCTTCGACATCGTTTCTGAAATAGACAAGCAGGAGATCGACAACGCCCTTAATCAGGCGCGCAAAGAACTGGCCACCCGCTTCGATTTCAAGGGCACGGTGGCTGAGATCGAGTACGAGAAAGAGCAAATCGTCCTCACGGCGGAGGACGCCTCGCGCCTCCGCGGCCTGCGCGAGATCGTCATCGGCAAGCTCTCCAAGCGTGGAATCGACCTGCGCAATCTCGACCAGAAAGAGCCGGCCATCTCTTCGATCGGCCACGCTCGCCAGGAGTTAAAAATCCAGCAGGGACTCGAAGGCGATAAGGCCAAGGAAATCATCCTTGCGATCAAGGGTCAGGGCTTTAAGACGCAGAACCAGCTTCAGGACAGACAGATTCGCGTGACCGGAAAAAAGCGGGACGAACTGCAGGATGTAATCGCCTTTGTGAAGAGCAAAGATTTCGGGGTGGCGACTAACTTTAAGAATTTCCGGGACTAGTTATTGAACAGAATGATGCAGGGGAAACATCGCTGAGTTCTCTCTCCATCCGGTAAATCCCGTCTCCTTTCTCATCCGCCCTGCACCGGTGGCATGAGGGCGATTTGGTCGTTAGGCCGGACGACATGCGTGCGTTCGACGAAGTCGAGTCCAGCACCGACCAGAATGTTGCGGTCCCATTTTTCGAGAGCAGGATACTGCTGGTAGAGTCGCGCCAGCAGATCCGCCACCGTCGCACCGTCGGGCAGATCGATCGTCACTTCGCCACCTGTGATTCCCTTGAGCTGGGAAAACAGCTGCACGGCACAGGTCATGACTTTTTGGAATCGTTAGGCAAGGCGATCATCTCTTTTCGCAGTACGCCGATGCAGGGCAGGTTGCGATAGCGCTCCATGTAGTCGAGCCCGTAGCCGACCACAAACTCGTCGCCGATGTTGAAGCCAACATGGTCCGCCTCCACCGGTCGCGAGCGCGCCTTCAGTTTGCGCAGCAGCACGCAGATTTTCACACTCAACGGACGTTTGGCCTGCAGTTTTTCGAGGATCGCTGCCAGCGTGACTCCGCTATCCAGGATGTCGTCGAGGATCAGGATGTGCCGGCCCGTGATATCGGGAAGCATGATTTGCTTGAAGACCACTTCGCCGGTGCTCGTGGTGCCGCCGTGGTAACTGGCTACGCTCAGGCAATCCACTTTTAAGGGCAGCGGCACGCGACGCAGGAGATCGGCCATAAAAATGAAACTGCCGTTCAGCACGGCGATGACGGTCAGTTCGCGACCCTTGTAATGCGCGGTGATTTCCGCGGCCAGTTCATCAATCCGTCGCAGGATGGTAGCCTCATCGAAAAGTACGCGGTCGAGATCCTCCTGCATGTAGGAATCTAAGCAGGAAGCCAGGCGAAGAGCAGCATTTTCAATGTGGGAGCCGCCTTGGTGCGGCGAAAATCGGTGACGCGAGCCGTGGAATCGGGGCACCAAGGCCCCCCGCATTGGGAGTTTCCTGGTGTTAAAGTTGCGCCAAAGCAGCTTTGATTTCTGCGGCCAGTTTCGGGTTCCCCTCGATCGCCAGCCCGCGTTGCCAGAGCAAACGCGCGCGTGCCGCATCACCGGCGCCTTTCGCCGCTTCGCCGCAATTCAGGTAGAGAAGTTGCTGGTCGCTCGCGCTCAGTTTGGCCGGATCTTTTTCGACCGCCGCCACGAGCGCCTCGAGATGTTCCCGCGCAGCCTTGCGTCGTCCCAGGAATCCGGGCAGGGCGTTACTGGTCACCGCCCGGGTCAGCTGCACGCGCGCGTTCTGCGGCGCGGCTTCCGCGGCTTCATCCATCAGGGCGATGCCCTTCCGCACTGTGGTCAATTTGCTTGGACCAAGGGCGAGGTCGCGGCTGCGCAAAGTGTAGGCGCTGCCCAGATAGACTCGCGCCACCTGGTCGTCCGGCGAGGTCTCCAGCACCTTCTCCAGCGCGGCGATGCATTCGATCACTGCCTCGGCGTCGCCCGTCAGCCCACGGGCGTAGAGCACGGCAATCGCGGAGTCTTCGGGCGTGGTCGCTCCTCGGGTGACGCCGCCAAACAAGAGCGCCAGCGCGAGGGCCGAGAGAAAACGATGCATGCGAAACAATGGACAAAAGCCCCGGTAAAAACAAACTTGGTCCACGCCCGTCTTGCGGGCTCCAGCAATGCTCTTCCAAAAGAAATGGCAAAATCCCACGCGGAACGTGATCGCATTCACCACCCACAAGGCGGGCTCCATGGTCTTGCATCGTGTGCTCAAGGATATCTGCGAGCTGAATCGAATTCGTTATTATTCGCCTAACGAGAGCCAGTCTTTGCTGCCGTTCGATCGCATGTTTGCTGGCGACGATTTCATGGCGAAGAAGAAGGGCTGCTTCGGTCCCATCCGTTTTTTCGTCCCGAGCAAGGCGCTGGCCGAGGCAAAAGTCATCCTGCATCTGCGCGATCCCCGCGACGTGCTGACTTCGATGTTCTACTCCTACTGCTACATGCATGCGGGCGAGATCGAGGCGGACACCGGCTATCGCAAGGAAGTAGCTGAGGCCGGCATCGATCGCTTTGTCCTCGAGATGGTGTCCGCTCCCTTCTACCAATATCGCGGCGACTACGGCATCGGCTCCCGCTACAAGCAGCACGTTGGTCACGTGCTTGATCGTTACGAGCGTTATCTCTCAGAGTTAGGCCAGCCGAGAACCGACATCGTTTCCTACGAGGAGATGGTCCTGGCCTTTCCTTCCTGGCTGGAAAAAATCGTGCGCGCGTTCGACCTCGCCGATCCCGAGGAGACCTTCGCCGTCGTCGCGGCGCGTCACGCCAACAGTGTGGCCGCGGAGGAAAAGGAAGATGTCTGGTCCCACAAACGCAAAGTGACCCCGGGCGATCACCGGGAGAAATTGCAGCCGGCCACCATCCGGGAACTCGACCGCATCTTCGCGCCCGTGCTGGAAAAGCTCGGTTACTCCGGCCCGGCCTGCCAGAAAACCGGCCTCCCCGAGCCGCTTCGTTAGGCGTTAGACTTCCACCCGCGCGCCCAGCTCGACGACGCCGTTAGGCGGCAGGCAAAAGTAGGAGGTCACATCGCCCGTGTTGCGCGTCATCCAGGCAAAGATCGAGCCGCGCCACGGCGAGAGCCCTTTCTTGCGTGTGGCCAGGATGGTTTCCCGCCCGATGAAATAGGTTGTGCGCATCGGCTCGATCCGCAGGCCGCTCTCCTTCACCAGGGCCAGCGCGGCAGGCACGTCCGGCTTTTCCATGAAGCCGAAATGAATTTGCACACGCCAAAAACCTTCCTCCATTTTTTCCAGCGAAACGCGATCCTTCAGGTTGGTCAGGTAGGGGACTTCCTCCGTCTGCACATTGAGCAGGATCACACGTTCGTGCACCACCTTGTTGTGCTTGAGATTGTGCAGCAGCGCGAGTGGCGTGCCGCGACGATTGCCCGACATGTAAATCGCCGTGCCGGAGACACGCGCGATGCGATTGCCTTTCAGGTCGATCAGGAGCGCGTCGAGCGGGAGGCAGACGCCGCCCAGGTGATCGCGCAGGACGCGGCGCCCTTTTCGCCAAGTCAGCATCATGAAAAGGATGACTCCCGAGATAAGAAGTGGGAACCAGCCGCCGTGGGTGATCTTGAGCATGTTGGCGCAGAAAAAGGCGAGATCGATCACCACAAAGAACGCCGCCACAGGGAGCGCGATGGTGGCCGGCCAGTTCCATCGAAAACGCGCCACCAGATAGAACAGGATCGTCGTGATCAGCATGGTCGTCGTGATGGCGACCCCGTAGGCGGCGGCCAGGTGACTCGAGGACTGGAAACCGAGGACAAGTCCGATGCACGCGATCATCAGGACCCAGTTGATGACCGGCACATAGATCTGCCCGATAATGCGCGCCGAGGTGTAAACCACCTTGAGCCGCGGCGTGTAGCCGAGTTGCATGGCCTGCATGGTGAGCGAAAACGCGCCGCTGATGATCGCCTGCGAAGCGATCACCGCCGCTGCCGTCGCCAGGATGACCATCGGGTAAAGCGCCCAAGACGGCGCCATGTGGAAGAACGGATTCTCCTTCGCGTCCGGTTGCGCCAGGAGCAGCGCTCCCTGCCCGAGATAATTCAACAACAAAGCCGGCAGGACCACCACGAACCAGGTCAACCGGATGGGCGCAGTGCCAAAGTGCCCGATGTCAGCGTAGAGCGCTTCCCCTCCGGTCACCACCAGGAAGACCGCGCCGAGCACAAGGAAACCGCGATGGGCATTGGTGAGCACGAAATCGATCCCGTAGAGCGGATTGATCGACGACAGGACCTCCGGCGCACGCAGGATTTGATGAACGCCGAGAACGCTCAAGACGAGAAACCAAAGGATCGTCACCGGACCGAAAATCTTGCCCACAAAAGTTGTGCCCCGGGATTGAAAGACGAAAAGCCCGATCAAGATCACCACCGAGAGCGGCACCACATAGGGATCGAACAAGGGCGTGGCAATATGCAGACCTTCCACCGCACTGAGGACCGAGATGGCGGGCGTGATCATCCCATCCGCATAGAGCAGCGCCGCGCCGAAAAGCCCGAGGATAAACAGATACTTTCCGCGCCGCACCACTTCGCTGACCAGCGTAGCGAGTGCCAGGATGCCGCCTTCGCCCCGGTTGTCCGCGCGCAGAATGAGGATCAGATATTTGAGCGAGATAATGATCAGGAGCGACCAAATGATGAGCGAAAGCACCCCAAGCACGTTGGCCGGGATGGGCCGCACGGCGTGTTCCCCGTAGAAGCATTCGCGCAAGGCGTAGAGAGGACTCGTCCCGATGTCGCCATAGACGATTCCGAGGCTGGCCAGGCAGAGGAGCGCGAGCCGGCGTTTCGGCGTCGAGGCTTCCTCCGGTGAAGGGCCCTGCGAATCTGTCCGGATTAAAGTCTCTTCAGTCGTCAGTCCCGCACTCATTTTGCCAGAGGAATTTAAGCCTGTGGTCATGACGGAGTAATTAAAAGGGTACTAAAATTCGTTAGTGCCCATTGGCCGCAGAACTGGATGCGCTAGATTGCCCGCCGAGGCTGGAATCTATCTAGCGCGCGGTCATGGAACCACTTTCCGTCGCAGCACCCACGTCCGATCTATTCGACGACGAGAGCCCTCGAGCGCGGCCTCCTTTCGCGCCGCTGCGCGAATTCATCGTCGCCTTTCTCGGCGTTGCCGGGTTGACCATTGCCTGCTGGCTGGTGCGACCCTTCACCGGCTACGGCGCCATCTCGCTCATCTTCCTCCTCGGCGTGCTCCTGGCCGGAATCGTTTTCCATCGCGGCCCGGTCCTGCTCGTCGCGGCCTTGAGCGCGCTCTCGTGGAATTTCCTTTTCATCCCGCCGCTCTTCACCCTGCACATCGCGAAGTTTGAGGACGTGCTTACCTTCGCCACCTACTTCATCATCGCCATCACCGTGGGCGGCCTCACTTCCCAGCTCAAAGCCCGCGAGCATCTCGCCGCCCAAGTGGAGCTGGCCCGGGAATCGGAGCGGCTGCGCAAGACCCTGCTCGATTGCGTTTCGCATGAACTCAAGACGCCGCTGGCGGCCATCGGTGCTGCCAGCCAGGAACTCGTGCGCGCCGCGCCCAACGTCCAAAACCCTGAGGCGCTCCAGCTGCTCGCGACGGAAATTCACCACGGCTCCCGCCGGCTCAACCGCGTGGTCAACAACCTCCTCGACATGAACCGGCTCGAGAGCGGCGTCGTTCGTCCGCGCCAGGAATGGTGCGACGTGCGCGAGCTCCTCGAGTCGGCCATCGAGATCGAGCGCGAAACGCTCGCCGGCCGCCAGGTGCGCCTCGATGTTCCCGACGATGTTCCTCTCGCCTTGCTTGATCACGCCCTCATCGAGCAGGCTGTGGCTAAGCTCATCGCCAACGCCATCAACCACGCCGACGCCCGATCGCCCATCGAGGTCGATGCCGAATATCGAGAAAACCAGCTCGCCATCTCCGTAAGCGACCGCGGCCCCGGTATCCCGGCGGATACCGCCGCGCGTATCTTCGAGAAGTTCTACCGCGGCGATGGTCATAAGACCGGCGGCTTGGGTCTCGGGCTCTCCATCGCGCGCGGCTTCGTCGAGTCACATGGCGGCACTCTCGTGACCGAAAATCGCGACGGCGGAGGCGCCCGTTTCATCATGACCCTGCCCGTGCGCGTGACCGACCCCGACCAGCTCGACGCCACCGTATGAAAGCTCCCGGTCGCGTTGCCCTTATCATCGACGATGAGAAACAGATCCGGCGCCTCCTGCGCCTCGCCCTGGAGAGGGCCGAATACCAGGTCTTCGAAGCCGAGACCGGTCAGGCTGGCCTCGAAGCCGTCGCGAACCGTCGCCCCGACATCGTCCTGCTCGATCTCGGCCTGCCCGACATGGAGGGCGTCAAAGTCCTGCGCCGCCTCCGCGAATGGTCCGATGTTCCTGTCCTCATCCTCTCTGTGCGCGACGAAGCGGATGAGAAAGTCGCCGCCCTCGATGCCGGCGCCGATGATTACGTGACCAAGCCGTTCGACACCGCCGAGCTCCTCGCCCGCGTGCGCGCTGCCCAGCGACGTTCTTTGAGTGAAACCAACCAGCCGGTCTTCCAGAGCGGGCCGCTCGTGGTCGACTTCGCCGCGCGCCAGGTCCAGCTCGACGGTGCAGAGATAAAGCTCACGCCGACCGAATACTCTCTCCTGCGCGTCCTCGTGCAGAACGCCGGTAAAGTAGTGACCCATCGCCAGCTTCTCCGCACCGTCTGGGGTGAAAAGGCGGAGAGCCAGGCGCAATATCTCCGAGTTTACGTCACCCATCTGCGCAAAAAACTTGAGGCAAAAAATAACGCCCCTGGCTTGATCAAGACCGAGGTCGGTATCGGCTATCGACTTTCGACCGAGTCTGCCTAACGGGAGTAACAATCCTTCGGACGTTAACGAACTTTTAACACTTTTAGCCCTTCTTTTAATTCCCGGTCTTCGTTCTCCTGACTCAGATTTAGTCATGCGAGCGATCGTCCTGAAACTAGTTGTCCTTTGTTTTCTGCCCGAAGTGGCGGAGCCGAAAAACCAGCGCACCCTTCTTCTTGGACCGTGTGGAGGGGACGGGACGCGACCGCGTTCCACCCCATCGACGGTGCCGCTCTGGACCTGGTTCATCCGGAATCCTCGCGGCTAGTTCGAGAGCTCCTATCTACTCTCCGACCTGACGAAAAAATTGCTCGCAACGACCGCGCGGAAAGCGCGTCCCGTCGCTATCTCCCGCGTCGCATCCATTCTCAACGAGACCGGGCACCAGCAAATCTTACCTTATCGGCGTTGCCTTTGTCATGCTGGATCGCAAGCAGCTGTCCGGGCGGGAAACTTTTTCACGAGCAAAGTGCTGCTCACGGCTCCCACTTTCCAGCAACAAATAACCCATAACCAAAAACCGAAAAAAACCTCGCGTTTTTTCGATTGCCCTGTTTCCCAGAGTTTGGGATAAACAAAGACAAGGCGAGCGTCACCCGCTCATCAAGGGCGGCAGCATCTCCAAGTCCCGCGCCAAACGTGGGAGCGGCGTCTGCGCCGCGATTACCCAAAAAGACACAGCGATCACCCATGTAGTTCTCCACGGCTTGCTTAAGTCTTCCGCCTTTAGCCTACCAACTTTCTACTTCTCCCCTTCAAGCGCCTCTGCGCCGCGATTCCCCAAAAAAGAGCTACGCCGTCCCAAAACGATCCCGCGATCACCAAAACGCCTTCTCCTCAGTCTGCTCAGTTCTTCCTACTTTAGCCTTCCAACTTTCTACTTTCCTCGTTAATCGCTCCAACTTCCCCCAATAACCACGAACCGATCACCAATAACCGAAGCGCAAGGCGCTTCAGTTATTTGAGGCTTGGCCAACGGCGATCTCTTGCTCTATAAAGTTCTCGTGCCCCCAAGCGAACCGCTTACCCCAGACGCCGTCCACGAACCGGTCGCTGCCAATCTACCACCCCGCCTCCTCGATCGAGTTCGGTGGCACTTGCGGGTGAAGCACTACAGCATCCGCACCGAACAAGCCTACCTCGACTGGATTCGTCGCTACATCTTTTTTCATGGGAAACGGCATCCTGCCGAGATGGGCGAGGACGAAGTGGCCGCATTTCTCACCCATCTCGCTGTCGAGCGAAACGTTGCCGCCTCCACCCAAAACCAAGCTCTCAGCGCCCTCCTCTTTCTTTATCAGCAAGTCCTCGATCGCAAACTCGACTTCATCGATAAAGTCGAGCGAGTAAAACGCCCGCCCAAAGTCCCCGTAGTCTTTACGCCCGCAGAAGCCCACGCTGTGCTCGACCGCCTGGAAGGGAATTACCATCTTATGGCCGAACTCCTCTACGGCGCTGGCTTGCGTCTCATGGAATGCATGCGCCTTCGGGTGAAAGACGTCGATTTTGGCTACGGCCACGTCACCGTGCGCGACGGCAAGGGGCTCCGCGAACGCATCACCATGTTACCCGAACGTCTGCGGCGCCCCCTCCAGCTCCATCTTGAACAGGTCCAGATCCTCCATCAGCGTGACCTCGAGAACGGGTACGGACGCGTCTATCTGCCCTTTGGCTTGCGTCGCAAATATCCCAACGCCGAGCGCGCCTGGGCGTGGCAATACGTCTTCCCGGCCGGCAAAATCTCGCTCGATCCTCGCACCGGAGAGAAACGCCGCCATCACCTGGGCGAGAAGAACCTTCAAAACGCCGTCAAGCTGGCCATCCGCCAATGCCGGCTCTCCAAAGCCGCCAGTTGCCATACTTTTCGGCACAGCTTCGCCACCCACTTGCTTGATAACGGGTATGACATCCGTACTGTACAGGAGTTGCTCGGTCACAAAGATGTCTCGACCACAATGATTTACACCCACGTTCTGAATAGGCCTGGCTTCGGCGTGCGCAGCCCGCTAGACGTCCGGGAATCCCGCCCAACTCATCGCCCCAGCGTCGAGTTAGACGAAAAATCTTCTTCTAATTCTCGTTAGACCTATGCGTTGCTTTCTGATGGTTGCCGCCGCCAGTGTCTCGCTCCTCGCTGCTTGTGCCACTCACATTGACGACGTCGCCGCATACGGAACGTTCTGGTTGGTTTCGCGTGATGATATTCGGGCAGCCGTTGCAGCAAGGCGAGGAGCATACGTTGGATCTCCGCCGATTCACCACATCCAGGTGGTCAGCGGTGACGAAATCCGAATTTACGAGACCCCCGCCGGGATTGAATGCCGCTACGATGTCGTGCAAAGAGTAAATGGCGCATGGCAAGTCACTGGATTAGTGGTACAAAGCGCAGGACCGATATGAGACCAAGGGTCTAACCATGCGATGGAGCGAACAGCGGACCGTTGTACGCTCCACTTTAAGATGACTTCCACACATCCACTCCGAGCGACGCGCGCTCTCGTCCGCCGTCGCTCATCTTGTTCTCGTTAGATGCTATGAAGACGTCTCGCGCCGTGTTTGTGCTGATTTCGGTTTCCGTGGTAATCGCATTCGCCCAAGCGCCGTCGCCTCCCAAGCTTCCGCATGTGCCAACA
>JBPCLK010000123.1:0-12678 GCA_051003355.1 Chthoniobacterales bacterium | reverse complement strand
GCCTTTATCGTCCTCGCTGCGATCTACGTACTTTTCGGTCTGCCGGGATGGCTTTGCCGTCTGACCGCGCTCCAATTTGTCACTCCGCCGCGGGCCTTGCTCGCGCTCGGCCTCGCTGGATTTCTGCTCGCCTTTTCGTCCCTCCGAAGTGACGGCCGTCCGCTGCTCGCGGGACGCGTCGCCGTCCTCGGCGGCCTCGCTGTGACGATCGGAGCGATCGGATATTTCTTTGGTTGCTGTCGCAGGAAGTCGCCCAGCTGAACTGGACGTCTCTGGCGTTGCTCGTCGCGATCACTTCGATCCTCGGATCGTTCTACCTTTGCGCGAAGCCCATCCTGTTCGGCCTCCTTTTCGCCGGCGCGCTGATGTTCAACAACTTCCTGGTCAATCCCATCGCTCAGGGACTTCCCATTTTGCTGGAGAGCACGGCGGCGCAACACCTCGCCGCCCTCCATGCAGCCGACCCGAAGGCTTTGTGGGCCGCTTACGATCGCAACACACTCGCGCAGTTCGGCACCGCGCAAGGGGCTCGTTTCCTCAACGGATTAAAGACCGTGCCGGACTTGAAGCTGCTGGGGCAGCTCGACGCTTCGCCCGTCAGCCGCGCCATCTACAATCGCTACGCGTTCATCACTCTGAATCTGCCGCCAGCCGGCGAGACGAGAGTTCATTTCCGACCCTTGGGGAAAATGACGGACGGATACCGTTTGTTCGTTAGGCCAGACCATCCGGCCTTACAAGCAGCGGGACTACGCTATGCCGTTTTCCCCAGAATCCTGAACGCCGGGGAACGAGGCACCATGCGTTTGATCGATGCCCTGCCCGCCAACCTTATTTACATCTACCGAGTCACACCGCTTTCCGCTCCGGCGGCAACTTTGCCAGTGAGATAGGAGAGAAGCTCGGGCCGCCAGCGGGCGAGCGGCAACAGCGCGCTCGTTAGGCGCGGATGCAGGACCGCCGCGCGGGCCAGTCGATTAATCCATAGCCGACCGCGGTAGAGATGCTCGTGCGCTTTGGCATAGCCGGCCGCGCCTCCCTCGCCGGTCGCGATAGCTTGGGCCGCTAATTCGCCCGAGCGCAGCGCATAGAAAATTCCCTCGCCCGTGAAAGGCTCGACCACGCGGGCCGCGTCGCCCACCAGAAACAACCTCTCCGCCGCCGGCGCGAGGGCGTCGCGACGCAGCGGGGTGATGGTGCGCCACTCGTGGGTCGAACGAAGATCGAAGCGCACTTCGGCCCACCTTTTGACCGCCGCAATCCGCGGCGGAGTGGCCACCAGACAGACATTGAGCTGGCCATCACCGACCGGCGCCTGGCCGGAGTAGCCGTCCGGCAAAAATTGCAGGACAATGCGGTTGCCGAAATCCGCAGGCAGTGGGCAATGCGTTTGCAGCCCCACTCGCTCCCTGGCACTCGGCGGTAACAGACCAAGCAGACGAGCCACGGTAGAATTGCGACCGTCGGCCGCGACCAGAACGCGCGCTTCCAACTCCGACGAGCCGACTGTCAGCCGCCAGCTTTGTTCTCCGCGGCAAATGGCGCTGACCGTATTGTTTTCGAGAACATTTGCGCCTAACGACACCGCGCGCTGGAGCAGCAATTGATCGAGAAGGCTGCGCTTGAGTGCGATCTCGCCGCCGCCGGGCAACGAAATGCTTAAGACGGCACCTTTGATCGGCACGAATTCGACTCTCTTCAATCGCCCGTGCGGCAAGACGCGCAGGGCATCCGCGATTTGCAGCCGTTCCAGGACCGGCCAGCAGGATGGATTCAAACAATCGCCACAGACTTTTTCGCGCGGGAACCTGGCCCGCTCGAGCACGAGCGTGCGCAGACCCGCCCTCGCGCAGAAAGCGGCACAACTCGCGCCGGCCGGCCCGCTGCCCACGATGGCGACATCCCACATTTTCGAGTACTCTCCCAGCTCCGTGCCGCTGTCGAAGGAAAAGCCAGACCTGAATAAGAAAGTGCACGAGGTGCCGCACAAGCCCGGCGTTTATCTGATGCGCGACCGGTTTGGACGCGTCATTTACGTGGGTAAGGCGCGCGACCTCCGCAAACGCGTCGGGTCTTACTTCATGCCGTCGAGAATGGCGGTGGCTGACCTTAAGACTCGTGCCTTGCTTGAAGCCGTCTGGGATTTCGAAATCCACACCGTGGCAAGCGAGGCCGAGTCGATCCTTCTGGAGGGCCGGCTGATTAAAGAATATCGGCCGCGCTACAACATCTCTTTCCGCGACGACAAGCGTTTCCTCGTGGTGAAGGTCGATCCCACGGAAGAATGGCCCCGGTTCCGGCTGGCCCGCTTCAAGAAAGATGACGGTGCTCGTTATTTCGGGCCCTACGCGCATGCCGGCGCCTTGCGCCAGACGCTCAATTTCATGCGCAAAAAATTCGGCGTGCTCACTTTTGGCCGCGGTGCACCGAGCGAACGTGAACTGAAGTCCTCGACCTATCAGGTGCCGATGCGCTTGAGCGAGATTGATGCCGAAACTTACCGCGAGCGCGTCGCGCAAGCCTCCGACTTCCTCGAAGGCCACTCGCGCGAAATGATCAATGCGCTGGCCGAGGAGATGCAAAAGGCGGCCGCGCGACTCGACTTCGAGAAAGCGGCTGAGCTCCGCAACATGCTGGAAGATCTGCGGCGCACGACCAAACCGATGAGGCGGTTCACCCGTCACAGCCTGCCCAGCACGATCGACCCCGAGGCGGATGTGCGGGCGCTGGCGGACACGCTCCAGTTGCCGGCTTTGCCGAGAGTGATGGAGTGTTTCGATATCTCAAATATCTCAAACACACATGTGGTCGCCTCGATGGTTTCCTTCCGCGAGGGCGCGCCGGACAAGAATAATTATCGGCGCTATCGCATTCGCACCGTGGAAGGACAGGACGATTTCGCCAGTATGGCCGAAGTCGTTAGGCGGCGCTATTCCCGCGTCCTCCTCCAGGCTCGCGAGGCGAACCCGGACGCGGCCGAGTTTTCGCAGGCGAATCCAGTCGAGGCGCTGCGTCCCTCGCAGAACGATAAATATATCGCGGTTCGCTTACCCGACCTGATCATCGTCGATGGCGGGAAAGGCCAATTGTCCTCCGCCTGTCGCGAGTTGCAGCGTCTGGGCTTGCACGAGTTGCCGATTATCGGCCTGGCCAAGGAGTTTGAGGAGATTTATCGGCCCGGACGCGCCCTGCCGTTGCAATTGCCGGAAGACTCGGGCGCGCTGCGTTTATTGCAGCGCATACGGGACGAAGCGCATCGCTTTGCCAACACCTATCACCAGCTCCTCATGAAAAAACGGATCGGCGAGAGCCTGCTCGACGATTGTCCGGGCGTGAGCCAAAACCGTAAAAATTTGCTCCTGCGCCAGTTCGGTTCCGTGCAACGCCTGCGCAAGGCGAGCGTCGAAGAAATTGCATCGACCGAAGGGATAGGCCAGAAGTTGGCGGAGGAAGTGCACCGCTTCTTAGAGCGGCACTGATCCTGCGAATCGAAATCCTACAAGTGCGTAACCTTCTTCATCTTTTGCTTTTGCCTTTGTGCGGCGTCTACGCGTTCGCCCAGGTGGACGAACCAACCCCGAAACCGGACGCAAGCTCCACGCCGTTTGAGGAATCGATCAAGCCGACTTGGGAAACCCAAAAACAGGCACGCACCTACCTCCTCGATATCCCTGCGCCGCGCGGGCAGATCACCGATCGCAATGGCCAACCGCTGGCGCAAAACAAGCTGAACTACAATCTCGCGGTCGACTTCCCGACGCCGCTGGATTTCTCCGATTCGGAGGCTCTTTCCTTTGCCCGACAAAAGATTCGCGTCGCGGAGAAGCGTCTCGATCATTCCCTGCAAATCTCGGATGCGAACATCCTCCGCCACTATCACAATCGTGGTTTTCTCCCGTTCGAGATCGCGCAGAGCCTGAGCGATTCAGAACGCAACGCTCTCAAGGATAACTTGCCGACCGGTCTGTCTCTCAAGCCGATTTACATGCGCTTTTATCCCAACAAGAGCGTAGCCGGGCAGATCATCGGATACACCGGGCGCACCAGCCGGAACGCCGATGGCATTATCCAAAACGGGCAGGTTCTCTGGCCGGAGACCGAGGGCCGCGAAGGGCTCGAGCAGACTTTTAACACCATGCTGACCGGTCGCCATGGGAAGTACAAGGTGACCTTCGATAAGGAGGGGCGCATGACTTCCGAGCGCATCGTAGAGCCACCCATACCCGGTTATAACGTCGTCACCACGATCGACCTTCGCTTGCAGGAGATGGCGGAGAAGGCGCTCGCGGCGAAGGCCAAGCGCGGTGCGATCGTCATCATGGATCCCAACACCGGCGACATCCTCGCGATGGCTTCCTGGCCGACCTATGACCCTAATGATTTCATCCCCTCAATTTCGTCAGCCCGCTTCAAACAATTGCGAGACGATCCCAATATTCCTCTTTTGCCGCGTGCCTTTCGCTCGGCTTATCCGCCGGGTTCGACCTTTAAAGTCGCGGTCGGCCTGGCAGCTTTTCAGAGCGGCGCCATCACTCCGCAGGATCAGTACGAGTGCGTGCCGGCCATGGATGTTGGCAACGTGACTTTTCACAACTGGAAAAAAACCGACCGTGGCTCTCTCAATTTCGTCCAGGCCCTGACCGAGTCCTGCGACACGTGGTTCTATCAGGTTGGAATCAAGACCGGCGAAGGCCCAATCCTTGATTGGTCGGCTCGTCTTGGCTATGGCGCCAAGTGCGCAATCCCGCTCAAAGGCGAAGCCGAAGGGCGTCTACCGAGCGACGAATACATGAAAGCGACGCATGGCCGCAAAATCCTCAGCGGCGACATTGCCAACCTCTCCATCGGCCAGGGCGACGTCCTGGTGACTCCCCTCCAGATGGCGCAATCGATGGCCATCGTGGCCAACGGCGGGACCTTCTACCAGACACGTCTGGTCGAGCAGGTGCAGACCGTGAGCAACGAGATCGTGGCCGCTTATTCTGTGCGAGCCAAGAAGACGATCGACGCTTCGCCCATGGTCATGCAGCAGATTCACACCGCCATGGTCGATGCCGTCAACGCGCCGGCTGGCACGGCCCATCAGTCGAGTCTCGACAAAGTCTCGGTCGCCGGGAAAACCGGCACTGCGCAATGGGGTCCGAAGGAAAAGGAACGAACGGCGGCGTGGTTTGCCGGCTTTGTCCCGGCGAGCCATCCGCAATATGCGTTCGCCGCGCTTTACGAGGGCGACGTGGGCAGTTCCGCACACGGCGGCACGGCGGCCGCCCCCATGATCGGAAGAATCCTGCGCCAGGTTTACAGCGACCAGGGCGACGACGACAATTCAAACGACGACAGCTCTGACTAACGAAACATGGACTTGAAGCGATCTCATTCGGCTCTGCTCATCGTCGGTCATGGCTCGACCGTGAATCCGGATTCGAGCGCGCCCAGCCTGGCGCAGGCCGCCGCTCTGCGCACGCGTCCTCTCGTCCGCGAAGTCGCCTGCTGTTTGTGGAAAGAAGAACCGAGTTTGCGAGACGCGCTGCTTTTCTTCGACGACCCGGAAATCCACGAAGTTTTCGTGGTGCCTAATTTTATCAGTGAAGGCTATTTTAGCCAGACCGTGATTCCGCGGGAACTGGAACTGAACGGTCGCCTAACGAAGCGGGCGAGCGGGCAGATCTGGAAATATTGCGAACCGGTCGGCAACCATCCCGCCGTGACAGATCTTTTGCTCCAGCGGGCGCAGGAGATCGCGCCCGGCGTTCCCGAGGCCGAGACCACGCTTTTCATCGTCGGCCACGGCACAGCCCTGAACGACAACAGCGCCATCGCCGCCAAGCGCGAGGTCGAGAAAATCGGTGCGCTCGAACGCTATGCCTCGGTGCAGAACGCCTACATGGAAGAAGCGCCGCTCATTTCCGATTGGGCCAGCCTAACGAAAACGCGCAACGCCGTGGTGGTGCCGTTCTTCATCGCCGATGGACTGCACAGTTATCAGGATATTCCCGTCCTGCTGGGGATCGAACCAGAGCCCACCGCCGCCGCGAGTCAGCGCGAGATCTTTCGCCGCAACCCACACCAACTTCGCGACCACGCTCTCTATTACGCCAGCGCGATTGGCACCGAGCCGCAATTCGCCGACATCATCGCCGAACAGGTCGCGGCTTTTGACGACACCGCCCCTTGATCTCCGCCCGTTTGGGTAAATGGTTCCTGTTACCGGCTTTGAAAACAGACTCAACCAAGCTTCTCCAGGATCTTGCGGCCTATCTTTTGGCCGCGCCCAAGAATCCGGAGACGGTCAGGCGAGCGGCGGAGATGGTCCGCGCCGAACGCGGGTATCGTTGGATTGGCGTCTATAAAATCGTCCGACAAGATTTCGTGATTTTGGCGGATACCGGGGACGACCCGCCGGCCTACGCGCGGTTTCCGCTTAGCCAGGGACTGTGCGGCGCGGCGGCCGAAACCGGCGAGACGCTAATGGTGGGCGACGTGCGGAAAGATCCTCGCTGGTTGCCCGCTTTTGGCACCACGCTCTCAGAGATCGTGGTCCCGATCGCGCGGCCTTCCAAGAAACGCATCCTGGGAATGATCGACGTGGAGAGCGATAAGCTCGATGCCTTCACCGAAGACGATCGCGATTTCCTCGAACACGTCGCGGTGCTCATGTCGGGTAAACTCTGCGCAGTAAAAAAGACGACGAAGGATGCCGTTGCGCACTGAGCGGGTGCTCAGCGAATGGCTGGCCTCCGGGGCCCGCGCCTTCGGGCAGGTCTTGATCGAAAAGACCGACGAAGGATTTTTGATCTGCCATCGGGAGGACGCAGGGAAAACAGATCTGCAACACTATCGCTCGCCTAGCGATGCCCTTGAGCTCGCACGTCTGAACGACGCCGGAGAATATCGTCCGCTGAAGACGGCGCCTGATTTGCGACACGGTTGGATCCTGGAACTGACTGAGAAGGCTGCCTTGCAGGAAGCACTCGAAGTGTTTTATCCGGGTCGTCTGGCCGCCCTCGCGGCCTGGGAGGCCCATCGTCTCGAGCCGACGTCGCTGCGGGCCACGCTGAATCGTCAATCGGGCATGTATCGCGTCGCGGCCACAATCTCCGATGAGGAAGTCGATAGCTTGGTGGGCCGGTTTTGCCGTTCACAGGGTGGCGCGCCGGGATGCCTTCGCACGATTCTCTGGGCCCGCGACGAAACGAAAGCGCGTCCCTCTTTGCGACTGCCGCTCGACAAATTCATCGCGCCGCTCGACCAGACGGGTCGCGGCGAAAACGTGATGCCGCTGCTTTGCCAGGAAGCCTGCAACCTCCTCGTGGCGGAGGCGCGCAAGGTGGTGAAGGAGAGTTCGCCCGAGAAAGCGGAGTGAGTTCGCCGGAGCGCAGCCAGACGGTCACCTATCGCGCAAAAACCGTCATTACG
The DNA here is from genome assembly GCA_051003355.1 of Chthoniobacterales bacterium. Taxonomy (GTDB): domain Bacteria; phylum Verrucomicrobiota; class Verrucomicrobiia; order Chthoniobacterales; family UBA10450; genus Palsa-1392. The sequence goes on along the minus strand of JBPCLK010000123.1, from coordinate 5,262 downwards.
ATGGACGGCGCACCCATCGCCGATGGCGCGGTGACCGTGAACGGCGATCGGATTGTGGACGTCGGCCGTCACCAAGAAGTGCGAGCACGGCAGAGCGGCCCGGTGAATGACCTGGGTGAAGTGATCTTGCTGCCCGGCTTGATCAACGCGCATTGTCATCTCGACTTCACTTCGTTGCGCGGTCTCATCCGGCCCCAGCGATCGTTTGCCGACTGGATTTTGCAGATTAATGCATTGCGCCGCGACCTCTCAGACGAAGAATTTCTGGCCGCAATCGCCCAGGGATTCGCGGAGGCACGGCGCTGGGGCACCACCACGATCGCCAATGTCGAGTCGATGCCCGCGCTGCTCGACTCGATGCCTCCGCCGCCTTTGCGCACGTGGTGGTTTGCTGAACTGATCGATGTGCGCCCCCGCTTGAGCGCGGAAGAGATGATGGCCAATTCGCTCTCGTTCCTTCATCCGCGCAGGGATTGGGTGGGCGGTTTCGGACTGAGCCCGCATGCGCCCTACACGGCCTCACCGAGATTGACGAGGCTGGCCGCGAACACTGCCGCGAAAGAAAAACTGCCGCTCACCATGCACCTCGCGGAGTCGGCCGAAGAAATGGAAATGTTCCGCGAGGGAGGCGGAAAACTCTTCGATCTTCTACGCGGTCTTGGCCGCCCCATGGAGGACTGTGGCCGCGGCCAAACGCCGCTCGCTGTGATGCTCGAACGCGGCGTGGTAGATGAAAACTGGCTCATGGTGCACCTGAACGAACTGATTGAAGAAGATTTCGCGCGCCTGGAAGACGGGCCACGATTTCAGATCGCGCATTGTCCACGCAGCAGTCGCTACTTCGCACATCGGCCCTTCGCACTGGAAAAATTAGGCAAACTCGGCTTCAACATCGCTCTCGGGACGGACAGTCTGGCCAGCAATTCCTCGCTCAGCCTTTTCGCAGAAATGCAAGTCCTGCAGGAAAAGCATCCGTGGCTGCAGCCCGAGCAGACGTTAAAAATGGTGACGACCAACGCAGCCCGCGCGCTTTTTCAAGAAAAGACACTCGGTAAAATCCGCCCCGGGTATCAAGCTGACCTGATTTGTCTCCCGATTGAGAATCCCAAGTCCAAACTGTTCGAAGAGGTCATTTTTTGGGAGCATGAGGTGCCGTGGATGTTGGTCGCGGGAACTCAGGTCGCCTAAGAGCGGGCTTAGCTATTCTCATATTTGCCTTTTCTTTTCTCATTCGTGAAATACTCTCCGCCCTGAGAATATGGCCAAAATCATCATCATAGACGACGAGCCGGCGATGGTAGAGGTGATCGTCACCCTCTGCCGCGAAAAAGGGCACCAGGTTTTCCCTTTCAGCTCAGCGGCCAAGGCCGTGGAGCAAATGGAAGTTATCGAGCCACAGATCGTCATCACCGATGTGAAGATGGAAACGATGAGCGGCTTCGACGTTCTGCGGCACGTGAAGGAGAACCACAAACAGACGCTCGTCATCCTCATCACGGCTTACGCTTCCGTGGACACGGCGATCGAGGCGATGAAGATGGGCGCGCACGGCTACGTGCCGAAGCCGTTCAAGATCGACGAGCTGCAAATGACGGTGCAGCGCGCGCTCGAGTTCCAATCCGCGCGCTCGGAAAACACTTACCTGCGTAAGGAGCTGAAGAACAAATACAAATTTGAGAACATCATCGGTTCCAGCCGCAAGATGCAGATCGTCTACAATCTGATCAACAAGGTGGCCGACACCGACAGCACCGTTTTGATTCAAGGCGAAAGCGGCACTGGCAAGGAGCTCGTCGCGCGCGGTCTGCACTTCAACAGCAACCGCCAGCATCATCCGTTCGTGGCCATCAATTGCAGCGCGCTGCCCGAAAACCTGCTCGAGTCGGAACTATTCGGTCATAAAAAAGGGGCGTTCACCGGCGCGGTCGCCGACAAGCGCGGGCTCTTCGAGGAAGCGAACCTGGGCACCATTTTTCTCGACGAAGTGAATTCCATGGCCACGTCGCTCCAGACCAAGCTTCTCCGCGTGCTCCAGGAACGCGAAGTCCGACGCGTCGGCGACAATAAAAGTTTGCCGGTCAACGTGCGCGTGGTCGGCGCGACCAACGAAGCGTTGCAGCCGAAAATTCGCGACGGTTCATTCCGCGAAGATCTTTATTATCGGCTCGCCGTGATTCCCGTCGAAATCCCGCCTCTGCGCGAGCGACTGGAGGACGTCCCGCTGCTGGTGAATCACTTTCTCCAGAAGCAAGCCAATCAAACAGGCGGAGAACCAAAGAAGATTGATCAGCAAGCCGTCGACCTGCTTTGCCGCTACGACTATCCCGGCAACGTTCGTGAATTGGAGAACGCGATCGAGCGTGCCTGCGCGCTGTGTGATGATGAGACCATCGTGTCTAATGATTTGCCGCCGCAAATCGTCGAGCTCGCTAACGAAGACGCGGCTAAGAAAGCGCGTGCTGCGCTCCCCGTCGGCAAATCCCTGGATGAGTTCATCCAGGAGCAGGAACGCGAATATATCGAAGCCACGTTGGCAAAATTTAAGGGCGCGCGTGAGAAAGCGGCGAGCGTGCTGGGCATCAGCATGGCCACGCTTTACCGGAAACTCGAAATCAAGGGTAAGAAATAACCCGGCTCTGTTCGATGAAGGAAACTTCGTCGAATGTCGGTAAGTCGGTGCGCAGCAGCACCGTGCGTTTTGCTTGGCGGAGGCTCAAGCTTCCTGTGACGCCGCAATCCTTGCCTCTTCTTCCCCCGAATGGAATAAACACCGCTCGCATTTATGACTCCCGTTAAAATTTGGCTCGGTTTCCCTTATCCACTCGGAGCGACGTGGATGGGTGACGGGGTGAACTTCGCCATTTTCTCCGAAGCCGCGGCTTCGGTGGATCTCTGCCTTTTCGATTCGCCCGACGCCCGGCAGGAAAATATCCGCATCCCGATGACCGAGCACACCGACCAAGTGTGGCATATTTTTATGCCCGCCGTGCGCCCGGGACAACTCTACGGATTTCGCGTCTTCGGTCCCTACGATCCGGAGCGCGGCTTGCGTTTCAACAGCTCCAAACTCCTCCTCGACCCCTACTCGAAGGCGATCTCGGGAAGAATCAATTGGGCCGACGAGATGCAAGGCTACGTGATCGGCGACCCGAAAGAAGACCTGGCGCGCGACTTCCGCGACGACGCCTGGGGAATGCCGAAATCGGTGGTAGTAGATACTTCGTTCGATTGGGGCGGCGACAAGGCGCCTCGCGTCCCTTTGCACCGTTCCGTCATCTACGAGATGCACGTGAAAGGCTTCAGCCAGCTAAACGAAAAGGTCGCGCCCGATCTGCGCGGAACTTACGCAGGACTGGGCAGCGAAGCCTCCATTGCCTACCTGCAAAATCTCGGGGTTACAGCCGTCGAGCTCCTGCCGATCCACGCTTACGTCAACGACAAGGTGCTGATCGATCGAGGCCTAACGAACTACTGGGGCTATAACTCGATCGGGTTTTTCGCGCCGGACTGCAAATACTCCTCCAGCGGCATGCTCGGAGGTCAGGTTACTGAATTCAAGAACATGGTGCGCAGTCTCCACGCGGCCGGTCTCGAGGTGATCCTCGACGTGGTCTATAATCACACCGCCGAAGGCAATCATCTCGGCCCGACGCTCTGCTTCCGCGGGATCGATAATCAGGCCTACTACCGCCTCATGCCCGAGGATCCGCGCTTCTACCTCGACTTCACGGGGACCGGCAACACGTTCAATCTTCTCAATACCCGCACGCTCCAGCTCGTCATGGATAGCCTGCGCTATTGGATCACCGAAATGCACGTGGATGGTTTCCGCTTCGATCTCGCCTCCACCCTCGCCCGCGACGCCCACGGCGTGAATAAGCTGCATGCTTTCTTCGAGATCATTCATCAGGACCCGGTTATCTCGCAGGTGAAACTCATCGCCGAGCCCTGGGACGTCGGCGAGGGTGGCTATCAGGTGGGCAATTTCCCCGTCCTCTGGGCGGAATGGAATGGCAAATATCGCGACGCCATCCGCAGCTTCTGGAAAGGCGACGAAGGCCGAATCGGCGAACTCGCCTACCGCCTAACGGGAAGTCCAGATCTTTACCAGCACAGCGGCCGCCGTCCCTATGCCAGCATTAATTTCATCACTGCGCATGACGGCTTCACCCTCAACGATCTCGTTAGCTACAACGACAAACATAACGAAGCCAACGGCGAAGAGAACCGAGACGGCGACAACAACAACCACTCGTGGAATCACGGCGTGGAAGGGCCGACCGATGATCCCGAAATCAAACAACTGCGCCTGCAACAACGCCGCAATTTTTTGGTCACTCTCTTTTTCTCCCAGGGCGTGCCGATGCTGACGGCAGGCGACGAATTTGCGCGCACGCAGCAGGGCAACAACAACGCCTATTGCCAGGACAACGAAATCAGCTGGCTGGATTGGAATCTTGATCAAGAGCAACAGGCTCTCCTCGAGTTTACCAAACGCCTCATCCAGCTCCGGCACGACCATCCAGTTTTTCGGCGTCCGAAGTTTTTCCAGGGTCGCCGGATCCGCGGATCTGAGATTCGTGACGTCATGTGGTTCAACCCCGGGGGCAACGAGATGACCGATACGGAATGGAATTCTCCGTTTGTGCGCTGCCTCGGCATGCTCCTGAGCGGCGATACGATTGACGTTCAAACCTTCCAGGGCGAACCCATCCGCGACGACACATTTTTACTTTTGATTAATGCGCACCATGCCGAGCTGGCCTTTGTCCTCCCCGGGCAAAAGGAAGTCGAGTGGGAGCTCTTGCTCGATACGGCTTCCGCAGAAGGTTTTCATTCCGAGCCGCAAAAACGCGTATCCGGAGACGAGGTGGAAATTCAAGGTCGCGCCACCATGTTGCTCAAGCTGATCACCGGCTCGACCCATCAGGCGCGCCATGAATCCTGGAAGAAACGCCAGTTCGAAGCCCCCTCCAATGGCGACTCTGGCACGAGCAAGCCAGCCCAGCAGACCCAACCCGTCGCTACGAAATAGTGAGCGCCAGCTGCCAAGTCGCATGATTGATTTATGCTAAATTATGAGACTGGCTTCACACATCAGTGTGGCCGGTCCCGCCGCGTTCAAAGCCTACCAGGTCACTGAATTGCTCCCGGATTAGATCCGAAACCCTCCTGCCGGGCATGTGCAATTCGATCTGGTGAAGATCGAGCCGGCTCAGCTCTCGAATCATTCCCGTTCCCTTCAATCGCGCTGAATTCTGC
>JBPCLK010000122.1:0-10230 GCA_051003355.1 Chthoniobacterales bacterium | reverse complement strand
GCTCTGGCTCTTCCTCATGCTCCTCCTCACGCTCGCCGACTACGCCAGCCGCGGCTGGGTCGCCATGCCCAATAGCTAACCCGAGCGCACAAAAAAAGGGCGAGGATCATACAGATCCTCGCCCTGGAGTTGCTTAGCCCAGTTAAGCCAGTCTTAGCTAATGGCGCCGTTCATACCGTTCGGGTAGAAGAGGCCGCTGGAGGCGTTTGGCGCTCCGTAAACGATGTTCAAGACCTGACGCGTATTCCGCGAGTAGACCAGTCCGTTACGGTCCGTCAGAATCGCATTCGCCTTGCCACGCTTGAGGAGGCCGCCATCCTTGGGGGTGGGGCCATCGAGCGCGTCGCGCAGGTCGGAAATCTTCTGCGCAATATCGTAGACATTTGGATCTTGCAACGCAATCAGCGTCGTCCGGATGCTGCCTGCGTGATAGGCTTCCGTGCCGAGCACGCCAGCGGCGGCGAAAATGAGATCGCTGTTGGTCAGTAATCCCGCTCCTCCGCGATAAGCAGACACACCCACGTCTTCAAAAATGAACGCTCCCAAAAGGAAATTCACTTCATTTTCGAACGGATCGAACGACTGACCAATGCCAGCCGCTTGCGCGAGAGTGTTGAAGCTGTTTAGCAAATCGAGAGGCGGGCGCGCCACGGGAGTCACTCCCAGAGAGCTAAGGGCCGCTCGCAGATATTCGACGTGATCTTTCTCGTCGGTCGCGATCTCCTGCGCATACTGCTGATAGAGCGGATCTTGAAACGGAACTTTGGGATTCGCCTTGATGGTGGTTGTTCCAAGGGTTCCGCTGCCGGTGATATCTCCGGGAGGTAGACCTTGGCCTGTGGTGGCATACAGATAATACTCCGCCTCGAGGTATTCGAGATTGAGGGCGAATTGCAGAATATCTGCATCGCTCACTGCTGCCGCTGCATTCGTCGCTGCGCGCGCACGACCAGTCAGCATGCTGAGACCAGCAAGCCCGACCGCCCCTGCACCGAGACTCTTCAGGACCTGCCGTCGCGATCTCGCAACCGGGGTCGTTAATATATTTCTGGTGGTTTCTAGGTTTGTGTTTTCCATAGTTTGATTGTGGTTGAATTACGCAACAAGCGTAATCATAAGGGATACGCTCCCCCCTGCGATTTGGATGCATCACCCAGTGCGCGATAGCGCCTGGTCCTCGTCACCCGCCTCTCATACGAAGTCAGGTCCGCGGTTGTAGTGATTGGGAAAGTGGCGGACAGGTAAAATTAGCGCGACAACATTGTCAGCAAGAAAGAGTCTATGGCTTACGCCTCATTCACCCAGTTTCTCGAGAAGTTGGACAACGCCGGGGAGTTAACCCGCATCTCGCAGCCGGTGGAAACCGAGCTGGTGATCGCGGAATGGGCTGATCGGGAGATGAAATCACCGCGTGGCGGAAAAGCACTGCTTTTCGAGCAACCGTTGGTCGACGGCAAAGTTTCGAAATTTCCGCTCGCAATCAACACCATGGGCTCGGAGAAACGGATGGCGCTTGCTTTGCAGGCGAACGACGTCGGCGATTTGGCCCAGGAAATTTCGCTGATCCTTAAGGCCAAACCGCCGACCGATCTCCGCGAAGGTTGGAGCTTATTAAAGCAAGGGATCAGTCTGCTGCATGCGCGGCCGAAGCACGTCAGAAACGCCGCCTGCCAGGAAGTCATCCATCGCTTCGACGACGGCGATAACCAATCACCAGGAACCGATCACTTTTCCCTTCGCGATCTACCCATCCTGCAGTGCTGGCCGAAAGACGGCGGTCGTTTTATCACGCTGCCCAACGTGCACACCCGCGATCCAGAAACCGGCGCGCGAAATCTTGGCATGTATCGGATGCAGGTTTACGACGGTGCGACCACGGGCATGCACTGGCAGGTGCACAAGGTCGGTGCACGGCACGGAAAGCTTTACTATGAGCGCAATGAACGCATGCCGGTGGCCGTCACCATCGGAGGAGACCCCGCTTACACCTTTGCCGCTACCGCGCCCCTCCCCGACGGACTGGATGAGATTCTTTTTGCAGGGTTCGTCCGCAAAAAATCGGTGGAGCTGGTCAAATGCCTAACGAACGAACTCGAGGTGCCTGCGGATGTCGACTTTGTGCTGGAGGGCTACGTGCAGCCCGGCGAGACCCGGCCGGAAGGTCCTTTTGGCGATCATACCGGCTTCTACACCGCGGTGGAGGATTACCCGGTTTTTCATCTGACCGCGATCACGCACCGACGTGAGGCGGTTTATCCCACCACCATCGTAGGCATCCCGCCGATGGAGGATTTCTATCTCGGCTCGGCCAGCGTGCGGATCTTTCTTCCCGTCTTTAAGATGAACTTTCCCGAGATTGTCGATATGGCACTCCCGGCCGAGGGCGTATTTCACAACCTCGTCTTTGTCAGTATTCGCAAGCAATACGCCTATCAGGCCTTCAAGGTCATGCACGGTCTCTGGGGCATGGGGCAAATGATGTTTAGCAAATACATCGTTGTGGTGGATGACGACTGCGACGTCCACAACACGAGCGAGGTGCTCTTCCGCATGTGCGCCAATACCGATCCCAAACGGGATAGCACGATCATCACCAACCCGAGCGATTCCCTCGATCACGCGCCGAGCGTGCAAAACGTCGGCTCGCACATGGGCCTCGACGCGACACGAAAATTGGCGGGCGAAGGCTACACCCGGGGCTGGCCCGAGCTGGTGCGGATGGATGAGGCCATCGCCAGGCGAGTCGCGAAAATGCGCGGCGAAGGCTAGGCCACGTCCACGCTTGAAAGCAACACGGGTTGGTCCCGCCGCGCAGGACCAACCCGAGGTCAAAACTTCGTTAGGCGGAGTCGTTAGGGTTTGCGGAAAATACCGCTCGTGGAAGGATCCCGGACGAGCGCACCCGGCGGAACGCCGCGCACATCAATGACATTATGCCGGCCATACGGGCTGTAGACATAGCCGGGGGTTCCGGTCCGCTGCGCATAAGGGTAGCCTTCCGGAGGAGCGTGATAATAGCGCGCCTGGTCTTCCTGGATCGCCGCACCAATTAGTGCGCCGGCCAACGCCCCCGCGCCAGCGCCGATCGCCGCGCCGCGCACACGACCGGTGGCCGCGCCGCCAATAATAGCGCCAGTCGCCGCGCCGAAGCCCGCGCTCTGGCCCACGGGCGTTTCACATGAAGTGAAAACCATCGGCATTAAAATCGCGGCCGAGACCGCTGGGATAAGATACTTTTTCATAGTGCTTTAGATTCGAACTGTGATCTTGAGACGGACGTTTCGCCGTCCTATTCAAACGAGCTGGAGCAGCTTTCGGCCCACCTGCCACATTTTCGCCAGCTTGCTCAAGCCATACGCTCGCGTGAAAACCCGGAAATTGTCCCGTTCCATCTGCCCCAGGAGTGCGTGATAGATGGAGGCCATGATCTGTGCCCCGACCATAGATCGGCGATCTTCCCGTGGAAGAAGGGCGGCCGCTTTACGGAAGTGTTCCTGGGCGCGATCAGCTTCGAAACGCATTAGCTTCACGAACCGGTCGTCATAAATCCGGCCGCTCAGATCGGACTCCGTGTAACCGAAGCGCTCCAGGTCCTCTCGCGGTAGATAAATGCGTCCGCTTGCCAGATCCTTCCCGACATCGCGCAGAATATTCGTGACCTGCAAGGCGAGCCCTAACTCCACAGCGTATTCCCGGCAGGCTGGATTTTTGTAGCCGAAGATCTCGATACTGACGAGCCCCACCGCGCTCGCCACCAGATAGCAATAACGGCGGAGCTCGGTAAACGTCTCATAGCGCGAAATGGTCAGATCCATCTCCACGCCGTCGATAATTTCCTCGAGCATCGCCGGGGTGATGGAGTATCTCTGGATCAATCCACGAACATCGACCGCGATCGGAGACTCGCCAGGCAGTGGAGACCGGAGGGCCGCTCTCCAATTCGTTAAGCGCCTCTTCTTCTCCTCGACCTCCAAGTCCGTGGCATCCGCGATGTCGTCGATCAAACGGCAAAAGGCATAGAAAATCGTAATGTCGCGACGACGTTCCCTGCCTAACGAAACAAAGGCGAAAGCCAGATTTGACTGGCTTTTTCTGGTGATTTCCTCGGCGCTAACAGACTCGCTCATTTCCCTAGTAACGGATCCAGGTTTCGCGGTTGATACGACCGATTTCACATTGCCGAAAGAGGGAAACCCAACTGGCCAGAAGCCACCCGGTCACAAACGCCCGCGCCAGGACGTAAAAGACCTTCCAGAGAAGGAGCGCCAGCCAGCGTTCGGTCGCGGCCGCTCGAATGACCGTATCGGCGAAAGAGAGAAACCAGAAATGCAGCGCGGCCACCAGAAGATACCAGGCGAAACGATAAGAATGCTGCCTGACGAATTGCCAAAGCGCCTGGAAGGCCTCGCGCAAACTTTCGTTGTGGAGCACCAGCGAGATTTCCATGGCGGCAAAAGCGATCAGCAACGCCGCCATCACACAGCGCCCGAACGGGAGGTAGTCCAGCACCCCAGGCACATCGCGAAAGTAAGCGACGAGCAACGGCAGACGAAGCAGGAAGGTGCTGGCCAGCAAGACAAGGCCGAGCCACTTCATGACAAAGCTAAAGCGTCGCATTGCAAACCGAAGCAGTTCCCCTTCCCGGAAGTTTAATCCCTTGATCCAGGCGAGAGCTACTGTGATGAGGTAAACCTGAAGGTAAACCGCGCAGAGATACTCGAAAACGAACGCCACCGTATCGACCGCGGCTGAGGTTTGTAGAAGATGGGCCGGCGAAAGCAAATGCATGCGATTAGATCCCGGCCAATAAATGAGCGGCTTCAAGAGCGAGGCGGCCGCGCTGATGAGAATCGCGAAGTAGATCAACCAACCCGCAGACCCAAATTGCTTGCGGAGGGCGCGGATAAGACTGCCGTGCAACCCCCGCCAATTCATAAGCAAGAGCAGCGCCGCGAGAACCGAGAGCGGATAGGTGGTGGCGGCCGCGTCGAAGAGTCCGGCGACTGATTCGGCCGCATGGAGGAGGCTTTCCCGCCACACCTGAGAGAAAAGAGGCCAGTGCCATGACCGCCAAAAGGCGAACTGTTCGGCACGGAGGTCGGCCACGGACTGGAGCGGCGTGAAGACGATGAATTGAAAGGCGGAGTAAGCCAGCCCGAGGAGCGCGAAGAGGAGCCAAATTCGCTTAAAGCGCATCGCGCAGCGGAAGCCGTCACGCAGGGCGACCTGGACCGGATTGGTCGTCATGACCAGGAGATACCCGGCGAACATCCCCAGCAGCGGATAGAGCGCCGGCGAAAGCGAGTACTGCAGGAGGGGAGTTCCGGATAAACCCATTCCCGTTCTCCATCAATCCAAAGATCTGACCTAACGAATAAAGCCCCAGTGGCTATTGAAGGGCCAGTAGACGAAGAGCCCGCGCCCCACCAGATTCTCCTCCGGCACCGGCCCCCAGTAACGACTGTCGTAACTGTTATGGCTATTGTCGCCCATGGCAAAATACCCGTGTGGCGGCACGACATAAGCCTGGGTCGGGGTCGACATTTTTCCCTCCCGCGGCCCTTGGGCGTAACCTTTGTAGGGTTCCTTGGCCGACATCACGCGGGCCATGCCAAACCGTTGCGCTGGCGCCCCGTTCACATAGATTTTAGGTGAATCGATTCTTAATTCGTCGCCCGGCAGACCAGTCAGGCGCTTAATGTAATAAGGCGCCCCGGCCACCGGGTCCTCGCGGATACCCAGAATGTGGTTAGTGCGGAAAACAAAAACATCGCCGCGGGAAGGGTGCACAAAGTTGTAGCTAAACTTGTCGACAAAAACCTGATCGCCGGTATCGACCGCGCCACGAGCGATGACCTCTCCGCGACGATAGACGTTCCCAGGGAAGACTTGAAAGTCCTGCCGTAAAATTTCCGGCGGCGCATAGACGGAGAAGGATTGCTGATCGCAAGCGATCTCGGAAAGCGTGAAAAAGAAAAGGAACTTGCGGGGAACAATGTCGATCACGGTGTTATCCGCCCCGGAAACCACATCGATGTAATTGCGACCCGAGACGACGAAATCGATGACTCGCTTGAAAAAATTCGGCGCTGGGGCGGTGGAGGGATGACCGATGATACCGTTCAGGGTCGGCTGCATGGAGCCGGTCGGGATCTTGAAGGGCTGGATAAAGTAGGTTCGGATACCAATCGCCACTACGATGGCGACTAGAACCACTTCGACGTTCTCGCGCCAGACGGCGTCTCGCTGGGGCGGGGTGTGGGTGGAGAGCAGGGCGTCCAAGCGCTCTGATTCCGCATGGGTAGAGGCCTTGTCGCGGGCTTTCATGGCCGCGCGCACTTTCCCGATCTGCGCCCGCAATTCAGAGAGCGCCGTGTCACTGAGGCGGTCGCTGCGATAACGGACCAACTTCTCCGCGTGACGCACAAGGAGTTCGCTGTGTTTAATGTAACGCGGCTCAAACATTGCGGCGAAACGCTAGCTGAGGAATGGGCTTTGCAAAGCTGGATTAAGGGCCGGGTCGATCACTGCGCCGACTTCAGCACCTGGATGAAAGCTTCCTGTGGGATGTTGATTCGGCCGATGCTTTTCATCCGTTTCTTACCCTCTTTCTGCTTCTCGAGCAGCTTTCGTTTGCGGCTGATATCGCCGCCGTAGCACTTGGCGGTCACATCCTTGCGCAGCGCGCTGACGCTTTCGCGCGCGATGATCTTGCCACCGATGGCCGCCTGGATCGCCACCTGGTAAAGCTGGCTTGGGATCACTTCCTTTAATTTCGCGGCGAGTTGGCGACCGCGGGACTCCGCCCGGTCGCGATGGACGATCATGGAAAAGGCGTCGACCGGCTCGCCATTCACGAGGATGTCGAGCTTGACCAGTTTATCCGCGCGATAGCCGGCGTGCTCGTAGTCCATCGAGCCGTAGCCGCGGGTGATCGACTTAATCTTATCGTTGAAATCGACCAAGATTTCGTTGAGCGGCAATTCGCAATGGAGCATGACGCGTCGGGTATCGAGCGTCTCGGTGTGATCCATCGTGCCGCGCTTCTCCATGATGAGCTGGAGGATATCGCCGATGTTCTCGTTAGGGCAAAGGACGTAGGCCTTAACGATCGGCTCACGCACTTCCTCGATGATGCTGGGGTCGGGCAGATGCGCGGGATTATCGACCAGGAGCGTCTCGCCGCGGGTGGTGAGGATTTCGTAAACAACGCTGGGCGACGTCGCGATGATATCCATGTCGTACTCACGGCGGAGTCGTTCCTGGATGATCTCCATGTGCAGCAAACCGAGGAAACCGCAGCGAAAACCGAAGCCCAGAGCGACTGAGCTTTCCGGCTGGTAGATAAAGGCGGAATCGTTCAGACGCAGCTTGGCGATGGCGGCCTTGAGATGCTCGAAGTCGGCGGTGTTAATCGGGTAAATGCCGCTGAAGACCATCGGGTGGATTTCCTGGAAACCGGGGAGCGGTTCCTTCGCCGGATTGCGCTGGTCCGTGATCGTGTCGCCGATCTTGATGTCGGCTGTGCTTTTGATATTGGCGATGAAATAGCCCACGTCGCCCGCGTTCAGTTTTGCCTGCGGAAACATCTTCGGGGTAAAGACTCCGACCTCTTTGATCTCGTAGCGCGAGTCGTTGTTCATCATGCGCACCACTTGCGCGGGCACCATGCTGCCCGACATCACGCGCACATATGCCACTACGCCGCGGTAGACATCGAAGACCGAATCAAAAACGAGTGCGCGCAGGATATCATCCTCGGGCTTCTTCGGTGGCGGGATACGATGAACGACCGCTTCCAAGATCTCCTCGATGCCAATGCCCATCTTGGCGCTGCAATCGATCGCTTCTTCCGCAGGAATCTGCAGGATTTCCTCGATCTGACGATGGACAGAGGGAATGTCGGCGTTTGGTAAATCGATTTTGTTGATCACCGGCACGATCGTGAGGTTCTGCTGGTGGGCGAGGTGAACATTCGCCACGGTCTGCGCTTCCACCCCCTGAGCCGCATCGACGATCAGGAGCGCGCCCTCGCAGGCCGCGAGCGAGCGCGAGACTTCGTAGGCGAAATCGACGTGGCCCGGCGTATCGGAAAGATTGAGCCGATAGGTCTTGCCGTCTTTGGCGGTGTAACGCATCGCGACCGGGTGGGCCTTGATCGTGATCCCGCGTTCGCGCTCCAGATCCATCGAGTCGAGCAGTTGATCCTGTCGCTCGCGATCCTGAATCGTGCCCGTCCGTTCGAGCAAACGATCCGACAAGGTGGTCTTGCCGTGATCGATGTGCGCGATGATGCAAAAATTGCGGGTCAGCTCGATCGACATTGGGAGCGCCACTATGCGGGCGCGCCGCGAGGCGGTCAATCGGCGCCGACGGAGAGCTCGTTACCTAAGTTCAGGCTCGCCACCTGACTTTCTTCTTCCGGCTCGGATGGCTGCTGCTCGACTCCGGTGAGTTGGAAGTCGAACAAGACCAGCTCCTCGATCGGATCTGACCAAAGCTCCGGACTGATCTTGCTGACGGGGATCGGAAGAAGATTGGTCTCAAAATAAGTATCATATCCGACCAGACGCGCATAACAGCGAACCTTCAGCGTCCGCCAGAAAGTATGCTCGACCAACAGAACGTGACCGCGCTTTTCGAGGTGGAAATCGAGCAGGAGGCTGCTCGCCTCGCGATGCCTTCCACTCCTTACCTTGGGTTCGAGCAACGCTCCTTCCCGATTGGCGAACTTCGCGCTCAGGCTCTCCCCCAGTTTGATCCTGACCGGATTGCGTAGATCAGACAGGTCCGTGATTGGCTTCTCGGCGCGGTTGAGATCACGAAATGGCCTTTTCCTTTCGTAGAGATCGAGGCGACTCGAGTCGGTCGCTTTGGGATCAAGCTCCGCTGCTTTTTTTTGCCAACGGAGCGCCTCGTCGAATTCTTGCTTCTCAGCGTCGGCCGCGGCGAGCGTTTCCATGCTCTGGGAATCTTTCCACTCCATTAGTTCACAAGCCTTCGTCGCATAAGAGATGGCTTTACGGCCATCGCGAAATTTCGGCGCTGGGCAGACGGAGAGAAGATAGGCCTCGGCGTCGTAGGCGCGGGCTTCCTTGTCATCGAGTGCGATCGCATTTTCATAATCGGCCAGGCTCAGGGCGTAGTTGTGCTCGATCTTGTGCAGGATTCCGCGCAGGATGTAGGCATCTGGTTCCTTCGTGCCGATTTCGATCGCGATGTTCAGGTCTTCGAGGGCCAGCTTCGCTCTTTCCTGGTCGAAATAGGCATGCGCGCGAGCAATTCTGCAGTCGATCTCCCCCGTAGACTTCGGAGGGACGTTCTTCAGCACCGTGGTGAGATCGACGATGGCAGACTTGGGGTCGCCGCTCTCCTGATAAGCGACTCCACGATTGTAGTAGAGGAACCAAGCGGGTTCCAGGCGCAGTGCCGCCGTAAAATCGGCCACGGCACGCGCGTAATTCTTTTGCGCTTTATAAGCCAGGCCACGGTCATTGTAGGCGACGGAATTCTCCGGGTTGGCTTTTAGCGCGGTGGAGAATTTCTCGATCGCGAGATCGTTCCGGCCCACTTTGAATGCAGCGACGCCTTCTTCGACCAGAGATGGCTTTTCCGCGGCCCAGCCCTGTGTGCTAACGAGAAGGCTCAACAGAATCAAACAGGCGAAGCGCATTCCCGGGAGAGACAAAATTCAGATCCTTAGGTCAACGCAGCGATAGCGGATTGGTAGGCGGCGGACGTTTCCTCCGCGCCTGCGACGGAAACGTTGAGATCGCGCAGGAGCCCATCCTTCAACCCGTAGATCCACCCGTGGACGGTCAGGTCCTGACCTCGTTCCCACGCGTCCAGCGCGATGGTGGTCTGGCAGACGTGAGTGACCTGTTCGATCACGTTGAGCTCGCAAAGCAGGCGGGCTGCCTGCGTCTCGTCGCTGGTTTTTGCGAGGGCTGCGTCGTGTTTCTGCCTCACGTCCTGGACGTGGCGCAGCCAGTTGTCGCTCAGGCCCAGGCGATCGCGACGGAGCGCAGCCTGCACGCCGCTGCAGTCGTAATGCCCGCAGACGATGATGTGTTTCACTTTCAGCAGGTCGACGGCGAATTGCATGACCGACAAACAATTCAGGTCGGTGTGCACGACGAGGTTGGCGACGTTGCGGTGCACGAATAGTTCGCCAGGGGAAAGATCGACAATCTGGTTGGCGGGCACCCGGCTGTCGGCGCAGCCGATCCA
>JBPCLK010000121.1:0-10307 GCA_051003355.1 Chthoniobacterales bacterium | reverse complement strand
CTACGGCCGGGAGCGCGCAGGAGTAGCCGTCAGGGTGCGCATAGAAGCGCAGATGTTGCAACGTCTCGCGCGAACCGGCAACGAATCCGCCGAGCGCACCGAAGGCTTTCGAAAAGGTGCCGTAGGTGAGAGATACGCGGTCTTCGACGTTAAACTTCTCCGCCGCGCCGCGTCCGTGTTCGCCGCAGGCCAGCGTGGAGTGCGCTTCATCGATAAAGACGCTCGCGCCATGCGCATCGGCGACGTCAATGAGCGTCTCGAGATTTCCAAAATCGCCGTCCATCGAATAAATGCCCTCGATGATGACGAGCTGCCGCTTACCCTTGTTCCGCGTGAGTGAGGCATCGAGCGCCGCGGGATTATTATGCTCAAATTTTTCCGAGCGGCAGCGGGAAAGCGTCGCGCCATCGCGCAGGCTGAGATGGGATCGATTATCGAGCACGGCGACGTCCGTCTTGCGCAGCAAACCGGAGATCGTGCCGAGCGCTCCGCCGAAACCGCTGTTAAAAAGCATGGCGTCTTCACGCCCGAGAAATTGCGCGATTTTGCGTTCCAATTCCCGATGCAGATCCGTCATCCCGGAAAGCATGGGTGACCCGCATGCGCCAAGACCGTGCGTGTTCAGAGCCTCATGGGCGGCGGCGATAACCTCGGGATGATTCGCCAGGCCGAGGTAGTTATAGGAGCAGAGATTGATGACCGACTGCGGTTTACCGTCGTAGGTAATGGTGGTGCGGGCGTTCGCGGGAGCGCACAGCTCCGGTTCGTAAAGCTCCACGGCCCACGCGCCCGCCTGCATCCAGCGCGTAAATGTCGCGGGCGCCTGCAATGGGTCGCGCCCTTCACCCGCCAGGAAATCGCTTAGGCTCAGGTCGGCCGGATTATCACTCATAATAAAAAACCGTGCCTAACGAAGTAGGGCACGGCAGAAGAAGGGGGTTCATCCCAGGGATCGGATGAAAAATTGGTTTAGGATTCAGATTGGTGTGCATCCTTTGGTCTTCCGCAGATCGGGTTTTCCCGGCCGCGATTTTCCATTCGGGACCGCAATCTTAGCGTCTCGAGCGCAGGCCACAAGAAATATAATCGAATCCGAAGAGGACCGCACGATGCCAGCTAACTAACCCTGCTCAGCCGAAGGCGGCTGCTCGAGCGCGGTTTGCAGCACTTGATCAACCGTTGCCACGGGGACGAATTGGATCTTTTGTTTCGCTTCTTCAGGGATATCGACCAGATCTTTTTCGTTCCCTTTCGGGATGATCACCGTCGTGACTCCCGCGCGCATGGCGGCGAGGCTTTTTTCCTTCAGGCCGCCGATGGGCAGGACCAGGCCGCGCAGAGTGATTTCGCCTGTCATGGCAACATCCGAGCGAACGGGTGTGTTGCTGAAGAGTGAGGACAGCGCAGTAAACATGGCCACACCGGCGGAGGGGCCATCCTTTGGAATCGCCCCGGCAGGCACGTGGACGTGGACGTCAGTTTCGCGAAATTCCTGCGGGCTGACACCGTTGCGACTGCGCACGAGGCTGAGCGCAGCCTGCATCGACTCCTTCATCACGTTCCCGATCTGGCCCGTGAGCGTAATGTTCCCACTCCCTGGATAACGAGTGGCTTCGATATGGAGCACTTCTCCGCCGACCGGAGTGTAAGCGAGACCGGTCACGATGCCGGGCTTGTTTTCCGCCAGCTTGGCATCGTGGATGAACCGGATCGGGCCGAGCATTTCGGTCACGATTTCCGGCGTCACTATCACCCTGTCGGTCTTACCACGAGCGACCTGCGCCGCCACCCCGCGGATGACCGCGCCGACCTGGCGCTCCAGTTCGCGCACGCCGGCTTCGTGGGTGTAGTTTTCAATCACCCTAACGAGTGCGTCTTCCTGCCACTCGCATTGCCCGGATTTTAGGCCATTTTCCTCCAGTTGACGCCTCACGAGATAACGGCGGGCTATCTCCAGTTTCTCGCGTCCGGTGTAACCAGCGAGGGTGATCAATTCCATCCGATCGCGCATCGGCTCGGGCACGCCTTCGATGTAGTTGGCCGTCGCGATGAAGATGACCTGCGAGAGATCGAAGGGGACATCGAGATAGCGATCGACGAAGGCAAAATTCTGCCGCGGATCGAGCACCTCGAGAAGCGCGCTGCCGGGATCGCCGCGAAAATCGGTGCCAAGCTTGTCGATCTCGTCCAACATCATGACCGGATTGCGGGTGCCAGCGCGGCGCAGCTCCTGGATGATCCGACCCGGCATCGAGCCGATGTAGGTCCGGCGATGACCACGGATTTCTGATTCATCGCGAATCCCTCCAAGACTCAGCCTAACGAACTTGCGTCCGAGCGCGTCGGCGATCGATTGGCCGAGGCTGGTCTTGCCGACTCCGGGCGGCCCGAGAAAGCAAAGGATCGGTCCGTGCCCTTTCGGGTTCAGCTTTCGCACCGCGAGATATTCGATCAGGCGGCGTTTCACTTTTTCGAGGTCGTAATGGTCGCGATCGAGAATCTCCTGCGCTTTGTCGAGATCGAGATTGTCCTCGCTCATGGTCGACCAGGGCAGCTCCGCAATCGTCTCGATATAGGTCACGATGACTGAATAGTCGGGGCTGGACGGCGGGATGAAATCGAGTCGCTTCAATTCTCGCTCCGCTTGTTTCATCACTTCCTCCGGCGGATTGGCGTCGGTCAATTTCTGCCGCAGTTGCGCGACTTGTTCTTCCGCGCCGGAATCGCCTTCGCCCAGCTCGCGCTGGATTGCCTTCACTTGCTCGCGCAGATAGGCGCGGCGTTGTGCATCGGAAAACTGCGACTGCACATCCTGTTGCAGCTTCTGTTGAATCTGCGCGATCTCGAGCTGTGAGGAGATGTTGGCCTGCACGGTCCGGAGGCGTTTCTCGAGATCGTTTTCTTCGAGCAGCGCCTGTTTTTCAGCGAGCCCAATATTCAGATTCGGTCCAAGAAAATCCGTCAGTTGCTCAGCGTCTTCCAGGCTCAGGACAATCGCTCGTGCCTGCTCAGGAACGTCCGGCGACAGCTCGAGTAATTTAGCCGAGGAGTCGCGCAGATTGCGAAAGGCCGCTTCGAATTCCTTCGTCTCGGGCGTGGGCGACATTTGCAGGACTTCCACGTCGGCGCGCAGGTAGGGCTCCGTTTGCGTTATCTTGCGAATGGCAAAACGGCGCAGGCCCTGCGCGATGACGACGACGTGGTTGTCTGCCTGCCGGAGTAATTTCAGCACCGTCACCGCCGTCCCGACTTGGTAGAGATCGTCGGGGCCGGGCTCTTCATTCGTCTCATCACGCTGGGTGACGAGGCCGATAATCTTGCCTTGCGGCAAGGTTTCGTTGAGCATTTGGATGGAAGCCGGGCGCTCCACATTGAGCGGCGAAATCGTCCGCGGAAACGCGACGAACCCACGGATGGGCAGGATAGCCAGCGTCTCCGGAATCGCCGGCATCTCCTCCAGACCGGCGATCTGCGCGGCGGCGTTGGTCGTGGTGACGGGTTTCTCGCCCCCTTGCTGCAAGGCTTCGAGTGGTAATTCGCTCATTTCTTGAAAGGAAGCTCGATCCAAAGGAATCCGTTGCGTTGTTCGGCGCTCGCTTCTTCGACGTCCACGGCCGCCGGCAATTCGACGATCCGCTCGAAGGGACCGTAATCGATTTCAAACGCGATCATCTGCACGGCGCGCCCCTCCTCGTCGGTCGGCTCCGGGGCCGGACGGGTGCCGCGCAGGACGACGCGTTTCGGCTCGACCGTGAGACCGACCTGCGAGCGATCGACCCCGGCGAGATCAACGCAGATGCGGAGACCGTGATCGCACTGGAAGGCATTAATCGCCGGCTGCCAGCGATAGGGCGCGAGCTGGGTAAACTGGAAGCGCGTGAGCTGGTAAGTCACGTCCCCGAGGGTTTCGTGGAGCCAGCGCAATTTGATTCCGCGGATGGTGTTCATGCGTTTCCTAATCTAGTCGAAGCGGTCGCGGCGTCATCTACCTAAGGTCTCGACCCTCTGCACCGTCGGATTATCCGTTGGCTTTTTGGATCACTCTTCTGGTGCTTCTCGGGCGAATGCGCTAAAACTCGGTCCTTCATGGCGGCGACAAACAATATTCAAATTCTGGAAAAGGCCCGGCTCGCGACTTTGCGCCGGACGGGTCTGCTCGATTCGCCGCCGGAAGAATTCTTCGATCTGCTCACCGCTCTCGCGGCCAAGGCGCTCGACGTGCCAGTCGCCCTTATCTCGCTGGTCGACGCAAATCGGCAGTTTTTCAAGAGCCAGTGCGGCCTGCCTGCCGACGTCGCCGAGGCTCGTGGGTCGCCACTGTCCCATTCTTTTTGTCAATATGTCGCGGCGATCGGGGAGCCTTTTGTGGTCGAGGACGCTCGCCTCCATCCGCTCGTGCGCGAGAATGGCGCGGTCGCTGACCTCGGGGTGATCGCCTATGCCGGCATGCCTTTGACGACCGAGGACGGCCACACGCTTGGATCGTTTTGCGTGATCGATTCCAAGCCGCGCCGCTGGACAGCGCGCGAACTGGAGATTTTGCGTGATTTTGCCCGGCAAACCATGAGCGAAATTATGCTCCGGCTCCGGGTCGAGAAACTCGACGCCGATATCGGCGCCCTGCACGCTTCCGCTCAGGAGAGGGAGGAAAAGATGCGCCATCTCGTGCACGATCTCCGCACTCCACTAAATGCGGTGTTACTAGGAATCGACGGCCTGCCGATCATGGGCGAATTGAATGCCGACCAGCATTCATGCGTGACGTTGGTGCGAAATAACGTCGAGGTCTTAAGGGAGCTGATGCATGCGCTGATGGAGTTGGGCCAGCAAGAGGTGAAGCCGAAAACGCAGCTTGCTCCTTGCCGCCCGCACGAATTGATTGATCGCGCGCTTGATCAAGTCGCAACCCTCGCGGCCAAAGCAGGGGTGCGCCTCGACAGCGGTACGGTTTTGCCCGCCCCGCCTGTCGTGGGCGAGAGTGCGGACTTAGTGCGCGTGCTGGTCAACCTGATCGCGAACGGAGTGAAGTTCACGCCGCGAGGCGGCGAAGTCTTAGTCGCGCTCAAACAAGAGGAAGTCGCCGGTCGCAGGGTCATCCGCTTCCTCGTGCGCGACACGGGGATTGGCATCTCGGAGTCAGACCATGAACGCATTTTTCGCGAAGGCGTTCGCCTCGACCCAAACGCTGATCCTTATCAATCGACCGGCATTGGTCTGGCCTTCTGCCACCGCGTCGTGGAAGAGCAGGGCGGCAGGTTGCGAGTCGAGAGCGCACCGGGCGAGGGGAGCACGTTCTCCTTTGCGCTACCGATCGCCAAGGCACACGCCTAGCCTTGGCTCCAGAGGCGAAAGCGCTCAGCGGCTGGGTGGCGAAGCCTCGTTAGGTAAATCTCGCGCTGTTTTTGTTTGGATCAGCACCAGAGCACAAACCGCGCTCGCCACTGCCAGAGCCGCTCCCAGGCTCATCACGACACGGAAGCCGCGCACAAAAGACTGTCCGATCACATTCGTGACTTCCTCGCGACGGGCAGGGCTGAGCTCCGTGGGAAGCTCGGCGCCGGCAAGCTTGTTGTATTGCGCGAAGAGAGCCGAACGCCCTTCCGCTGTCAGCGGAATCCTACTCAGGCGGCGATCCCTTTCGTGGTGAAACGTCTGCAGCATGACGATGCCGAAAACCGCAATCGCCAATAAACCGGCGGTGCGCGAAACCGCGTTATTGATTCCGGAGGCGACGCCCACGCGCGATTCCGGCACCGAGTTCATCACCGTCGTGGTCAGCGGCGCCACGCTGATCGCCATCCCGATGCCGAGCGTCACGACCGCCGGGAAGAAAGTCGTCCAATAGCTACCGCCAACGTTAGGCAAAAGGAAAAGCGCAAATCCGGCGGCGGCAATCAAAGGGCCAACCACGAGTGGAATGCGCGCGCCCACTCTCCCCACCAAGCCGCCCGACCAGCGCGAAAGCAGAAAGATGATCAGGATCAGTGGCAGCAGCGCGGCGCCCGCAGAGGTCGGGGCGTAATGCTGGACCTGAATCAAATTGAGAGGGAGAAAAAAGAGCGTGCCGCCGAGGGCGCCGTAGAGGAAAAACGTGAGCAGATTCGCGCCTGCGAACGAGCGCGAGCGAAAGAGCCCGAGCGGCAGCATCGGGTGCGAACTCTTCATCTCCACGAAAAGGAAGAGACCGATGGTAACGATCGCAACGGCGCCCGCGGCCAGGATCGCCGGGTGCGCGAAACCCAGGCGCGAAGACTCCGTGAGGCCATAAACCAGTGCGCCGAGACCGAGCACGCCGAGCAACCCGCCCCACCAGTCAATCCTCGTCTCATCGGTGCTCCGGCTTTCCGGGACTTTCCAGAATGCGATCAGCACCACGAGGAGCGCGAGCGGCAGATTGATGAAGAAAACCGCCCGCCAGGAAACGTGTTCAATCAGCCATCCGCCCAAGACCGGTCCGATTGCCGCGGTGATCGCGCTAAAGCCCGACCACGTCCCGATGGCCCGGCCCCGCTCCTCCGCTGCAAAAGAGCTGCTGATGATCGCCAGGCTGCCGGGGACGAGCAGGGCCGCCCCGAATCCCTGGATCGCGCGGGCCGCGATCAGTTGCCCGATGGTTAGGGCAAAACCGCAACCGGCGGAAGCGAACGCGAAAAGCACGATGCCGAGCACGAAGATGCGCCGACGCCCAAACTCATCGCCTAACGAACCGCCGGCGAGCAAAAACGCGGCCAGGAAAAGCGCGTAGGCCTCGATGACCCATTGCACGCCGACGACATCAGCCTGGAGCGCTCTTTGCAGCGCTGGCAAAGCCACGTTGACCACCGTTCCGTCGATGAACGCCATACTGGAGCCGAGAATCGTCGCGACGAGAACCCAGCGTCCGGCCGAGCGGGAACAGGGAACCGCGGCTGATGGTGCGCAGAGGAGCGGCTCGTCACATGGCAATCGCACGGAAACGGACACGCCTAACTAGAGCATGAGCATGGACATGCGGAAGCATGTCCTTCCAGAGAGGCGTGGTCTGGTTGGTGGACTTCACGGAAGGCTAAATCGGGCGCCAAAGGTTTCAGAGCGGCAAAAGTTGAAGGGTTAAAAGGTTTCAAGGCCGTTTATTGTAACGATTCAACCGTCCAAAGCGCAGGCTTGCTTTTGGCGGGCTGTTTTACTTGTATCACAGCGTGTCTGCTGATGATGAGGTAACTCCCTCGGGCGCCATTGGCGGAGATCCGCAGCATGGTGCGATGGCGTTTGTCACCACGCATTGGAGCGTGGTGCTGGAGGCACAGGGTGAATCGCCGGCGGCCCAGGAGGCGCTCGAAACACTTTGCCGCATTTACTGGCGGCCACTTTACGCATTCGTTAGGCGGCAAGGCTGCCGCCACGAGGAAGCGCAGGATCTTACCCAAGGTTTCTTCGCGTCGTTATTCGAACGTGAAAGCCTGCACGCTGTTCGGAAGGAGAAGGGGCGGCTTCGTTCTTATCTACTGAAAGCGCTGAAATATTTTCTGGCCGACGATCACCGTCGCGCGATGGCGATCAAGCGCGGGAAAGGACAGGGACTCATCCCGTTGGAAGAATTGCGTGCTGAGGGAGGGACCGAGATGGAACCAGCAGATCCGGTGACTGCCGAAACGATTTACGAACGGCGGTGGGCTTCGACGTTGTTAGAACACGTGCTCAGCCGATTAAAAGAAGAATATCGGACGGCGGGCAACGCCAAGTTGTTTGACTTGCTAAAGCAGTTGCTCCCGGATGAACCGGGCGCGCCGTCACAGGCAGAGATCGCCGCGCAGGTGGGGATGACCGAAAATGCGGTCCGGCAGGCGTTTTACCGATTTCGGCAGCATTACCAATCATTACTGCGAGAGGAGATTGCCCAACCGGTTGCCACACCCGGCGATATCGAAGACGAACTACGCCACCTCATTGCGGTGGTCGAAGCGTAACGTGTGGCAAAATTTACGAAGTACGGCAAGGAGAATGTGCGGGGGACGTTCCGGCAATGGTTAGAGTCATCAGAATCTGCCGCAAATGCGGCGCGAAAATCTTTTCCGACGCGCCGGAAGGGCTTTGCACCGGGTGCGTGCTGAAAACCGCGCTCGCTTTTGGAGCCGCTGACGACTCGTCCGGCGTAGCTTCAGCGGAGGCGGATGACGCGACTTCTGCGTTGCATGTGGAAATTCCAAAGCGCGCAGCCGGTCTGCTGGGAGAGTTAGGCGATTACGAATTGCTGGAAGAGGTCGGTCGCGGCGGTCAGGGCGTGGTATTTCGCGCCCGGCAAAAGAGCCTCAATCGCATCGTCGCATTAAAAGTCATTAGCCTTGGTCCGTGGGCGAGCAAAGCGCACTTGAAGCGCTTTCGCCTTGAAGCGGAAGCCGCGGCGCGTTTGGAGCATCCCGGTATCGTCCCGATCCACGAGGTCGGCGAACGTGACGGCTCGTGCTACTTCAGCATGAAGTTTGTCGAAGGCGGCCAAATTGACGAAGTTGCCCTGCGCGAGCCGATGCCGATTCGTCGCGCGGTAGAGTTAATCACGAAGGTCGCGCGCACGGTTCATTACGCGCATGAACATGGAATTCTCCACCGTGACATCAAACCGGGGAACATTCTGCTCGATGCCAAAGGCGAACCGCACCTGACTGACTTCGGGCTGGCGCGGCTGGTGGAAACCGAGAGCACGATGACGCGCACGCTGGACGTTTTAGGGACGCCCAGTTACATGGCGCCAGAGCAGGCAATGGGGAACAATGCGGCCGTCAGCAGCCTCACGGATATCTATGGACTTGGCGCAGTGCTTTACCAATTGCTCACCGGACAGCCGCCCTTTGCTGGTGGAGCGACCTACGAGACGATCAAGTTATTACTCGAGACCGAGCCGCGGCCGCCGCGCCTGTTAAATCCGAAAATAGATCGCGACCTCAGCACCATTTGCCTCAAGTGTCTCGCGAAAGATCCAAAGCGTCGCTACGCTTCCGCTCTGGCGCTAGCCGAAGATCTGGAACGCTGGCTCAGGCACGAACCGATTCAGGCGCGACACACCGGAGTTTTCGCGCGTGGAGGGAAATGGGTCCGGCGCAATCCAACAAGTTCACTCCTCGTGGCATCTCTGGTTGGTCTGGCGGCGGCCGCCGGCTGGATCGCTTGGAAAAGTGAATTGATCCATCATCCCGTCACAACTGGCATCGCCGTTCTGCCCTTTGAAAATCTGGGCGAACAGAAAGAGAACGCGGCCTTTGTCGATGGCTTACAAGACGACATTCTGACCAAGCTGGCCAAGATAGGTGACCTGAAAGTCATCAGCCGGACAAGCGTGATGGATTACCGTGGCAAACGAAATCTTCGTCAGATCGGAAATGATCTGCGGGTATCGCATGTCCTGGAAGGCAGCGTGCGAAGGGCCGGTACGCATTTTCATCTAAATGCACAGTTGATTGACACGCGCACGGACACCCACGTTTGGGCCGAGGAATACGACCGCGATTTGAATGACTTGTTCGCCATCCAAGCCGAGATCGCGCAACAAGTGGCCCAGCATCTTCACGCCAAGCTGACGGCTAATGAAAAGGCCTCTATTGAAGAAAGACCAACGGCAGACTTGGTTGCTTATGATTTTTACGTCCGCGCCGTCTCCATAATTTACAACGCGCAGATCTCCTTGGGGCCTTCCGTGAATCTTTCCGAGGCTGTGGACCTGCTGAATAAGGCACTCGCTCGTGATCCGAATTTCTTTATCGCTTATTGCCAGCTAGCCTTTGCGCATGAGTTGACAGACAAAACGCCCGCGCGTCTGGCTTTGGCAAAGTCAGCCATAGATTCTGCGTTTCGGTTGAGACCGGATTCGGGGGAAGCGCACCTAGCGCTGGCATGGCACCTTTTTTGGGGTTATTCGGATTACGACCGCGCCCGCGCGGAACTTGCTCTTGCTCGAGAAACCTTACCCAATAACCCGCAGGTTTACGAGTTAGCCGGATTGCTGGACTACAAACAGAGTCGCTGGACTGACGCTACACAAAATCTCGAGCGCGCATCTGAACTCGATCCGCGAAATCTTCCTTACCTGATTACTCTGGGATCGACCTATTTTTGGTTGCACGACTATGACCCGTTTACCAGAATTATGGATCGGATCGTTGCCTACAATCCAGACCTCAGACCGGGGCGGCTTTTTCGCGCCTCGGTCGACCTACACCGGCGAGCCGACACGGGGCCTTGGCGCGCTGCAATTGAAAAGATCCTGACCAATGAACCGGGATCAGACAAAGATCCATTTGTGGCGGCCCAGTGCTACACGCTTGCGCTCTACGATC
>JBPCLK010000120.1:0-35086 GCA_051003355.1 Chthoniobacterales bacterium | reverse complement strand
CTCTCATTCGGTCGGCGTGCTGCCGCACGCGCTGGATGATTGGGGTGCGGACTTCGGCGGATGGGGGCATTACAGGTGGCTCAACGCCGGGCCGGGATCGGTCGCGGGCTTGTTTCTGAATCGTCGTCACTTTGACGAGAACGGCGTGGTCGATGCCGGCCTCGCCGGTTGGTGGAGCGTGCACAAGGAAAACATGTTTGAGATGGCGGATGAATTTTTCCCCGGCATGGGCGCATCGGCGCTGCAAATCGGGACGCCCGCGGTCCTGAGCATGGCGCCGATCGATGGCGCGCTGCTTTCGGTCGAGGAAGCGGGCATCGAGCGAATTCGCGCAAAGTCGACCGCGATGACGGAGTTCCTCATTGCGGCGATCGATGCGGAGCTGGCGCCACTCGGGTTCGAAATCGGAACGCCGCGAGAAGCAAAGCGTCGCGGAGGCCACGTCTCCGTGCGGCACAAGGGAGCGCAACCGATCTCGCTCGCCTTGCGCGCGAAGGGCGTGATTCCCGATTTTCGGAAACCGGATGTGATCCGCTTCGCGCCATCGCCGCTTTACAACACCTTCACCGAGCTGTGGGAAGCGGTCCAAATCCTGAAGGAGATTGTCACCACCTCAGCGCACAAGGAGTTTGAGACGACTCGATCGCTCGTGACCTGATGACCGCTCCCGATCACCCACCCGAACGCGGCCACCGCCGGCCCGCCTGGCTGCTCCCGACGCCGACGCGGCGCGGCGACTCGGAGTCGCCCGTGCGTGCTTTGCTCGTTAGGCTAATGCGCGGCGAGGATCTGTCGCGTGCGGATGCCGCCGCCCTTTTCGGTGCGGCCATGGACGAGCGGGCGACCGACGCGCAAATCGGCGCGGCGCTCGTGGCGCTCGCCGTGAAAGGCGAAACCGTCGACGAGCTTACCGGCATGGCGGAAGCGATGCGGGCGCGGGCGGTGCGAATCAATTGCCGGCACGAACGCTTCATCGACACGGCCGGGACTGGCTCCAGTTATGCGAAGACGTTTAATGTCTCGACGGCGGCGGCCTTCGTCTGTGCCGGAGCCGGATTACCGGTGGCCAAACATGGCAGCCGGGCTGCGACCAGCCTTTCCGGCAGCGCGGATGTCCTGACGGAACTCGGCGTCAATGTGCAGGTGGAGGCGGCAGTCTCCGAACGCTGCGTGAACGAAATCGGTATCTGTTTCCTCTTCGCGCCGCTCTATCACCAGGCCACCGCGCGCGTGGCGCAGATTCGGCGGCAGCTCGGTGTGCACACCACTTTCAATCTGCTCGGGCCGCTCACGAATCCGGCCGGCGCGCCGCGCCAGATCACCGGCGTCTGGCATGAGACGTTGCTCGAGCCGCTGGCGCACACGCTCGCCGCGCTCGGCACGGAACACGCCTGGGTCGTGCACGGGAGTGACGGCCTCGACGAAGTGACGACCACGGGCCTAACGACTGTAGCCGAAGCGCGCGGAGGCGAGGTGCACGTCTTCACCATTCATCCGCAGGCCTTCGGCCTGAAGATCTGTGCTGGGCTGGAGGAACTGCGAGGCGGCAGCGCGAGCGAGAACGCCGCCTTGATCAGAGCCGTGTTCCGAGGCGAGACAGAAGGGCGCGCGGCCTCCGCCCGCGATCTGATCGTGGCCAACGCCGCTGCTGCACTTCACGTCGGTGGCTGTGAAGATGATCTGAAGAACGCGGCCAGAAGGGCGGAGGAAAGTGTGCAATCCGGCGCGGCGCTGGCCAAACTGGAGGAGCTGGCCCGGATCACGAAGAGCGCGGGAGCGAGGTCATGAACGCACCTGGGAATTTCCTGGAGAAGATCCTGGAGCGTCGTCGCGAGCAGGTGGCGAGTGATCGTGCCGCGGAAGACTTCGCAACGATGCTCGAGCGGGCCATCACGGTGCGCGCGAACACCACGAGAATAGGTCTGCGCGACACCCTGGCGGAATGCGATGACATCTCGATTATTGGCGAATTCAAGCGGGCGTCGCCGTCGTTGGGGCCGATCAATCCCGCCGCGAAGCCGGCGGAAACCGCGAAGCTCTACGAACGAGCCGGAGTCCGCGCCATCTCCGTTTTGACCGAGCCAGAGTTCTTCCAAGGCTCCCTCGACGACTTGCGCGAAGTTCGCTCCGTGACCGAGTTGCCGATTCTGCGCAAGGACTTCATCGTCGACCCATTCCAGATCGCGGAAGCAGCCGCGGCCGGCGCGGATGTCGTGCTTCTGATTGCCGCGGCCCTCAGCGACGGCGAGCTGCTCAAATTTCGGGAGTTCGCTGAATCCGAAATCGGGTTGGACGCGCTGGTCGAGGTTCATTCGGCGGAGGAAATGGAACGGGCCGTCGGCGGCGGAGCGAAGTTGATCGGAGTGAACAATCGCGATTTACGAACTTTCAAAACTTCACTCGAGACGTCCGTCGAACTGGCCCGTCTGGCGCCTAACGACGCAATCCTGGTGAGCGAGAGTGGGATCTCATCCCGGGATGATATCGAACGACTGCGCGACTGCGGCTACCGTGGATTTCTCATTGGCGAATCGCTTCTCCGCGCGCCGGACCCTGCGGCTTTAATGCGAGAGTTGCGCCATGTTTGAATTCGATCACCCGGTCGCGATCAAAATCTGCGGTGTGACCAACTCCGTTGACGCGCTTTTCTGTGCGGAAATTGGGGTCGAAATGATCGGGCTGAATTTTGCGAGCGAGAGTCCGCGTCAGGTCGCGCCAAGTGTCGCAGGGGAAGTCATCGCCACGGTGCGTAGATCGTTTCCCGGGCAAAAATTCATCGGCATTTTTGTGAACCAGGATTTGCTCTCGGTGCGAAGGCTGGTGAGCGAACTGGGGCTCGATGGCGTCCAGTTGCACGGAGACGAAAGCGCGGAATTCGCGCGACAGTTGGACGATTCTTTCGTGATCAAGGCGCTGCGCGTGGGGAACGGTCAGGCGAAGGTGGAGGCAGGTGATTACGCTTGCGACGCGATCCTGCTCGATAGCTGGAGCGCAGACGTTGGTGGCGGAACGGGCGCTATCTTTCCGTGGGAGATTGCGGTCGTGCTGCGGCCAAATGTGAAACGCCTCATTCTGGCGGGCGGCCTCACGAGCGAGAATGTGGTCTCTGCCATCGAGGCGGTGCGGCCGTTCGCGGTCGATACCTGCAGCGGCGTGGAATCGGCGCCGGGCCGCAAGGACCATGAGAAGATCACCCGATTTGTCGCGGCGGTGCGAGGAGTGAGTGAAGACAAATGAAGAAATTACGTTTTGAGCCTAACGAGAAGGGTTTTTGGGGAGAGTTCGGCGGGCGCTTTGTCGCTGAGACGCTGATCGCACCGCTGGAGGAACTGACCGCGGCTTATCACTCGGCGCGGCGAAGCCGGGATTTCAAAAAAAAGCTCTCCGACTTGCAACGGAATTACGCAGGACGACCAACGCCACTGAGCTTCGCCGAACGACTGACCGAGCACGCAGACGGTGCGCGGATTTTTCTGAAACGCGAAGACCTTCTCCACACCGGTGCGCACAAGATCAATAATGCGCTCGGTCAGGGTCTGCTGGCCAAACGGATGGGTAAGCAGCGTATCATCGCCGAAACGGGCGCGGGTCAACATGGCGTCGCGACGGCGACCGTTTGTGCGCTGCTCGGGCTCGATTGCGTCGTCTACATGGGCACGGAAGATATGCGACGACAGGCGCCTAACGTTTTGCGAATGAATCTGCTCGGGGCGGAAGTGCGCGGCGTGGAGAGCGGCTCGCGCACTCTAAAGGACGCGATCAATGAAGCGTTGCGCGATTGGGTGGCGAATGCGCGCGACACGTTCTACCTGCTGGGGAGCGCACTCGGGCCGCATCCGTATCCCTTCATGGTGCGGGAATTTCAGAAGGTGATCGGCGAAGAAACGCGCCGACAGTTTCGCCAGCGGGAGAAAAAGTTGCCAAACGTGCTCGTGGCCTGCATCGGCGGCGGCTCGAACGCGATCGGAATGTTTCATCCGTTTCTCAGCGATACGAAGGTGCGCATGATCGGCGTGGAAGCGGCCGGCAAAGGAAAACGAATCGGCCAACACGCCGCGCGCTTTCTTCCGGGTGGCGGCGGGAAACCGGGCTTCCTGCACGGAACGCTGAGCTATGTGCTGCAGGATGGCGCCGGGCAAATCTCGCATACGCACTCGATCTCGGCGGGACTTGATTATCCGGCCATCGGCCCGGAGCACGCATTCCTCAGGGAGAACAGGCGCGTCGAATACGTCTCCGTCGGTGACAAGGAAGCGCTCAAGGCATTTCACCTGTTGGCGCATCTGGAAGGAATCATCCCCGCGCTGGAATCCGCGCACGCGGTCGCTTACGCGGTCCGCTTGGCGCGCGAATTGCCCGCCCGCAATTCGATCGTGGTCAACCTTTCAGGTCGTGGTGATAAGGATCTCGTCAGCGTTTCGGAGCCGACATCGTGAGCCGGTTAAGCGCGAGTTTTATGGCGCGAAAAGCGGCGGGTGGCGATGGTTTCATCCCATTTCTCGTCGCGGGAGATCCGGATCTCAAGACAACGGGCGAAATCCTCCTGGCCTTGAGCTCGCTACTTCCGGTCGCGATCGAAGTGGGCGTTCCCTTCAGCGATCCGACGGCGGATGGGCCGGTCATTCAACGCGCGGCAGAACGTGCGCTCGAGCAGGGGACGTCGCTCGCCGGGATCCTGAAGTTACTGCGAGGGCTGCGACCTCACGAGCTCGCGCCGATGGTTCTCTTTAGCTATTACAACCCGATCTTTCAATTCGGGATCGAAGCGTTTGCGCGGGCGGCACGGAAGAGCGGCGTGGCGGGCGTGCTGGTGGTTGATCTGCCGGCCGACTCGGCAGCTCCGTTGCAGAAGGAATTGCGCGGGCACGACATCGATCTCATTTTTCTCGTCACGCCAACCACGACGGAGGTGCGTCTCAAGCAGATCGCGCGGTTGGCCAGCGGATTCATCTACGGCGTCGCGCGCACCGGCGTGACCGGGACGGCGCGCGAACTGGTCGACGAATCCGAGGAGCTCGTTAGGCGGATTCGCGGCGCGACTGATCTTCCGGTCGCGGTTGGATTTGGCATTACCGATCGAGCACAAGCGAAGCGGGTGTGTCGTTATGCGGATGCGGCTGTGGTTGGCTCACGCCTCGTCGCGGAAATCGAAAACGCGGCCAAGAAGCGCCGCGACGTCGTGCGCGCGGCTCGGCAGTGTGCGCAGCAGTTCGTCTAAGCCCAATGTGGGAGGCGCCTTTGCGCGCCGATGGGGTTGTGTCGCGCCTGCAGATCGGGGCACAAAGACCGCTCTCACATTAGAACGGTTTGACCGGCTCCGGCTGCGGAACTTTGGTTCCACACTTTTTGCAGGTGCGACGTTGGTCGTCATTCCAAAAGTCGAGCATCGCCTGGCTGAAGGCCTGCACGATGTCGGCGCAATCGAAGTCGATATCCTCGACCAGTGCGCCGCAGTTTTCGCAGGAGAAGATCACGTGTCCATGTTCGCCGGCCGGGCGGCGGCGCTCGACTACGAGGCCAATGGTGTCGGGCGGCCGGACGGGTGCGTGGGGAACGTTAGGCGGAATGAAGAAGGTCTCGCCCTCGCGCACGAGGTGATCGACGATTTCGTCGCCTTCGCGAGTGCGAATTTTGATGTCGCCTTGGAGCTGATAAAAATACTCCTCCGAATCGACGAGATGGAAATCGTTGCGCGCATTAGGACCTTTGATGACCATGACGAAGAAGTCCCGTCCGTCGTAAAGATACTGGTTGCTGACCGGTGGCTTGAATCCTTCCGCGTGATCTTCGATCCATTTCGTTAGGTCAATGGCCGGCTTTGCTTTGTTTTCCATAGTCGTTCCTTTTCTCTAAACCTCCGCGGGAAGGCGCTCAACTTCTCCGCGCGAGGTTTCCTGCTCGCGCCTGCCGTCGTACCAAAGGGCGAGACGTTCTCTTTTGCGTAGCGCTCCTTTTCCCCCGAAGCAGATGAAGAGGAACTGCCGGATGACGTAAAGCGGAGAGTGCATCCGCATTTTGCGCGCGGAGGTCACGATGGGTTGGCGCAGGATTTTGAAACGCCCCAGCTTCTTCAAGGCGAGCGTGAGATAGACTTCTTCACCGGCGAAATATTGTTCGTCGAAGCCGCCTGCTTTTTCGAAGGAAGCACGGCGCGCGAAGATGAAAGCGCCGACGCCCAAGCCCGCCGCGAAGTAGACCAGGCTGAAAATCCGAAGGAACAGAAGGGTGACCAGGGCAGGGCGACCGTCCAGCGCGACGCGGGCGCTGCCTCCGACGCAGCCCTCCTCGAGGGCATTGATGCCTGACCTGACGTGGTCCGCGGTGATCCGGGTGTCGGCATCGACGAAGAAGAGAATCTCGCCGCGGGCGACCCGCGCGCCCGCATTGCGGACGGCGGCGATCTGACGACGATCGACCTCGATGACACGCGCTCCAAACTGCCGGGCGATCTTGGGGGTCGCATCGGTGGAAGCGTCATCCACTACGATCAACTCGTAGCTTGCGCCGGAGGCATCGGCGGCATGCCTGAGGGCGCGCAGGGTCTCGGGCAACTCGTGCTCTTCGTTATGCGCCGGCACCACGAAAGAAATTTCCGGCATCGGACCCCCAGCCATCCGCCAGAGGAAAATGCTGAGGGTTTCGCAGGTGAATCCGTATCCCAGCGGCCACTGGCTCTCGCGCGGTCCGGCAACATTAAGAACACCAATCCGGTGTGAACTAATAAAACTCTCCAGTGCGGCCGCAGCTTCTTCAGGCGACCTGTGGCTCGCATCGATGAGCAGGGAAGGCTTGCTCATTTCTGCGCAAAACTCCGCGGTGGCCCGCGTTCCGCCTTGGAGCAGGCCAGCGTGAAAGATGACGGTGCCATCGGCGTCGCTTACGTTCAGCGCGGTCCGTTCCACGTATCCGCCGCCCGGCAACTCGCGAAGTGGATAGCGTGGTGGCAGCGGGCCGTCTTCGGCCAGGCGCCCGGCTGGACACCATCCGCCGCCTTCCACGCCTAATGCCATCGCAGTGTCGAGCGCAGCGCGGTCCACCCCGGTTTGTCCGCCGGAAATGATTTTCATCTAGCCGGTGCGGCGCGCTTTTTCATCAAGCTCGAGATAGTCGGCCCGGGGCGGGCTGAAAGTGTCAATCACGGTCGTGTCCTCGATCGTCTCGACGCCGTGCGGCACATTGCTGGCGAGATAGATCGCATCGCCCGCACCCAACTCGTGCGCTACTCCCGCGACCAGCATGCGGATTTGGCCTTTGATGACGTGCGCAATCTGTTCCTGGGGATGCGCATGCTCCGGGAGCCGACTGCCGGCTGCGAGTTCGGCGCGCATCTGATACATGGTGGCACCGGCCGCGATGGTTCGCCGTTTGATTCCCGGCACGATGTCGATCCAGGGATTTTCCTTCTCGCTCATGGAGATAATGATGGCGGCGTTTGGAATGGATGCAAAAAGCGCGGGCTTGGAGGGACGGGCACCTTCCTGCCCGTGCTCCAGAAACTCGGACGACACGGAGGTCGTCCCTCCAGCGGTTTGCCTTGGCGGCTTCCTCCGTTGAATCTCCCGCATGCTCGCTCAGTTAAATTCCACCCGCCGGTGAAATATTTCGATATCACGCGTGATCTCGCGGCCAGCCTGGCGCCATGGCCCGGCGACGCGCATTTCTCTTTCTCGTTAATCGAGCGGCTGTCGGAAGGTTCATCGGTCAACTTAGGACGGGTGACGACCAGCGTGCATTCCGGGACGCACGCGGACGCTTTTTTCCATTTTGATGAGGATGGCCTAACGATCGACCGGTTTTCGCCGGAGCGTTATTTGGGCCCGGCTACGGTGATTGATCTGATGGGCAGATGCGGCGGAGCGCTGGGCGAAATAACGGTGGATGATTTGACCGGGCGAGTGACGTCGCCACGGATCCTGCTTAAGACCGGCGTCTGGCCGGACTCGACGAAATTCCCGGAAGCCATTCCATTTCTGGCCGAGGGCGTGGTGAATTGGCTGCGGGGAGAAGGAGTCGTCCTGCTCGGGCTCGATCTGCCTTCGGTCGATGCGCTCGATTCAAAGGAATTGCGCAATCATCACGCCTTGGCCAAGGCCGGCATCTCGATCCTCGAGGGACTCGATCTGCGCGGAGTGGAGGCGGGGAAGTATTGGCTGGCGGCGTTGCCTCTGAAGATCATCGGTGGGGACGGCGCTCCGGTACGCGCGGTTCTCTGGCGGGAAGGCCCAGTGTGACCGGCGCGTGGCTTGAGCATCCCTGGACGCGCTGGGTCGTCCTCGGCGTTATCGTTTTCTTCTTTTCCATCACCAATCTGCCGTGGACGCTGGATGACTACGACCAGGCAAAACAAGCCTATACCTCGTTCGAAATGGTGGGCCAGGGACATTGGCTCTACCAGCATTCGCCTAACGAGAGCGTGGCGACCAAGCCCCCATTGGTCGGCTGGATCTCGGCCGCGCTCTACGCGGTCACGCGCTCGTGGGAAGGTGCGTGGCGGCTGCCGGCCTTCGCCGCTGCGCTTGCGCTGCTGTGGTTGCTGGGCAGGGAAGCGAGGGCGGCTTACGGCGTGGTCGGAGGATTGCTGGCGCTCAGTGCGGTCGGCCTGAATCTCCTGTCGCCCCGGCTGGCCACGCTCGTGCGCACAGACATGCCGCTCGCCCTGGTCACGTTTCTGATTGGCGCGCAGATCTGGCGGAAGATTCGAGCGGCGGAACGATGGACTCTGCGGGATCAAACCATCGCGTTCGTGCTCCTGGCGAGCGCGATGTTGATCAAGGGGCCGATCATCTACGCGTTTATCTTACCGGGCCTGATCGTTTACCAAATCCTGGCGCATCGACGTGGAGCGCCCAGTGGCTGGAGCGGATGGTGGCCGTGGATTGTCTCGCTGGCCATCTTTCTCCTTTGGGTCTGGGGCGGCATTAAGTGGCAGCCGGGATTTTATGACAGCGTGGTGGTGCGGGAATTTGCCGGACGTTTCACAGAAACGATTCACAAACCGCAACCGATCTATTTTTACCTTCCGCATCTGCTGCACAAATTCGCTCCGTGGAGCTTACTCCTAGGCGGTCTGGCCATTTTTTTCTGGCGACGCAGAGAGCGACTCTCGCTGCAAATGGAGCCCGGCACAGTCTGGCTGGTCTGCTGGAGCGTTGGTGGCTTGGTCTTGATGTCGATTATTCCTTCGAAACGGGTCGACCGGATTTTTCCGCTCGTGCCGCCGCTTTGTCTGATGCTGGGCGCGCAGGTGGCGCGGGTTCTCGAAGACCAACGTTGGCGCCGGAAGGTGCAGCCGTGGCTGGGTGCATCGCTTATTTTTGCGATGGTTTTTACGGGCGGCTACGCGGCTGGGAAAATCGGATCGGCCACGCACGAAGGGAGCGATGCGCTGGTGAAATTTTCGCGGGAGGTGCGAAAAGAAGCGGTCGCCCAAAACTGGCGTTACGCGGTGGTCGGCGGGCGGGAAGAGGGAATGTTGCTCTATCTGCGGCGCGATCAATTTCTCACGCCAAACGAAGGCGTCGCGCAGTGGAAGTCCGGCCAACTGGATGCCCTGGTGGTGCGCAATCAGCCTGCGCGCGCGTGGTCGAATCTCCTGGCGGGTTCGAGGCTTTTGCTGGTTTCCGAGAAATCGAAGGCGGTGCCGCAGTATTCGCTTTACGTGCGAAACGAGCCGTCGCTAAAAGGTCACTCGACATCGCCGCCTTAGCCGATAGGCTCACCAGAACGTTTTTGCCTAACGAGCCGATGGAGTTTCCCAAAGCTGAGATCGAAGCCCTCTGGTGCCCCTGGCGGGTGGAGTATTTCGAACAGGAAAATCGCAATCCCGATTTCCTCTCCGCCGCCGCCCGGGCCAGTGACGACGCGGCGCATCTGGTCATCACGCGTCGGAAAAATGTCTTCCTCATGATGAACCGCTATCCCTATGCGGTCGGTCATCTCATGGTCGTGCCCTACCGCAAGACGGCGGATCTGGCGTCGTTAGGCGAAGGAGAGATCCTCGAACTGTGGGCTCTCGCGGTCCACGCCCAGGCTTTGCTGCGGGAAACGATGAAAGCTCAGGGATTTAATCTGGGCCTCAACCTCGGCACCTCCGCGGGCGCCGGTGTGGCGGATCATCTGCATCTGCACATCGTGCCGCGCTGGACGGGTGATACGAATTTTATGCCGATGCTGGGTCGCACTCGCTTGCTATCGGAGGGCTTGGAGAGCCTTTACGAGAAGCTAATGATGGCGCAAAGTCGCCTAACGAAACAAACCAATGCCGACTGATTCGAAGAATCCGACCTGGATTGAGCCACCGCCGCCACCGGCCCGCAAGGGCATGGGTTGCACCGGCAAGGGCTGCATATTTCTCGTTGCTTTTGCGGTTCTCACCGTGGTGTTGATTGGCCTCGGAAGTTATCTGCTCTACTCGGGAGGCTCGAAACCGACCGTCCTGCCCGTCGAGGAGCTGACGCCTGAGCATCTGGCCCAGGTCAAGGAGCGCGTCGATCAATTTGAGAATACGCCGCCGTCTCCGGACACGGCCTATACTCCGGCGCCGATTAGCCCCCCTTCTGCGGCAGCGGCCACACCTGCTCCGGTGGAGGAGGCCACGCCGATTCCGGATGTGACGCCGGACGCAATTCCCAGCCCGACGCCGCGGGAACTCGTGATGACGGCCTCCGAGATAAACGGCTTGATTGCCGCCAACAAGAGATCGCGCGGCCACGCCTTTGTCTCGCTCAGCGGAGACACGGCCAGCGTCGAGATGAGCATTGCGGCTGACAAGGTGCCTGGATTTCCGAAGGGCTACCTGAACGGCAGTTTCCAGATCACCACGAATGGCCCGACTTCCATTCGCGCTCTGCAAGTGTCAAAGATCCAGGCGAACGGATTTCCCGTGCCCTCGAGCGTGCTCTCCATGAGCTACCGCGGACAGACCCTTCTCGGGTATGCGCTCGACGCTGCTTCGCCGTATAACGTCAGCACGGCAGAGATCCGCGACGGCAAGGTCTTCCTGCACTAACTTCCACGCCGGGGCGCAGGGTTTTACTGCTCTTTGATAATCTCGCGGACGAAGACGTTGAGCTGGCCGTCGGATTGGCGCCGCACCTCGGTGATCTCGTAGGGACGGGCGTCATCGCGATTGACCGTGGAACCAGGCTCGGGCAATGGAGCACCGGCGGGGAAATCGACGATGACCCGGTAGTTGCGCGACGATCGATTGCCGCCCGAGGAGGCCTGCCCGTCGGTGGGCCGAAGAACGGCGCGATTGGCGTCGGCGAAGTTCACCACGAATTGCCCCTTCAGATAAACTCGTTCTCCACGGGTGCCTTTGCTCGCGACCTCGCGCAAGCCCGGTGTGTCCAGCACGCGCCCGCTTGGCGCTTCGCCCGGAGAAAAGGTCTTCCAGGTCGCGCCAGTGGTGGAGGTCAGTGCGACGGCTGGCGAGGAGGAGCTGACCGGGAGAGCGCGCATGACTTTCGGGCTGGTCGCGGGAGAAGCCTCGGCCACCGCGGGCGATTCGTTAGGCGAAGCATCGTCTGCCGTGACCGGCTGCGCGCGTCTGGCCTTAAGCGGCGTGGAATCGGCGCCCGCCATGGTTGTTCCTGGCGTGGACTTGGGTTTGCGCGCAGCACGGAGAGGCGCTGGCGTTGGCTCATCGCCCAGGGGCACGGCCGGCTCGACCCGCACCAGAGCATCCTCGGGTGGAGGCGCCGTCTGCGAGGGAGGAAGTCCGACGAAGGGCAGACTGCTGGCCACAGGGGCGAGGCGCGAATGGTAGCCGCTATAGCGAGTCTCGACCGTGCGCCGCGCTTCATTTTTGAAAATTGGCCAACCCGCCGCGAGATGCAGATCCGTCGGGGGCTCCAAGCTGAAAGTGCCGGTCCCGCGGGTGACCGCGTAGCTGCCGTAAAGCAGAGGAACCGCCGTGATCAGTACCCGACCATCGGGCAATCGCTCGGCGTGAATGACGGCGGAGAGGTCATGGCTGCGCTCGAGATTCACATCCATACCCATGACGAGCCGGTCGCGAAGCAGCTGGGCGTCATGCTGGTTTGCCGTCGTGAAAACGTGCTCCATGACGAGCTCAGGTTGATCGACCGCGCGGGCCAGGGCAACGACGCCGGAGGTGAAGACGTCATCCGGAGTCAGCTCGCGTGCGCCCATGATGTTAAATCGCCCGACCACGTAGGTTACGAGGCCGTGCACCTGTTGGAAGTTGCGGATGAAATTCCGGGTCAGCTCCGCGTCCTTGCGGGCCAGCTCGCTGGGCCCCATCGATTGGTAGCGCTGGTAGAGTTTCTTCGGGGTGAGGAACTCACCGGGCGGCGCGGAAGTCAGCGCAAATCGCTTCGGTGGATCGATTTTATGCAGCTTCTGCAGGATGCGATAACTCTCCGGTCGCTCCGGCTGGCCGATGACGTAAAAGCTTCCCAGCCAGGCGGCCAGGGCTCCACCCATGAGGAGCAGGATGACGACCGTCCAGGCGAAGTAGTTGGTTTTCTTGCGCTCGTTACCGCGATAATCGTCGAAGCGAAAAAGATCCGGTTCCATGCCAGGGACGCCAGCTCGTCGTCCGCGTTCTGCTCGTTAGGCCGGACGGGCCGCCGGCTCAAAGGATGTGCCGCAGCCGCAAGTGCGCGCCGCGTTGGGATTGACGATGCGAAAACCTGCGCCGGTCAGTCCATCCTCAAAGTCGAGGGTGGCGTCGCGGAGAAAATCGGCGCTGGCCGCGTCGATCAAAAATTGCACCTCATCCCGCTGCACGACCGCGTCGCCCTCGTGGCGCTGGTCGAGCGACATTTCGTATTGCATCCCCGAGCAGCCACCCTTTGTCACGTGCACGCGCAGACCTTTCCCATCCGACGCAGACTGCTCCGCAAGGAGCGAGCGCAGGTGATTGACGGCGTTCTCGGTGACTTGGATCATCTGTAAAAAGGCTATCGTGGCCGGGGAGCAAGTCAACCATACGAGCTGAAAGTGTGCCCGGTGGTCGCAGGGGCAGGGGAATATTTAAGGCTTGGTGGCCTCTCCCGAAAACGGGCATGGTAGCTCGTGCGACTTAGATATGTTTAATCCCATCAAGCGTTACACACACTGGCTGCATACTCAGTGGCCTGCCGGAGTGGTGGAGAAATTGCCGGAGTCTGGAGATCTCGGCCTCACTAATGTGCCCGGAGTGCGGATCGTGGGCGATCTCACGGGAATTCCACTGCTCAAGTTCTCCTCCAAAACCGGCGCGGAAGCGGTGCGCGCCATTCTGGCCGAGCCTGATTTCCGCAAGAGTGGAGGAGGAGGAAAAGAAGGGGAGCTCCTGGACCTGGCAATCGTCGGCGGTGGAGTCTCCGGCGTATCAGCGGCCCTTGAGGCGCAGAAGGCCGGGCTGAAATTCCAAGTCTTCGAGGCATCGCAGCCCTTCTCCACGGTGGCCAATTTCCCCAAAGCCAAGCCCATCTACACCTATCCGACTAACTTGAAGCTCGAGGGCGGACTTCAATTCACCAAAGACGTCAAGGAAGCGCTCCTCCAGGAAATGGAAGAGCAGCGCCAGGCAGCCGGGATTGAATTTACCGAGGCAAGGATCGAACGCCTGGCGGCGAAAGGCGGAGAGATTCTTTTGCATCACGGAGATAAGGCCAAGACCGTCACGCGGGCGCGTAGAGCGATCGTCGCCATCGGCCGCAGTGGGAATCATCGCAAACTCGGATGCCCGGGCGAGGAACTGGATAAGGTCCACAATCGGCTCTTCGATCCGAAAGAGTTTAGCGGGAAGGATGTGCTCGTGGTCGGCGGAGGCGACAGCGCCCTGGAGTCGTCCATCGCGCTGGCCGGCAGCGGCGCGCGGGTCACGCTGAGTTATCGCAAGCCGGAATTCTCCCGACCCAAACCCGAAAACGTCGATAAACTGACGAGGCTGGAACACGATCCGAAAGCCGACGTGCAGGTTGAACGACCAAGCTCCGAGCGGGTCACCACGGCCTTTACCAGCGAAATGATGAAGAATGCTCCGCCCGGCTCCGTCACCCTGGCCTTCGCGACCAAAGTAACCCGGATCGAGCCTGAAAAGGTCGTGCTCCAGCGCGAGGACGGCGAAGAAGTGACTCTGCCTAACGATGATGTTTTTTCCATGATCGGAAGGGAAGCGCCGCTCGATTTTTTTCGCCGCAGCGGATTGCATGTGCGCGGTGACTGGCGGCCGCTTACTTGGATTACCTGCCTCGCCTTCGTTCTCTTCTGCGTCGTGCTCTACCACTGGAAGAGCACCCATCCGCAGGAGTTCCCAGTCCAGCAATGGGCCAGCCAGCATCACGCGTTTCCTTATAACGTTCCGCAAGTGTTTAGCTCGTTAGGTGGAAAGATTGCGGAACTTTCTAAGCGCGAGACCAGTCTGCTTTATACCGTGAAGCGCGGGCTGGGGAACCCCGCCTTTTATTATACCCTGGCTTATTGCACCTGTGTTTTCATTTTCGGAATCCGCCGCATCCGAAGACGTCGAACACCCTATGTGACGTGGCAGACGGTGGTCCTAATCTGTTCGCAATGCATTCCGCTCTTTATCCTGCCGGAACTCATTCTGCCGTGGATGGGGCATAATGGCTTTTTCGAAACCGGGCACCCGCTGCGTTGGCTGGCCGATCACCTTTTTGAGAGCTACGACGGACCGCTCGGCCACGAGCGCGCCTACTGGCGAGCTTATGGTTTTATTCTGGCCTTCCCGCTCAACGTATACAATGTGTTCACGGATCATCCCATGTGGCTCTGGCTGGGCATTTGTTTCGTCCAGACTTTCGTTATCATTCCGCTCATCATATTCCGTTGGGGCAAAGGCGCCTATTGTGGCTGGATCTGTTCTTGCGGCGCTTTGGCGGAGACGATGGGCGACACCCAGCGCGCGAAGATGCCGCACGGACCTTTCTGGAATCGGCTCAACATGGTGGGGCAGGCGGCGTTGCTCTTTGCTTTTGTCATCCTCGCTCTGCGCATCGCGGGCTGGTCGCTCGGCGAAGGCTCCTGGGCTACACATTTATATCACCGGCTTTTCGAAGGGATCCCGTTTCTGAACTATGCCTGGAGCGTCGATATCTTCATGGCCGGCATTCTGGGGGTAGGGCTTTATTTCTGGTTTAGTGGGCGTGTCTGGTGCCGTTTTGCCTGTCCGCTGGCGGCGCTCATGCATATCTACACCCGCTTTAGTCGTTACCGGATCTTTCCGGATAAGCACAAATGTATCTCTTGCAACGTCTGCACCTCGGTATGCCATCAAGGCATCGACGTGATGAATTTCGCTAATAAAGGCCTGCCCATGGAAGATCCGGAATGCGTCCGTTGTTCCGCCTGCGTGCAGCAGTGCCCCACAGGAGTCCTAGCCTTTGGCCGCTACGACGGGCATAAGAATATCATCCTGGATCAGCTCGCGGCCTCTCCGGTATTGATGGCAGAAGGCGGGAAGAAACCGTAACTGGCGCTCATCCCTCGCTACGGCCGATACTGCCGGGCGATGCGGACATTGTCGAGGCCTAGCTCCCAGAAAAAGAAGGGATAGAAGTAGCCGGGCGTTCCCAGTTCCAGCCCGAGCGTTTCGACATCCTGCATGAGGGCCTGCCAATCGGCATCGGTGCCCGGTTTTCCATTGCCCTTGGTCACCACCCAACCTGGCGGGATGGTGGGCGAGGTGGCGTTAAGAGGAAACGAATAGGTGTTCCATCCGACCGGCAGGCGAGAAATATCGGCGCCAAGGTAATAAGCGTCGACCCCCTGCGAGAAATCGCCGGTGCCAAAGGTCGTCTTGAGATCCAAGGTCACGTTGCGATCGGGCACCTGCGAGCCTTGGATGATATTTAAGTCGAAGCTGAGGCCGCCGACACGCCTGAGAGCGTAGTCGCCGAGAAAATGATCGGGCTTCGTGCCTAACGGAAC
The DNA here is from genome assembly GCA_051003355.1 of Chthoniobacterales bacterium. Taxonomy (GTDB): domain Bacteria; phylum Verrucomicrobiota; class Verrucomicrobiia; order Chthoniobacterales; family UBA10450; genus Palsa-1392. The sequence continues at coordinate 19,183 of JBPCLK010000120.1, read as the reverse complement.
GTACCAGGTGGGGACAGCCGAGTCGACCTCGCCATGGAGATACGCCCCCGGATTGCCGCCGTCCGGTTCGACCATGAGAAGCCGCGTCGGATCGGTTGTCAGTCGCCAGCCATCTGAGTTCAGCCCGTCGTCAAAAGTCTCGACGTATCCGGCCTGCGCCAGTCGCGCCCCTGAGAGAAGCAGGAGAAGAGCCAGAACGACTACAGGAATGACGGCGTGGAAACGAGTCGTGCGACGGGGTGAGACGACAACAGCAGATAATTTCATATCAGAAAGAATCCATTTGCGTAGCTTGAATTCAAGCGGGTCCTCCGCGGACCCGGTGCGGGAGCCGCTTGTCATGTCCAGGCCCGATTTGTTAAGGCGGCGAGGCGGTCGGAGCAGTTTCGTTAGGGGAGGCCGCCGTGCTCTGTCGGCGGCGGTCGATTTCTTCCAGTAATTGTTTCTCTTCGGGATAAATTTTGGCCGCGCGGGCCAAGGTGAGATAGCGATTGGCTGGTTCAGCCTGATTATCGTCATCGAAAATGAGAGCCGCATAGACGGCGGCATGCGGCTCCCGCAACTGGTCAGCCGACAGTTTGGAAAGCACTCCGGCGGCGTCAGCTGTCCGGCCGGTCCCATAAAGCGCAAAAGCATAGGTCACCGCGGCGCTAGTATCGTTAGGCGATTTCTGATAAGTCCTCTCTGCCAGCGCGCGGCCTTCCGCGGTGTTACGATCGAGCAGGAGTGCGAAGCGGGCGGCGTTTGCGGCCAGACCTGTCTCCTCGGGCGAGCTTTCGTAGAGACGTTGCGCTGTTAGCCGAAGGTTAGGCAGATCGTTCGCTTCGCGGTAGAGGGTGTAGAGGGCGTCCAGCGCTTCCCGCCGCGCCGCCGGGAATTTTGCTATACGTAACCAGAGTTTTTCGGCATCCTGGGGAAGCTCCCACGTGGTGGCCAGCCGAGCCAGAGCCAACTCATGTTCCGGATCGGTCGCGGCCGCTTCTTCGGCGGAGGACCAAAGAGCGCGGAATTCCGCTTCGGCTTCGACTGCCGTGCGGCGGGAGCGCCGCGCGGCGTAGGCCTGGTAGGCGAGGCGTAGATAATCGTCGTTGCCCCAGGAGCCGCTGCGGGTCCAGCGTTTCAAGCGAGACCAGTTTTTGGTCAAGGAAAGCGACTCTGCGACCGCGATCGCCACCGGTGGGTGGTCGGTTTGTTCGTTAGGTAGCTTGTCACTCCATTTCAGGGCTTCTCCGGCGAGACCGTTCTTGTTCATCCAGCTCAGTAACTGAGCAAGGTCATGACCCTCGCGCGCCGCCACTGGCTTTACCTTGTCGAGCAGCGCATTAAATTTCGTCGGGTTGAGTTTCCGATAGAGATCCAGACAGAGAAGGTAGTCGGCAAAAGTCACCTGGGGACTCATCTGGAGAGACTGAGCGAGTTCATTGGCCGCGTCGGTTTGATTCTGTTGGAGAGCGTTGTCGAGGAGGCCGCGCAAAGCTTCGGTGCGAAACTGCGCTATTTTGCTCAAGCGCTCGAGTTGGTTCCGAGCGGCGGTATTTTTCTCTGGATCGGGCGAGTGGATCTGCAGAACAGCGAGGTTGAACTGATAAACATCGTTATCCGGTTCCTGAGCAACGGCGGCGGCGAAGTGACGTTCTTCTTCGGATTTATTGCCCTGCGCGCGCGAAAGCCAGCCGGCCACGACATGATAAGCAGCTTTGCCGCGATTCTCCGGCGCGATGCGTTCCAAAGACTCGCGCGCCACATCCAGTTGGCCAAAGCGGAGCGCGGCGGAGGCCAGGTTCAGCTCGCTCTCGAGTCCCGGAGAGAGGCGGGCGATCTGCGCGCGCCAAGCTACGGTTTGGGAGCGATTTTCCTTCTCGGTGGCCTCGGCCAGAATCCGCGCGCCGAGCAAGGAATTGGAATCGATTGCGAGTGCTTGACGAACGAGCGATTCAGCTTCGCTCAGGTTGTTCTGGTGGAGCTGTTCGTCGGCTTGGGTGAGTAGCCGGGTTTTATGCCAGCGATACCAGCCCTTGCGAGCGTAGGAGAAACCGAAAAGCCCCACCGCGAAGCCGAGCAGCAGGAAAAAAGAAATGACGACTCCGCTGCGCAGTTGGAGGCTGCGCCACCAGGTCGTGTGACTGCGGCGCTTGCGTCGGACGCGCCTCGGCTGGGTCGGCATGGTCAGTCTCCTAGAGTGCGCCGGGCCGCTTGGCAACCGGCGAGCAGAGTCGTGAGCGGACTCAAGAACGCGCCTCGGCTTCTGGCGGCCCGAGGACGACTGGCTCCTCTTCCAGATTTTCCATGACTTCGTCCCGCAGGCGAGGTCCCCAGACGTAGCGCGCCATCAGCACCTTCAGAGTGGCCGTCAGCGGGATGGCCAGAAGTGGACCGAGCAGGCCGCCGATGAGCAGGCCCCAGATGAAAATAGAAACAATCACCGTCATCGGATGAAGTCCGACCGAGTTGCCGACGATGCGCGGGGCATAAAAGAGGCCTTCCAGATTTTGCACGGCGATAAAAATGAGGGTGACCCCAAACGGATGCCACCAGTCTCCCCATTGCGCGGCCGCGATGAGCACCGATGGGATCCAGCAGATAATAATGCCCAGGTAAGGGATCATCGTTAACGGAATGACGAGCAAGCCGATGAGGGGGGCGAAGTTGAGCCCAAAAATTGTCAGGGCAATGCCGATAAGCAGGCCATCTACGACACACACGAGAAGTTGGCCTCGAAAGTAGGCGATTACGTAGCTGTTAATCTGGGAAAGGATGGTAGCGACTTCGTCTTTTAGAGGAGAATTGCGCAAAGGTAGGTAGTCACGCCAGCGTCGCTCGATAGCCGGTCGCTCCTTGAGCAAGAAAAAGGAGTAGATAGGAACCATCACGAGACTAAGCAAGAATCCGGTGACTCCCAGGAATCCGCCCACGCTGGTTTTTACCAATAACCAAAGCTTTGAGACCAGGACGGGTAGCTGTTTCTCCATCGCAGGTAACTGTTTCTGCACCCAATCCTGGATGTGCTGACGATCCGCGGAAGTGAGTTTGGCGGCCGGCGAGAGGACCTCACGATTTGCCGGCGTGGGGCTGGTCGTCGCCTGTGGCAAAACAGAGGGAGACGGTGTGGGACTGGGACCCGCGAGGAGCCAGTTAATCAATCCCGTGGCAGCTCCTTTGTCAGTGCTTTCGCTGTTCAGTCCAAAAGTGTGCTCGTAGCGGTAGATGAGATCGACTACCCGATCGCGTGTTCTTTCCGTCAGGGTGGGCAGCTGGCGGGCCAGGCTCGCACTTTGCACGGAGATCAGCGGGATGATCCAGGCACAGAGGCCGCCCAGAGCGAGAAAGGCGACGAGGAAAATAGTCAGAACCGACTTGGTTCTGCCAAAACCTCGCCTCGCCAGGTAGGTCACTACGGGATCAAGGAGATAAGCAAGGATGGCGGCGATCGCGACAGGGATGAGGATCGGCTGGAGAAAAGCCACCACATTAGCCCCGAGATATATAACCGCACCGACGATGACAAAGAGCACGACCACGAAGATGGCGGTGAGCGACGCCCACATCGTCTTGCGTTGCCAGGGTGTCGGATATCTCTTCACTTAATCGGAGTCGCGCCGGCTGGTTCGCCTTTGCTCAACCTGGTTTTAGCCTCAGCAATTTTCGTCGCGAGCTTTTTGTTCTGTTTGTCGAGTTTGAGTGCTTTCTCCCAATACTCGAGGCTTTTAGCCGTTCGGTTAAGCTTGGAATAAGTATCGCCTATGTGATCGAAGATAGTGGAGTCATCCTCTTTCAAGGCGGCGGCAGCCTTTAGCAATTCGTCCAAGGCCTGTTGGTATTGCCCTTTGCGGTAATGAACCCAACCGAGACTGTCGAGGAAAGCGCCATTCTCGGGATCGGAGTCCAAGGCGCGTCGAATGTAATCCTCCGCCTCGTCCAGATGCATGTTCTGATCGGCCCACATAAAACCGAGGTAGTTGTAAGCCTGCGCCGCGTCGGCAGGATCAAGGTCAACCGCCTTCTTGAAGAGGTCGGCGGCTTTCTCATACAGACCAGCCTTCTCCGCGGCGGCCCCATATTCGAAAAAGAAGCGATCGTCGGCCATCTCCTGGCCACTGGCTTCGTTTTCGTGGAGGGCTTCTTCAAATATCGCCACCGCTTCCTGGGTTTGGCCGTCCTCACGCAGAGCAACACCAAGGAGATACGTGATTTGCGGGACGTTAGGGAAACGCCGGCGAGCCTCCTTTAGAACGCGCACCGCGCGGTCGTTATCCCGGAGACGAGCGAGCAGGAGTTCCGCAAGGTGAACGTAGTTATCGGCCTGAGTCGGGTTGATGAGCAGGCTCTGTTCGAAATTCGCGGCCGCCTTCGCGTATTCCGCCTTGGCTTCATCGAGCTTGTTATCATTCGCCAACGCCCTGGCATCTTCCTCCATGACGCGTCCGAGTAGCTCATAAGGCTGATATTTTTCCGGGTGCTGATGGATGATCTCCTGGAGCATGGCGATCGCCTTACCACGCTGATTGGTCAGCATGAACCCTGTGGCGAGTTTTTCGCGAGCGTTAGAGTCGTTAGGTTGAAGCTCCAGGACCCGGAGATAGATCGGAATGGCCTCCTGCACCTGTTGCGACGCAGCGAAGTAATCCGCGGCGTCAGTCAGAACCGACGCGTCGCTGGGGGCAAGCGCGAGCGCCTTGCGAAAGACGGGGTTTACTCGTTCCAGATCTTTTGCGTCTGGTTGTTTGGCTCCCTGAGTAAGAAGCGCCAGGTAAAGCTTGCCCAGCTGAGTCCAGAAGGCCGGTACATTGGTCTCCACGCGGGCGGCCCGATCGAGTGTGTCCAACGCACCTTTGCGATCTTTGGCGGCCAGCTGGACCTCGGCCAGGCGCTGATAGCCATCGATATCGTTAGGCGCGAGCTTTATTGCTTCTTCCGCGTAGCGAATCGCGGGCGACATTTTCTTGAGATACTTGGCGTAGATGTAGGCCAATTGGAGATACGGGCCTGGCTCGTTCGGTTGAACCTTGACCGCGTCTTTCAGAATATCGATGGCCCGCGGATAGTCACCCTGTTGAGTGAGGAGGAAAGCGACGCGGGTCGCCAGATCGATCTCACCGGGGTCGACCGTCAGGACACGCTCGAAGGCCTCGAGGGCTTTCTGACTTTCGCCCGCCTCCTGCAGGTCGAGGGCGCGGATATAATCCATCATCGCGCGCGCCTTACGGCCGCCCGGGGGGCGCAACTCCAGATCCTTTGGACTACGCAGGACGAGAGAGTCGTCTTGCGTGGCGCTCTTGGCGGCGGTGACCCTCGCCGGCGTCGCGGTTGGACGGGCCACGTCTAATGGAAGAGCGACGGCGAAGGAGAAGCTCAGGCAGCAGGACGTAACGGCCAGGAGTTTACCGCAAAATTGAGGGTCGTGAGGCCCGAAAATCATCGAAGGACAACGCTAATGGTTCCCTCTGGTGGGCGCAAACCTCCCGTGCCCGGGTCCTTCCGAAAAGGCTTGACCCCATATTTGGTGATCGGTTTTAATCGGGGATTCTCCCCAGTATGGACCTCCCCAACTCTTTGAGCGTATTCGCGCGCATTCTTTTCTCTCGCAGATGCAGGTCAGATCGGAGCTTGAATGTTTTTAAGTAATTCCCTCGAAAATTAAACCACCCGCCAACCCACAAATTAACTATGAAACGAATCTATTCCCTGGCTCTGCCATTACTCGGTCGCGCGCTCCTGACTGCGACAGTCTTCTGTTCCTTCGTGTCCTACAGCGCTCAGGCTGCTCCTCACCCGGAAAGTAAATGGAGGCCGGAGCCAACCAACGGAGACTGGAATCTAAGCGCCAATTGGGTGCCATCCGGCGTGCCTAACGCGGAAAATGCCCAAGCTGTGTTCAACTTTTCCACTGTGACCGACATCGCGACCACGTCGACGACCGTTCACTCCATTAATTTCCAGTCAGGTGCCAGCCAGTTCACCTTTGACGGCATTTTCACTTTCAATGCCGGCGGGGTGCTGAATAGCTCCGGCGTCATGCAAACCTTCAACGGGCCATGTACTTTTAAAAACGGAGCTACGGCTGGCGATCTGGTCACCTATAATAACAGCGAAGGTAAGACGATCTACTTCCAGAAAGGGACCAGCGGAGGCAGCGCGACCTTCGTGAACAGCGGGCTCATCCGGCTCGATGGTGGACTGCATCTAGCTGATTTTACCACCGCCGGTGAAGGAACCTATTACAACGACGGCGCGATGCGATTTCACAAAGCCGATGGCGGCGACGCCACCATTATCAATCAAGGCGGAGCGAGTTTTGGCGCCGAGGGCGGGGGCATTTCTTTCGCCAAATCCGGTGCCGGTTTCAGTACGATCATCAACAATGGCGGACAAGTATTGGGCGGCCGAGGAGCAGAAGTTTCTTTCAATAGGTCAACCGCAGACTCCGCCACGATTATCGCTAATGGGGGTGTCGGGGCCGGTTCGGGAGCAAAAATTGTCTTCCGAAATAATTCCACCGGCGATCTGGCCAGGATTGAGGTTTTCGGTAACGGGAATCTGGATGTGAGCCGCCCTGACCCGATCGACGATAGCGTCGGGTCGATCGAAGGCGACGGCCTCGTCTTTCTCGGGACGAGCAGCCTCGAGGTGGGGGCGAACGACCTGAGTACGACGTTCGCTGGAGTGATCTCAGATCTTGGAGGAATCAAGGACGGAACGGGTGGCTCGTTTAGTAAAACAGGCGCCGGCGACCTGACGCTGACTAACGAAAATACCTACACCGGTGGCACGACGGTCACTTCGGGAGCCCTCTTGGTCAACAATCCCACGGGTTCCGGAACGGGCCCTGGTCCTGTCACCGCGGAGGCGGGCACCTTTGGTGGCGATGGCACGTCAGACGGTTCGGTCATCATCGGACTGGGCAATGGCGCTGGCGCGACCTTCGCCCCTGGTGCGGCAATGAGTGAGATCGGCACCTTCACCACGGAGAGCAGCCTTTTATTTAATGCGGACGGACTCTTCTCCGAGGAGGTCAACAGCACGGTGGCTACCGCTGACGAAACGGTCGCCGACGGAGTGACGATCGGGGCGGCCAGCCGCTTCTCGTTGACCGATCTGGGCAGCGGTTCGCTTCCCCCTGGAACCGTCTTTGTCGTGATCAGTAACACCTCAGCGGCGCCTATCGCGGGAACGTTTGCCAACCTGGCTAACGGCTCTACCACGACCGTCGGAGCCAATAAATATCAGGCCAACTATCAGGGCGGCGACGGTAACGACCTGACGCTGACCGTGGTGCCCTAACGAGCCGAAATTCACCGGTGTTTAACGGAGGCGTTCCCGAAGTTGGGAGCTTTGCACTACGGATGACCGCGCGATCAACGCGCAGGCGCTGAACTACGACTTGTAGCGTAAGCGCTTCTTGTGGCGGTTCTCTTTCATCCGCTTGCGGCGCTTATGCTTTGAGATTTTTGCTTTTCGTCGTTTTTTCAGCGAGCCCATAGGGAAGATTTCAATCTGCCGATTTCGGAATGCCGAAACTCAGCATCTGAAACCAAAACTGCGACCAAATCCGGTCACAGAGGAGCGAAGGTAAATTGATTGCTGCGCTTGGCAACTCATTTCGCGTCGCCCTTCTTCAAATCCCGTTCAGATCGCGAGGTCGGATCCAGCCAAGAGCAGGATTACGAGGTTAAGGCAGCCTGCAACTGCTCGACGTGCTCCGCCGGCTTCACCTTGCGCAGGATCTGCGCGATGCGGCCATTTTTATCGATGACGAACGTGCTCCGTTCCGCGCCCAGGTATTTTTTGCCATACATGCTTTTCTCCACCCAAACGCCGTAGGCCTGGACGATCTCTTTCTTCGGATCGGAGAGCAGCGGGAAGGGGAGCTGATATTTCGAGATAAACCTCTCGTGGCTAGAGACGGAATCTATGCTCACACCGAAGATTTCCGCGCGTCCCTCGAAGTCGCGCCAGGCGTCCCGTAGACCACAGGCCTGAGTGGTGCAGCCGGGAGTATCGTCTTTCGGATAGAAGTAGAGAACCACGGCAGTCCCTCGGAAATCTTTCAGACTAACGATCTGGCCCTCACCATATTTCCCGCCGACCGCGGTGGCGGCGAAAGCTGGTGCCGGATCTCCCACTTCGAGTTGCTTGGAATCTTTGCTCATTTCTCGAAGAGGATAATGAGGAGGCCGACCACGCACAACAGCGCGCCCATCACACCCGCCTCGTATTTCTCAAACAAGCGCAACTTGACCTGCTCGATGCCGGTGAGCGCGAGCGCGGTGAAAGCGACCATCCCCGCGATCGTGCCAATGGTAAGAATAATGGTGAGCAAGGCGAAGCCGTGCCAGCCGTAGCGGACGCCCGAGACATAGACCGGCACGAACGCTTCGCACGGAGAGAAGGTGAGCAGGGCGAGCAAACTGCCGATGGCGGCCCAGTCGGACTTGGAGAGCGACAATCGGGTCGGCGCGTGGTGGTGATCATGCTCGTCGTGCGCGTGGCCGCCACGACCGAGGTGGAGATGCGTGTGGGAATGGCCGGTCAATTGCCTAACGATATAGAAAAGTCCGAAAAGGATAAGCGCGCCGCCGGCGATGCGCGGGAACCAAAGGCCGATGCGATCATTCAAGGCAATCCCGAGCCAGGCCACCAGTAGCCCCAGGAGCGCGGTGAAGGAAGCGTGACCGGTCGCCGCCACGACTGTGATGGCGAGCGTCTTGGGCCGGCTCCACTGCTGCGCCCGGGCCGTGAGCACGAACGGAAGCCAATGCGTCGGGATGGCCGCGTGGAAGAACGCGATGCTAAATCCGGTGATCGCAATGGTGGTGAGAACAGAGTCGTTCATCGGGTAGAGAAGGAACCGGCAGTGTCTCCTTCTCGTCGTCGTCGTCCAAGAAAACCTGCGGAAAAAATCGGGCTGCAGGGATTTGAACCCTGGACCTCCTGCACCCGAGGCAGGCGCTCTACCAAGCTGAGCCACAGCCCGAAATTTGTGCGCCGCATCCATCGGTTGGTCGACCGCAGACCGCGCAGCGCACAAAGGTTGCGCACTTCCCGAAGGCTGGCAAGTGTTTCAAACGCAGAGAGAAAATCCATTGACATCCCAATAGGTGCACGGATTATCCGAATCCGCTTGGCGTGACGATGCTTGCTTCGATTTCAACTTCTTCATCCCTATCGAACGGCTCGCCCGCCCTTCTGCCTTTTCCTTCGGAGCTTCCTCGTTCCGTCCGTTCATCGAGAAATATGACCGCTCAACTCCTGCAAGAAGCAGCCAAAGTGATTCCGAACCAGCAGTTGCTGATCAATGTCGTTTCCAAGCGCGTGCGGCAACTCGGGGTCGGCCACCGACCGCTCGTCGAAGCGACCCCTAAATCCTCCCTTACTGATATCGCCTTGAAAGAAATCATCGCCGGCAAACTGACCTACGAAGAGGTGCCGGACGAAACTGCGCTGCAGGCGTAGCGCACTCTCGCGTGCCGGTCCGCGCCGACCATGCCCGCTGAGACTATTCTCAATCGCAAAGCGCTCCGCGATTTCCATATCCTCGAGCGTTTCGAGGCCGGGGTCGAGCTGAAGGGCAGCGAGGTCAAGTCCATCCGCGCTGGCAAAGCCAATATCGGCGACGCCTTTGCCCGCATCGAGAAGGGCGAGGCCTTTCTTTACGGCGCCGACATCCAGCCGTATCTCCAAGCCAGCCACGAAGTGCCGGCCACCAAGCGGGTGCGCAAGCTTCTCCTGCATCGCCGCGAAATCGACAAGCTCTACGGCCTAACGAATATCGCCGGCCGCACGCTCGTCATCCTGAAGCTCTACTGGAAGAACGGCCGCATCAAAGCCGAGGTCGGGGTGGCTTCCGGCAAGGAGGCGCGCGACAAACGACTCGACCTAAAAAAACGCGCGACCGACCGCGAAACCGCGCGCGAAGTAGCACGTTTCAACCGCAAACACGGATGAAGAAAACTGATGAGCGCTGGCAGGCGGCAGCTTGTCAGACGCGTTCCTCTGCGGGAAACTCTTCGCTCGTCGCCCGTCATTTTCACTTATCCCTTTCATAAATGTCTCCACTCTTCATCATCTTCCTCACCGTCTTTATCGACATGGTGGGGTTCGGCATCGTTATCCCCGTGCTGCCGCTCTACGCGGAGCACTTTCACGCCACACCCCTCGAGATTGGCTGGCTCACGGGCATCTACTCGGGCATGCAGATTATTTTTACCCCGCTCCTCGGTCGCCTCTCGGATCGGGTTGGGCGCCGGCCGGTTCTGATCGTTAGTCTACTCGGGACGGCACTTGGATTTATGCTCATGGGCTGGGCGACTTCGCTCACCCTGCTTTTTGTTGCGCGCATTATCGATGGCGCATCGGGTGGCAACATTTCCACGGCTCAGGCTTACATTGCCGATGTCAGTACGCCGGAGAATCGTTCGCGCTCGATGGGCATTATCGGCGCGGCCTTCGGGCTCGGCTTTACCTTTGGTCCCATGATCGGTGGAATCATGAGCCGCATTTCCTACGGCGCGCCGTTTTATTTCGCGGCGGGTCTGGCGGCCCTCAATGTCGTGTTGCTTTACTTCATCTTGCCGGAAAGCCTTTCCGCCGAGGAACGATCCCGGCCGCAGGAGCGCAAGCGGCTCGCCGACGTTTTCCAGCATGGCGACAGCCGCATGTTTGGCACCATCGTCGCAACCTACTTTTTTAACATTACAGGGTTCGCCATCATGACGACGCTCTTCGCGCTCTACACCGAAAAGCATTTCGGCTTTGATGCGCGCAAGACCGGTTATGTCTTCGGTTTTATCGGAATCATTGCTGTGATTGTGCAAGGCGGCTTAATCGGTCGCTTGGTCAAGATGTTTGGCGAGACAGCGCTCGCCCGCACTGGCTTGCTCATGCTGGCGGTGGCGCTCGCTCTGCTGCCCTTCGCCTCGACGGTTGCCATGCTGCTAGCCGTCTGTGCTGCCTTGGCGCTGGCCAATGGATTGATCAACCCGACGCTCAACGGTCTCGCGTCTCAAATGATCGATCGGAGCTGGCAAGGCCGCGCCATGGGTTTGATGCAATCGGCTGGCAGCGCTGGGCGCTTGATTGGACCGCTGCTCGGGGGCTGGCTGCTCATGTTCGATCTCGGCAAACCGCTCACGCTTTATGCGCGCACGCCATTCTTTGTCAGTGCCGCGATCTTGCTGGTGGCCTTTGTGCTCGCCCTGAGTGTGCGGAAACCGGCGGGCGATCACACGCCGCCGCCCGTGCGTGCCGAAGCGGACGTTTAAACTCCGGGGCACGCGCTCCCCGGAGATTTCGCTCGCGCGTCGGTTCGCTGGTAGAGTGCTCGCGATGAAGCGTTCAATTCTGGCTCTCGGTGGAATCTGTCTCGCCACCTGGGCGATTTCGCGATCATTGCGGAGTAAATATTCTTTCACTGGAAAAGTCGTCATCGTGACGGGCGGATCGCGCGGACTTGGGCTGGCCATCGCACGGCATCTGGCGCGGGAAGGCGCGCGGCTCGCCTTGTTCGCACGCGGCCAAGAAGAGCTGGAGCGTGCCTGTGCGGAGTTGCGCGCCATGGGCGGCGAAGCGCTGCCGGTGCCCTGCGATCTGCTCGAGCGCGATCAATTGTTAGGCGCTGTCGCTACGGTGGTCGATCACTTTGGCCGCATCGATGTGCTTATCAATAATGCCGGAATTATCGAAATCGGCCCGCTCGAAAACATGCGCCGCCCGGATTTTGAGAAATCGATGCAGCTCCATTTTTGGGCCCCGTTCAATTTGATCCAGCAGGCCATTCCGCATTTCCGGCGGGTCGGCGGTGGCCGCATCGTGAATATCGCCTCCATTGGCGGCAAGGTCGCGGTGCCGCACATGGCGCCCTACAGTGCGAGCAAATTTGCCTTGGTTGGTCTCTCCGACGCCTTCCGCACAGAGCTGGCGCGCGACGACATTCGGGTTACCACAGTCACGCCGGGCTTGATGCGGACCGGCTCGCAATTGCACGCGCAATTCAAAGGAAACCACGGCGCGGAATTCACCTGGTTCACGCTTTCCGCGTCGCTCCCGTTTTCCGCCGTAGATGGCGATCGCGCGGCCGAGCTCATCGTGGAAGCCTGCCGACGCGGGCAATCTTCTCTCGTGATTGGCTGGTCGACTCGAGCCGGCATGATCGGTAACGCAGTTTTCCCCAGCCTCACCGGCGAGGTGATGAAATTGATCAACCGCTTCCTGCCGAGTCCAGTAGGAGTGGAAGGCGACGAAACAAAATCCGGTCGCGAAGCACGGGCCGAGCAGAGTGTGCCCCATTGGATCGCACGGCTGGGCGACTCGGCCATGGCCCGACACAACGAAGGCTGAGAGAGAGTGCGACAGAAGCTGCTTCTCGTCAGTTTTCACGCGTAGCCTTTCAGTCATTTCTTCTCGTTAGGCATTGCGCTTCCCCAGTCCGGAATCTTCCCCGGAGTGAATTCTAGTCGCGGCTGGAAAGCGGCGCGGCCACACTTTCCAGGGAGCGGCGTTCGGCTGGCACTCCCAGCCACGCTTCGGTCAGGCCACCGATAATCATCAGTGCCGCGCCGACCAGATAACCAATCAGCAGCGCCGTCTTCGATCCAGTGCCGATCATCCAGCCAAAAAGGATCGGCGCGCCCACGCCGCCGGCCAGTGTGCCTGCCGCATAGAAAATCGCGATGGCGAAGGCGCGAATTTCCACCGGGAAAATTTCGCTCACCGTCAGGTAAGCGGAACTGGCAGCGGCCGAGGCGACGAAGAAGATGACCATCCAGGCGATCGTCTGCGTCTGCGCGGTGAGGAGTCCCGCGTGAAAAAGCCAGCCGGTCAGCGCCAACAAAATGCCGGAGAGCACATAGGTCGCGGTGATCATCGGCTTCCGGCCGATCGTGTCGAAAAGATGCCCGATCACGAAAGGCCCCAAGACATTGCCGAGGGCAAACGGGAGAAGATAGAGACCGGCATTTTCCGGCGCGACGCCGTAGAAACGCATCAGCACCAGCGGATAGGTGAAAAAAATCGCGTTATAGAAAAAAGCCTGCGTCAGCATAAGGACCAAGGCGAGCAGCGACCGCGGTCGATGTTCGTGCGCGATGGCATGCCAGATCTGCTTCCACGGCGTATGCGTCCGGGTTCGAATGCGGGTGGGCGGATCGACCAGAGCGGGCAAGTTCTCGCGCCCGACTTCTCGCTCGAGGTCATCGACGATTCGTTCCGCCTCCTCGTTCTGACCATGAATCATGAGCCAGCGCGGACTCTCGGGAATCCAGCGCCGGAAAAAGATGACCACCAAACCAAGCACGGCACCGATCCCAAAGGCGAAGCGCCAGCCTAGCGAGATCGGAAGCCGGCGCGGATCGAGCAGCCACAAAGTCGCTCCGGCGCCCAGGGCAGCGCCGATCCAGTAGGAGCCGTTGATCATGAGATCGACGCGGCCCCGCACTCGTGCCGGAATGAGTTCATCAATGGCAGAATTGATCGCCGCATACTCGCCGCCGATGCCCGCGCCGGTCAGGGCACGAAAGAAAGCGTAGCTGGCAAAACTCCAGGAGGTCGCGGTGGCCGCGGTGGCCAGCAGATAAACCCCGACCGTGACAAAGAAGAGGCGTTTTCGTCCCAGGCGATCGGTGGCGTAACCAAAACCAATCGCGCCCAGGACCGCGCCGATCAGATAAAACGTCGCGCTCGCCCCAACCTGCGCGTCGCTCAAATGCAACGTCTCTCGGTGGGTCAGCATCGCTCCTACCGAGCCCGCCAGCGTGACCTCAAGACCGTCGAGAATCCAGGTCGCCCCGAGGGCGAGAACGATCAGCCAGTGACGGCGATTCCACGGCAGGCGGTCCAGCCGCGCCGGCACATAAGATTCAATCCATTGGCCAATCATGGATCGTTAGGGGCGGGTTTTGCGCGCACCTTTTTATTCTAGCGAAGCTGGGAAAAAGTCGAGCCGAACCCGGCGAGGAAAAGACGCAGCTTGCAATTCGCCCGAGTGACTTCTATACCGGCGCGATGCTTCTATTGCCTCGCTCGTTTCTTATTCCCGTCGCGACTGGCGTTCTCTTCGCAGGTTCGTTAGGCGCGCAAACGCCTTCGCCCGCGCCCAGCCCGGCCCGGGTCATCGCGCTCAAAGCAGCCCGCCTCTTTGACGGTAAATCCAAAACGCTCGTCACCAATGGTGTTGTCATCGTGGAGGGGAACACCATCACGGCGGCCGGCAGCAACCTGGCCATCCCAGAAAACGCGCAGGTCATCGATCTCGGCGATGCGACTCTTTCGCCGGGATTTATGGATGCGCACACGCACCTGACTTTCGATTTTTCGGGCAACTACAACCAGCTCCGCCTCAAGATGCTGGACGAAAACATCTCGCAACTCGCTCTGGAGATGATTCCGAATGCGAAAAAGACGATCGAGGCCGGCTTCACCAGCGTGCGCGATGTGGGCAGCGGTTTTCCTAATTCGCATGATTTTCCCGATGTCTCACTGCGCAACGCAATCAACGAAGGCATTATTCCCGGGCCGCGCATGCACGTGGCTACTCATGGAATCGGGGCCACTGGCGGCCACTTCGATGGCACCAATGGATTCCGCGACATGATCTTCGGCCGCGAGCCGGATTTGACCAACGGCATTGCTGACGGGCCCGACGCGATTCGAAAAGCCGTTCGCTTCGAAGTGAAGAACGGGGCGGATGTCATCAAAGCGGCCGTTTCCGGCGGCGTGCTCTCGTTAGCTGATGAAGTCGATGTCCCGCAGTTCACGCCCGAGGAAATGGCGGCGCTGGTCGATGAAACGCATCGTCTGCGCAAGAAAGTCGCGGTGCACTGTCATGGCGACTCCGCGGCCAAGGAGGCGATCAACGCGGGCGTCGACTCGATCGAGCACGGCTCTTTCATGAAGCCAGATACGCTCCAATTGATGAAACAAAAAGGCACCTATCTCACTCCGACCCTGATGGCCTCCGAATGGGTCATGCAGAAGATCGGCCAATATCCGCCAGCTATTCAGGCCAAAGGCAAGGCGGCCACCGAGGCGCGCTCGGAGATGTTCCGGAACGCAGTCAGGATGGGCGTGAAGATCTCGTTCGGCACCGACGCGGCCGTCTTTCCTCACGGCATGAACGCGAAGGAATTCGCGCTCATGACCGGTCTCGGCATGAAACCAATCGACGCGTTGCTCAGCGCGACCTCCGTCGATGCGGAGCTCTTTGGAGTGGCCGACAAACTCGGCACTCTCGAGAAAGGCAAACTGGCCGACGTCATCGCCATGCCCGGGGATCCGATCGCGGACATTACGGCAACGGAGCGCGTCTTCTTCGTCATGAAAGACGGCAAGATCGTGAAGAACGAGACCAAGCCCTGAGGGCGGGCGGCGAACCAATCTGGACGAGCGGAAGCTCGTCCCTCCGGAGGGTCATGCTCCCGCATGACCAGGTTGACACCCGCAAACCTTTGACCGCAGGATGGCATTCAGAATGAGATTTGAAAATAAGGTCGCGATCGTCACGGGAGCGGGTAGGGGAATCGGGCACGCCATTGCTCTTCGATTAGCCGAAGAAGGAGCACGCGTTGCTTCGGTCAGTCGCAGCGAGGAAAATGCGCAAAAGACCTCAGAAGAAATCAACTCCTCACGGGCCGAGGCAGCCAAGGCTTACGCCGTTGATGTTTCCGATCACGCCGCTGTGCAAGAGATAAGCGCGAAAATTCTCGCGGACTTTGGGCGCGTCGACATTCTCGTCAATAATGCGGGTGTGACCCGGGACGGTCTCAGCATGCGGATGTCGATGGAAGATTGGGACATGGTCATGAATACCAACTTGAAGGGCGCTTTCAGTTTCGCCCAGGCGGTCATGCGTTCCATGATCAAGCAACGCAGCGGCCGCATTATCAATATTAGTTCGGTCGCCGGCCTGACTGGAAATGCCGGGCAGGCGAACTACTCGGCGAGCAAGGCGGGACTTATCGGCCTAACGAAAACCCTGGCCCGCGAACTGGCCAGCCGCGGCATTACGGTCAATGCCGTGGCGCCCGGCTTTATCACCACGGATATGACCGAGGTGCTTTCCGACCAAATCAAGGAAGCCGTGCTCCCGAAAATCCCGTTAGGCAAATTTGGCGAAGGCGCAGACATAGCCGCGGCCGTTGCTTTCCTCGCCTCGTCGGAAGCGAAATACATCACCGGCCAGGTCCTCACCGTGGACGGCGGCATGGTCATGTAGACGCCGTTTAGCGCGTTCCATGCTTAGCGGCGCGGTCGCCTTGCTCCACGGCCGAAAAGGGTTCAACCTCGCTCATGTTCCTGCGACAAATTTTCGACCCGAATCTCGCCCAATATTCCTATCTCATTGGCTGTCAAAGCACCGGCGACGCCATCATCTTCGATCCCGAACGCGACATTGATCGCTATCGCGAAATCGCGGAGCACGAAGACCTCAAGATTACGGCCGTGGCCGAGACGCACATCCATGCCGACTTCGTGAGCGGGGCGCGTGAGTTCGCGGAGAGCGATCCTGAGATCAGACTCTACCTCTCGGGCGAGGGCGGATCTGATTGGCAGAGTGAGTGGGCGAAGGATTTGCCACACGTCACCCTGTTGCAAAACGGTGACGTTTTTCGGGTGGGTAAGATCGAATTCAAGGCGCTCCACACTCCCGGACACACCCCCGAACACATGGCCTTTCTCGTGACCGATGTGGGCGGCGGCGCAAACGAACCGATGGCCATGCTGAGTGGCGATTTTCTCTTCGTCGGCGACGCCGGACGTCCTGATCTGCTCGAGCAGGCGGCCGGGAAGAAAGGCGCGCAGGAAGAGGGCGCGAAAGAACTTTATCAGAGTCTTCGCACCCTGGTGGGTTTGCCGGATTACCTTCAGGTATTGCCCGCGCACGGCGCCGGCAGTTCGTGCGGCAAAGCACTCGGTTCCGTGCCGAGTTCCACCCTGGGTTATGAGAGAAAATTCAACCCCGCGCTCAAGCTCGCACTCGACCAGAGCGAGAAGGATTTCTCCGATTTTATCCTCAGCGGTCAACCGGAACCGCCTGCTTATTTCAGCGAGATGAAGCGGGTTAACCGCGCGGGATTTCAGACTCTCGGAGATCTGCCCAAACCCCGACGGTTATCGATCGAGGAGGTCGCTCCGCGACTCGATGACAAGGCTTTCGTCGTTCTCGATACCCGCCCGCGAACGGCATTCCTTGCGGGGCACTTGCAACGCAGTCTTTGGGCGCCGCGGGCACAGTTCGCCGGTTTCGCCGGCAGCTTCCTTACGCCGGGCGACGAGATTGTCCTGGTGGTGGAAGAAATGGACGGCACGGAGGGATTCGTCAGGCAATTGATTCGCATGGGCTTCGATCGCGTGACCGGAGTCCTGCTGGCCAGCGATGTGCAATCTGCGCCGGCGGAGATGACTGCCTCGACTCCGGCGGTTAAGTTTTCCGAGGTGCCAGCGCTTCTCGCGGGTGGCGATCAATGGCAGCTGCTCGATGTGCGCAAGGCGGGTGAATTTTCCGAAGGTCACCTGGAGAACGCGCAGAATATCTCTCATACGCGTCTGCGGGTGAGGCTGGCAGAAGTCCCGCGGGAGAAAAAACCTCTGGTTTCCTGCGCCAGCGGCGCGCGGGCGACGGCGGCGGCCGCCTTCCTGGCCCGCAACGGGATTGAAGCGGTCTCTGTGGCGGACCAGTTTGCCAATGCGCCCGACGAGTTGCTTAACGCGTAGCGGCGCTCAGAAAGAAGTCGGATTCAGGGCATCGCTGACGCCGGTGGAGGGGACTCTGTCGAGCCGGGAGGGTGCCGATTTTAGTTTTACGTTGTCCCCCAGCTCGACAAAGTCTTGCGCCAACCGAGCCGAGCCCTCGGCCGAATGCGTCCGGTAAGGGCGGCCGCTTGCGCGCTCTGCCCTCCCGTCTGATGGTACGGCATGAGCACTGAAAAAGCGACTTTTGGGGCGGGCTGCTTCTGGGGTGTGGAAGCGGTATTTCGGCAAACTCCCGGGGTAGAGGATGCCATTGTGGGTTATACATGAGGAGGGACGGAAAATCCCACCTATGAGGATGTTTGCCGTCATGATACCGGGCATGCGGAAGTAGTTGAGGTCACTTTTGACCCGGAGGTTGTCTCCTTCGAGACCCTGCTCGAGGTCTTCTGGCGCAACCATGATCCGACCACGCGCAATCGGCAGGGTCCCGACGTAGGTTCGCAATATCGCTCGGTGATCTTTTATCACTCGCCGGAACAGAAAAATGCGGCCGAGGCGAAGTTGGCAGAGCTGGACCAAGGCGGCCGCTTTCGTCGTCCCATCGTGACGCAGATCGAACCGGCGCCCACCTTTTATCGGGCGGAGGAATATCATCAGCAGTATCTGGCGAAGCACGGCCGGACTCATTGTGCGATCTAGATCCGTCGATGAATCGAGACGTCATTTATACGGCCAGGCTGCCTGAAGAGGGCGCCGCGTTCATCCTGGCCGAGGCCCGTCGCTCACTGGCGGAACGGGGTGAATTTCGAATCGCGCTCTCCGGTGGCCAGACGCCGCGGCCGGTTTATTCGGAGTTCGGACGCATCGCCCGGGATATCCCGTGGGAACAGGTTCGCTTTACTTTTGGTGATGAGCGCTGTGTCCCGCCGGAGGACGCCGAGAGCAACTACCGGATGGCGCGCGAGACGCTTTTCGAGCCGTTTAGCATCCCTGAAAAATCGATCTTGCGCATGCGCGGCGAAATCGAACCCGCGTTGGCCGCGCAGGAATACGAAGACGAATTAGCGCTGCTCGCGACGCAGCATGGCGAAATGATCTACCGTCACGACCTTATGCTGCTGGGTATGGGTGAGGACGGCCATACCGCTTCTCTCTTCCCCGGTACTGTGGCGCTGAAGGAGCAAACTCGCCGAGTCATGCAAAATTACGTGCCACGACTCGAGGCCTGGCGTCTGACGATGACTCTGCCGCTGTTGAATCAATCGCGGCACGTTCTCTTCCTGGTCAATGGCGAGAAAGACCCCGAACTGTTGCGAAATGTGCTGTCAGAGAAGGCCGACTATCCGGCCAGCCAAGTGACTGTGCCTAACGGAAAGTTGACTTGGATGATCGGCCAGAACGCCTGACGTGGTGTTGAAAGCGCGCACCGTTCTCGTAACTGGATCGGCCGGGCTCATCGGCTCGGAAACGGTCAAGCGCTTTGCCGCGGACGGCTACGCCG
>JBPCLK010000119.1:0-24807 GCA_051003355.1 Chthoniobacterales bacterium | reverse complement strand
CATCGGATCGTAACTATTTCTCAAGAGAACGGGTAATCGCCAAAAGTTTTCGCGTGCTTTCAAAGCATGCTCTGCTCTTTTAGGAACGTGGTCGGCGAGAATCATTTAGACGGCTTTCGTGCGAGTCTGCGCGGCGAATTAATCCAACCGGGCGATGCCGGCTACGAAAACGCGCGCAAAGTCTACAACGCAATGATTGACAAAAAGCCGCGTATGATCGCGCGCTGTGTCGACGTCGCGGACGTGATTCATTGCGTCAATTTTGGACGCGAGCAGAAAATGCTACTCGCCATTCGGGGCGGTGGCCATAACGGCGGCGGCCTGGGGATTTGCGACGACGGGTTGGTGATCGATCTCGCGTTGATCAAGTATACGCGAGTCCATCCGAAGGCGCGGACGGTGACCGTCGGTGGAGGTTGCACCTGGGGAGACGTCGATCATGCGACCCATGCCTTCGGCCTGGCCGTGCCCAGTGGAATTGTTTCTTCCACCGGCGTCGGCGGCCTCACCCTGGGCGGCGGGATTGGAATTCTGACGCGACGGTATGGGCTGACGATCGATAACCTCCTCTCCGCGGATGTCGTCCTGGCCGATGGAAGTTTCGTGCCGGCGAGTGCTGAGGAAAATTCCGATCTCTTCTGGGCTCTCCGCGGCGGCGGCGGAAATTTTGGGGTGGTCACTTCGTTCACTTTTGCGTTGCACCCGGTCGACGTGATCTATGGAGGACCTTTGCTCTACGAGCTAAGTGAGGCCGCGGAGGTGATGAAATGGTACCGGGATTTTATCGTGCAGGCCCCCGACGACTTAAGCGGCTATTTCGCCTTTCTCACTGTGCCACCGGGTCCGCCGTTTCCCGAGCATCTTCACCTCCGGAAGATGTGCGCGATCATTTGGGGATGCACCGCGCCAATCGAGGAAGCCGAGCGCAGGTTTAACGCTATCCGCGAATTCAAAAAGCCGGCGCTCGATATGGTCGGGCCTATTCCGTTTCCAGTTTTTCAAAGTCTCTTCGATGGACTCTTTCCACCTGGACTGCAGTGGTATTGGCGTGCGGACTTCGTGCAGGAGCTGAGCGATGAAGCGATTAAGGAGCATCTCCGTTTCGCAGAGCAGATGCCAACGGTGCAGTTCACCATGCATCTCTATCCGATTAACGGAGCGGCGGCGCGCGTGGGAAAAGACGAAACAGCGTGGAGTCATCGC
The DNA here is from genome assembly GCA_051003355.1 of Chthoniobacterales bacterium. Classification (GTDB taxonomy): domain Bacteria; phylum Verrucomicrobiota; class Verrucomicrobiia; order Chthoniobacterales; family UBA10450; genus Palsa-1392. The sequence continues at coordinate 23,604 of JBPCLK010000119.1, read as the reverse complement.
GACGCGAACTGGGCGCAGGTGATGGTCGGCGTCGACCCTGACCCGGCGAACAGCGAGAAAATCACCGCGTGGACGAAATCGTACTACGACGCTCTCCATCCTTACTCCACCGGTGCCGCCTATGTGAATTTCCTCATGAACGAAGGAGAAGACCGGGTGAAATCTACCTACGGCGAGAATTATGCGCGTCTCGCGCAGGTGAAAAAGAAATACGATCCAACGAATCTCTTCCGAGTGAACCAAAACATCAGGCCCGCGGCGTGACTTCGCACGAGTTGAAAGGGGTGCAGGCGCCGATGAAGGATCGCTACCGGCGAGAGCCCGCGTCGGCCCTCGTCACTTTGCGCGCGGAAGGGCGCCTCGGTGTTGACGTGACCTGCCGGGTCGAAACCGGCAAGGCGCTCGTCGAAGCCGGTCTGCATCCGGCCACGGGCGGAGCGGGTCGCAGCGCCTGCTCCGGCGACATGCTTTTACAAGCACTGGTGGCCTGCGCCGGGGTGACATTGGGCGCAGTGGCGACGGCGCTGGAAATTCCGCTGCGAGACGCGCGCCTGGTGGCGGAAGGCGATCTCGATTTCCGGGGAACGCTGGGCGTCTCGAAGGAAACGCCAGTGGGTTTCGAACGCATTCGCCTGCGCTTTGAATTAGAGACGGACGCGAGCGAGGAACAGCGCGAGACGCTACTGAAATTGACCGAACGCTACTGCGTCGTCTACCAAACCTTGCGACATCCTCCGCAGATCGAAATTGCCGAACGATCTGATTCGACTTAATTTTGCGAGTTAACCATCCTACCTGGCTATGCCCCTTTACATGGACATCCACGACCTCACCGGCTTGAGCTCGGAGGAAGTTTCCAAGGCTCATCACGCCGATGTAAAACTCCAGGCGAGTTATGGCGTTGAGTATCGCCGCTATTGGTTCAACGAACACTGCGGGAAAGCTTTCTGTCTCATCGACGCTCCCGACGCGGAAACGGCCACGCGTGTGCACCGCGAGGCCCATGGTCATGTCGCCGACAAAATCATCGAGGTTCAGCCGGAATTGGCGGACAGTTTTCTGGGGGGAGGCGAAGTCAACTCTGCTGGCGCCGTTGTAGCTCCGGGAGCGCAAGTTCAGGATTCTGGCATCCGCACGATTCTTTTCACCGATATGGTCGACTCAACTTCCATTACCCAGGCAATCGGCGATGAAGCCGCCATGGCGATATTGCAGGCTCATGATGAAACCGTTCGTTCCGCTCTGAAGGAACAGGGCGGGCGCGAAGTGAAACATACCGGCGATGGAATCATGGCGTCGTTCGTTTCCGCCGCCGCCGCGGTCAAATGCGCCAGCCAAATTCAGCGCGACCTGGGGAAACGCTTGGTCAATTCGCAGCCGGTGATCGTCCGCATCGGCCTGGCGGCGGGCGAGCCCGTGGAGCATAACGACGACCTTTTCGGGTCAACAGTGCAGCTCGCGGCGCGCCTCTGCGCACATGCGCAGCCGACTCAGATTGTCGTCTCCAACGTGGTCGCGGAGCTTTGCCTTGGAAAGTCGATTTCGTTTCACGAACTTGGCGAAGTCATGTTGAAAGGCTTCACCTCTCCGGTGCGCGCGCATACGGTGGCTTGGACGCACGAGTCTCCTTGAAGAAAAGGAAGAAGTAAGAGTTAAGAATGAAGAAAGGTTCGAAGCCCATGGTCGATGCGCGAATCGACTCGGGCTAGTGGGTGTCTCTATCTTAGCCTCTCTGACCTCCGCGGAGTAGACGAAGTATTTTCTTAGGTGCTATCGCTTTACGAGCGATGGATTGGCTGGGCTGCAGATAAGAAGAAATCCTTAGTTCATTAAAAACCTATCGTTAGGTTGTTCTCTCAAGAGGCTGCACCTCTGATGAGAACGAGCGAGGAAGCGCGTGTCCTCTCCACGGATCCCGCCCTTACGAAGTCGATCAAGGCTGCCCGGTAGCGGTGCTCACCGACCGTTAGGCGAGTTTGCAGGGGCCGGCAGTTTAGACTGAGTGGCGGCCGCAGCTTGTTCCCGTGCTTTCTGCTCGGCGATTTGTTGCTCGCTGAAGCCCATCCGGGTCATGAGCTCAGAATTGAGCTGGGGCTTTTCTTTTTGCGTCTGACTGGGGTTTTGCGCTGCCACCTCACGGTCGGCCTTGTCGTGGGCGCGGGCGGCCTGTCGAGCCTGAGCCCGGGCTGTGGCCGCGGCCACTCGCTCGACTCTCTGTTGCTTCTGAACTTGGACCTTTGTCTCGACGGCGTCCTGGCGTGCTTCCCGGCGTTCCTCGTGCCGGATCGCTCCAATAACGCGCCCCGGCCGGGCCAGAATCGCGGCTGTCGGAGAAGCGGTGGGCGTGGGTGTGGTGCCAAGGTCGTCGGCTAACGCGGCTTGACTGAAGGTGGCGAGCAAAATGACCAACGTGCAAACTTTCATCGGATGTTTTCGGCTCTTTGCTAAAGAAGCATCGCACATGCCAGCGGCGCAAGCTCATCTTTCTGAGGGAGATGGGGATACGAAAAAGCTGAGAAATGAAAGTTTGCTCAGCGGACGGCCGGGAGCTGCAATCGGGGTCTTCATGGACCACCCGCTCAAACTCGCGCCTTGGTCGCCGCTTTCCGCTTTCCGCTTTCCGCTTTTGATCTATAGACATCCTTACATGTTTAAGAAAATTTCTTCTCTCCTGGCGGGTGCCGCTCTTCTCGCCGTTCTGGCCGGATGCGAGACGACCGTCGGGGTGCCGCTGGTCAATCCTGTAGTCGTGCAAAGGCTCAACTCGGTAAATAAAGCCGCCCTGGCCACGGTGGTGATCTATCGTGAGATCAACAACCAGGACCAAGGCATCACGCCCACGATTTTGATGAATGGCGACCGGCTGATCAAGATTCGCAATGGCACAGCTTTCGTCGCCGCCTTTCGGCCTGGGCACTATGTCTTTGAGACGGATGACCGTAAGTCTGGCACAGCCGTCGATTTGCTGCCGGGTAAGATAATCTATCTCAAGGTCCAGATCGTTTTGCAGTTTCTGGGCGGGTATGGACGGCTCCTGCAAATGGCGCCCGAGCAGGGTCGCTTCGAAGCGACACGCTTGGACCTTCTTCCGCCGAACGCTGTCCTCATGCCAGGACGGTTCTAACGCTTATGGATTGGGCGGAATAGCCTGATCGACCTACGATCCAGAATAGACTAACGAGTGGCACCGCAGATGGTCCAAGAGATGCTATTAGTCTTCTCATGGATGGGCTGGGCATCGGTTAAATTTGCGGTGCCCGATCTTTTTTCTTTCGGTAGCCATTTTATCCAAAACTGAAATCCTGAAACTCTAGAAATTTTGAATGCGCTCGCTACCGTAGGCACACAGAGCGCAGAATCCTTGTTCTTCGCATTTTCGGGTCTAGAAGTCTCCGCGTGATTTTGAAAAAGCCAGATCTTCGCACCCCCTGTCTGCTCCTAGCGATCCTGCTCCCGGGGCTTCTCGGCAGTTGCGCCGTGCCGATCCAGCGGGGGGCCAGCCGCTCGCAGGCGCGTGCCTTCATTACTTATTCGCCTCCCAGAGAAGGCGGCGCGTTGCGCCTGGCGGTGAAAGATCTCATCGATGTGCAAGGGGTGCCGACCACGGCTGGGTCGGAATATATCGCGCAGATCGCTCGGCCGGCCGAACAGGACGCCGCCTGCCTCGCCCTAGCGCGCCAGCGCGGCGTGCAGATCGTCGGGAAAACCAACCTGAGCGAATTTGCCATCTCGCCCTCAGGGATTAACGATTATTTCGGGACCCCGCAGAGTCCTTTCGGTAGTTGGTATCGGCGTTATATCCCGGGCGGATCCTCCAGCGGCTCAGCCGCCGCCATCACCAGCGGGCTGGCGGATGTTGCCTTGGGCAGTGACACGACCGGATCGATCCGCACGCCCGCGGCTTGTTCCGGGATTGTAGGGCTGAAGCCGACTTTCGGGCTTGTTTCACTGAAAGGTGTGTTTCCAGTCTCACCGAAGCATCTCGACACGATCGGCCCGATGGGCAAAGACGTGGCCCATGTGGTGACTGGGATGGATCTCCTCCAGGAGGGGTTTGCGGGGCGTTATGAGGCGGCGGTGGCGGCCAAGCCAGCGGCGCGACAGATCAAGGTAGGCCGGCTCTATCTCAACGACCCTTCACCGAGCGAGCTCGCGCTCGTGGTGGCGGATCCCGGTAGTATCCTTATGGGAGTGACTGATGTGCGGAATCTCTTCTATAGCCTGACTGACCCGACGCGACTCCTTGGCGCTACGGACACGAGGATTGACGACGCGGTGGATGCCGCGCTGGCCAGGGCGGGCTTCCGAGTCGTTCGGATGGATCCGAAGTTTAGAGCCAAATGGACGCAGGCCCAGAAGGACGCCAACGTAATCGCGGCGGCAGAAGCGTGGTTAAATGATGGGAAGTATTCGGACCACCTGGGGGTCTCGGTCAGGTCCAAGTCCGTCTTGCTACTCGGCCAATTCTTTTATGCAACTGAGTATAAGAAGGCGTTGCAAAGACAAAAGGCTTGGCGAAGGACACTTAGTAAGGCGCTCGACAAAGTAGATTTTATTGCCATGCCGACCCTGCAGACTTTGCCCCTAACGATCCCGTTGTTCGGCAGCTCTGCCGTGCTGGAGGCGCGCGTGCTGGCTTTGCAAAACACGGCGGCGGTCAATCTTGCCGGGAATCCCGCGCTGGCCATTCCGATTCCAGTCGAAAACGCCGGTGTGCCCGTGACCAGCCTGCAACTGGTCGGTCCGCGCAATGGCGAAGCGCAGTTGCTCAACGCGGGACGGCTGGTCGAGGCGAGTAATCCTCGGCAGAAGTAAGATCGCAGCTTCCCGCTAGCTGCGCGATGAAATGCATCCGGCTAGGATTGGGACTGCTGGGAAAACGGCGTGGCGACCGCGGGGCCGAACGGATCAGAGCAAGAGTGTCCACCTGACGGGACGTCGGCTTGCAGATGGGATGCGGCCGATGACGAGCGTGATTGTTTCTGCGTAGACTGCCATGGTTGGTGCGAGTTGCGGTCAGGCGAGCAGGCGGCCGTCGTTTAGCAGAATCGCGGTGTGTCGCTTCCGCGAGCCTTTTTAGGGTGCGATCCGAAAGATCGCTGCTGTTCCTGGAACTAGCGACACGTTTCTCACCACCTGGCCATCGAATTGAGGATACACCGACGAAGAACCATCATACTGGTATTGGTACGCTGCGGCTCCGTGATTCCGGAAAGTGATATCTACCGTAAGGTTGGCTTCCTTGTCATAAACGAATAGGATCTGACTTCCATCCGGCCGCTTGAACAGGTGCTTGTAAAGCTCTTTGGGTAGACCCTGGGTGACGTGGACAGTCGCCTCGGGATCAGCCACGGTGAGCTGACCATGGTTGAGCAGGCTCATCAACGTTTGGACCGTGAAAAAAGCGAGCTTCTTTGTGCGGTCCGTATGGGTGAGACCGAGATAATAGTTGGGATCGCCGCCAAGGACCGGGTCACTTAGAGGCAAGTCCTTCACCTCATAGTAACCGAGGCCCTCGATATTGGCGTCCGCGAGGAACGTGCTGGTTGCCCGCACAAACCAGTCAGCCTGCTCGTGTTCGGTTTTGTCTGGAGTGGTCGCAAATCCCATTTCGTTTACCCAGATTGGCTTGTGGCCTCCTTCCTTAATATTGAGCGGGACGAAGTAGTCATAATACTGGACGTCGAGATAAGTCTCAGCGGACGCCTCTTCCCAGGTCTCCGGATAGGCGTGGAAGGGAAGGATGTCATAGTCATCGGAAAGGCCAGCGTCGACGATTGAGGATAGCCAGTCATAATCGGGAAAAACAAAACCTCCCAGGACGACTTGCGCCCTGGGATCGGCTGCGCGAATCGCCAGGGACGCCTCATGCAGCGTCTGCCGGTAACTGTAGCGCTGGCCTTCCCACCAGAAAGAATCGTTCTCCTCATTATAGATTTCGTAGGAGAGAACGTTGCTGTGGCCTCGCAAGGCGAATGCGAGATGGTAGACGAAGTCATACCAGTCTCGAAGCTTGGCTGGCGGATTATTCCAGTAAAGTCCGTCGTGGCCGCGGCGACCAGCCCATGGCGCAGTATAGCCAAGGTAGGGGCGGAGCTTGATCCCGTACTGACCGGCCAATGTAACGAACTGCTGCAACCACGCGAAATCATAGTGTCCGCGCGTTGGTTCGTAATCGTCCCAGCCAAAGCTGCACCGCATCGTATCGATGCCCAATTCGTTGAGGAGCTGGAAATCGAGGGCGATGACTGCCAGGTCCTGACCTTTGTCGTAATCCTCCAGCATCTCGAACGAGACCGGCTTCGTAGCGAACGCGCCGACCGTATGGTTGGCCTGTCGCGACCCCGCCTCGCTCGCGGAGCTGAAGGCTAAGAACAGCGCAACAAAAAACGATGCAGTCAGAGCCTGAGGTTCACGTCGGGGTGATTTGATAACAGAAATCTTTGATCGGCGTCCCCTTGAAAATCTATCCATTCTCAACGATTCCATCTCTGGCTGAATCGGCAACACTTCCGTAACATCTGTCTTCCAGAACAGTTTCGCGCGGACGTTCAGCCAGAACAAGGTTATGACTTAGACGGGCTCCAAGTCGTGAAGCCGGGCGTAATCAACCGTCAGCCGGCCATCGCCGTGGTCGGTGTACATCTCAACAAAACGCTGGTCGAAGTGGACCTCGTTCCAAGTGTAATCCTGCTGAGTCTGGACGGAGGCTGGAATAACCGGGTCGATGCCCACGACGGAGGCGATGATGACGGCCCGACTCTTTTCGAGTAACTCGGCGGTCACCCCGTAGAGCGGGCTATTCTCGTCGATGACATGTCGCAGGGTGAGCGCAGCGGGAAAGGTCGGCATTCGGTCAAACTGGAGTTTGAGGTTGTAGAAGTAGCGAAAATCGCCGCCTTCCTCTAAAGGTTCGTCGCGGTTGAAGATAATCCGGAATTCTGCCTCGATCATGCTGCGATGACGCAGATTACCGATCCGCAACATAAGGGTTGGTTTGCCGTTGAGAGGGGCGATGACGACCGAGCGACTGAAAACAATCCGGGCCGTGGGTCGAGAGAAGCGAACGAAAATGAGACCGGTCATGACCGCCAGGAGGAAGAGGCCGCCCATAATCTCCACCGTGGTGATCACGTTACTGTAGAGGTTACTCGGATACATATTGCCGTAACCGACGGTGGCGAGAGTCTGCACACTAAAAAAGAAGGCGTCCGTCATGGAACCAGGCCGCATGTGGGCGACGCAATCCCCACCCAAGTAGTAGAGCGCACCGAAGAGCACGTTAAGGGTGAGGTAGACGGTCCCGACGACGAGGGCGAATTGGGGCCAGGTCAGGCCCAGCATCCACTGGTAGGCGTCGCGCCATTCCCACCTCTCGGCATTGAGCTTGAGAAACTCGATGTGGCCGGCACGGACGGAGACCGGATTCCTATTTTTCTTCATGAGTGCATTCTAGCGTATTTTCGCGCTGTTGGGGCACGCGGAGAGTTGAGCTACGAGATTTCCCGTTTCATCACGAAGAAGGGCTAATATGCGTCCGCGTTTCTAATTGGGTTGACGGCTCACGCGTAACCTGTTGTGAATCGCGTCATGAAGATAAAGCAGACGACATTGATGGCAGCGGCGCTGTGGTTTACCACCGCAGCGGTATCTTTTGCGGAGGTCAGCGTGCAGGCTGGCACCTGGAAGCTCGACGAAGCGAAGTCGAAATTCTCAGCCGGTGCGACGAAAAACAACATGGTGACCTATAATGAGGACAAGAAGACTCATGTGACGAACGTCGCCGTAGAGGGTGTCAACAGCGAAGGTCAACCGGTGAAGTGGACGTGGACCGGGAAGATGGACGGGAAAGCCTATAAAGTGAAGGGCTCCCCCGTGGTCGACCAGATCGCCTACAAGAAAATGAGTTCTCACATGAATGAACTCACAGCGATGAAGGATGGCAAAGTCGTCATGACCGGCACCGTGAAGGTGGCCAAGGATGGGAAGTCACGTGTGGTGGCAACAACGCGAACCGATGCCAGCGGTCAAAAGATGAACGACGAGGCTTACTATAACAAGCAGTAGCTTTAATTTAAGAGTTAGTAGGGCGGCGATCTGTCGGCGTAGGGAAGACGGAATGTGATTGAACCGCGGAGTTACAAGAGAAGCGGCTTCTCGTTCCCGTTGAACAGTTTCACAGCTGCCGCTGGAGCTTTGTCCCTCGCACGCGTGCGGCGCCAGACCCGCGGTGGCAAAGATGATGTGATCGCCACACCTGATCCGCGGCCCAAGCCGGGTTACCCGTGGCGGAGACGACCCCATCGAGGTCGATCACTGGGGCGCACCCCGAGCTCAAGAGCCTTTGCTTCGAAGGCGTCGAGAATCAGCTATGAGATTAGCAGGTTTGGATCGAAACCGTTTAAACCCGAACGTGTGATTCCAAGACGCCGGTCCTCGCAAGCCGTCGGGATCGACGAACTGGGTGTAATCGATGGGAAGCTCATAACCGGAGACGCAAGGTGGACGAATGCCATGCCTCTGAACGAGCGATTGGGCTTGCCCGAGAACCCTGTGCCGGCTTCGGAAAACGAAGCTCATAAGGACAATTCCGGTAGAGATTCTAGTCCAACTTTTTGCGGGTTGGTGAAATTTCGCCTAATAAAACTGTGGACGGATTGTTAATAAGTGTGTAAAGCGGTTCCAAAGAGAGTTCTTATGGATCCCCGTTTTATCATACATATAAGGCAGCAAAATTACGGGTGGAGCTGCAGTCAAACGGCCGGGGCAGACCGGGTTTTTGCGCTAAAAGAACAGGCGCTGCAATTTGCGCGTCTCCAATGCACTTTCATTGCGGCTGAGGTTCGCATCCATGGCCGCGACGGCACGGAAGACCGCTTCATGCTCGCTCCCAAGCAGCAACAGGAAATGTTTTCCGAGCTGGGCGACGATTCGGAAAAGCCGGCGGAGTCTCCCTCGCCCTTGATTCGATTTACTCCTCCCAAACATTCCTGGGTTCTCCGTCAGCGAACGGGGACCAACGGGGACTAGAAACGGCGAAACTCGAAGGCTGGTTGCGCCTTCATCTGACTTCCCACCTGAGCTGCGCGCGATTCGTGGAGCCTGCCTCTTCCGCAAGCTGCGCGGTTGAGAGAAGCGAGGGCGCTCCGTCGACGTTCTGAATTGCCGCTAGCGTCTCTGTTCCCGGTGGGTTCGACCGGCTTTGAATTTGCGCGGTGAGAAGTGTTTTTCGTAACCCCAGATGACAAATCGACGAGCCGATCACAGCCGCAAGCAAAACGGCGGGCAACATGGACTTCATCTTCTGCCGTCGACTCAGGGTATCGAAAACGGCTGGTTCAGCTTGCAAGCTGGATTTCAAAAAGGGAAAGAGATCGCCCACCGTGCGCCAAGTCGCTTCGTCGCAGCGCTTGCAGGGTGCACGACGATCCAGATGACCGGCGCGTATGAGGTGCGAAATCTCACGATGATTGAGCGGGCTTGAATAGCCGGGCGCCTTCACATCGTAAAGATCCATTATCCTTTTGAAAGCAGAATAGGTGCCCTCAGAGTTCCCCTTCGCGACGGACATTTCGTTCCTGGCAGAGAATGCCGCCATTCCTCTGTCAGAGAGATGCCGAGCCGGAAAAATAAACGAGACCGGTCGGCTCGTTATCCGCGAAAAGCTGTCAATTTGCGGCCAAAAACACCAAAGAGGTTGCCATTTTGGTTCGTTTGAGAATACACTTGTCGCTCCCAAGGTCAGAAACGTGTGAAGCAATCATCTCTTCGAATTCTGGTTTCCCTCGTTTTCGTGATCCTGACTGCAGGGCTGTCAAGTTGCGGGAAAGAGGCTGAAACAGCGTCGGTCATGGCCGCGCCCCTGAGTGCGCAGGACCTAATGATCAACGACTACGAAAAAACCGCCAAAGAGTACACGCGGGTGGCGAGGAAAATGAAGGGCGGCGACCTGAGCGTGACCGTGCTCTACATCGAGGGGAAGAAGAGCGTGCAAGATTTGGCCGCCCAGATTAACCAGCAATCCCCGCAGCTGAGTGGCGCCCAGAAGCAGCGGGTCGCGCAGATCTCAGCGAGCGTTGCTCCGCATCTGCCAAAGTAGAACGTAGCGCGCGGCGATCAGCGGGCCGAGGCGAGATTAGCGCGCTGCGCAGGGGCCAGCCATTCTGCTGCCTTGTCCGGGTTTGAGCGGGCAAAGGCATTGACTTTGGTCGCCTGCTCGGGCGTGAGTTTGAGCCGGGCGTACGGCGTCCCTTCCAATTGTTTCTTTTGATCGCTCGACGGCGCAGCCCGATAGCTCCCATCAATCGGCGCACCGACGCGAACACCCCCGACCGAGGAACTGGCGGAGGTCGAACCCGACGGCAAATGGATCCGGTCGGCCACGCCGGCGCTTTTCGCAGCCTGGGCGAGTTTCTCAAGGGTGATCCGCTGCGGATCATAGTCGACCAAAGTGACCTCGTGTCCTTTGAAAAAACCGGCTTCGGTCCGAACAACGCCGTCTACCTGCCCCAGCTTCATTTCCCCGGTCCAAAAGCAATACTGCGAGAAAATCGCCCTCTTCGTAGATGCGGTCCCGGAGCCGGCCGGCTCGGCCTGGATGGTCATGACGGAGAAAGTTATGGTGAAGAAAAGAAAGAATAATGTTTTCACGGGGTCGGTTAAATATCCGCCGATAGGAGATCGACGACGATCTTTTTATTCCCAGACGGTGCCCGGAGTTCGACGAAAGTGCCCGCGATCAAGGCAAGTTGGCTCAACCCGAGCGACGTCTGGCAGGAGTGATGTTTAATCGGGAGAAAGGCAGGGAGCTGTCCTGGAAAAGATCTTTATTGTCGAAGACGATATCAACATCGGAAAAGCGCTCTCCATACGACTGAGTTCGTTAGGTTATAAAGCAAGCGTCGCAGGTGACGCAATCAGCGGGCTGAAATCCGCCATCTGACGGCTCCAGCTCCCTCGGGGCAGGAAGTCTTCTCTATCTAACGGCGACTCTTGCGGTCGTCGGCACTCCTCAATCACGGGGAGAAGATCAACAGGATAAAAACAGCGAAGAGCAGCAGGTGAATGCAGCCCTGCAAAACGCTGGTCCGGCCGCTGCCAAAAGTGACGATACTGGCCCCCAAGGTAAGCACCAGGAGCGGCAGGTTCCCGCCGCCGATTCCCAGGGTCACTGCGCGACCCGTGGTGATCCCGATGATGAGAACAGCTGGAATCGTTAGGCCAATGGAGGCGAGCACCGAGCCATGAAGGATGTTGACGGAACGCTGCAGCTGATTGCCCATCGCTGCCTGGATGCCGCTCAAGGCTTCCGGCGCGAGGACCAGGCTGGCGACGATGGCTCCGCCGAAGGCTTGCGGCATCCCGAAGCGTTCAATGCAGTCATCCAGCGGAACGGCAAATTTTTCCGCCAGTATCACGACCACGACAAGATAGAAAATCAGCATGACCACATGAAAGAGAGTCGAACGGACAACGAGGTGACCGTGCCCGCCTCCCCCGCTGCTGCTCTCGAACGCCGCGGTTTCCTGGAAGTAACTGCTATGACGCCTGACCTGGAGAAAGAGGAAAATCGCGTAGAGCGCTAGCGAGACCACAATGAGGAAGACCTCCTGCACTCGGTTCAGGCGCGGAGCTGAAAGCGACGTCGTGAAGTCTGGCAGCACCAGGACCAGCACTGCCAGCGTCATGATGGTATTAAGGTAGGCGCCGCTGCCCTGAAGATTGTATTGTTGTTCGCGGTGACGCAGACCGCCCAGAAGCAGTGACAATCCGATGAGGCCATTGAGCGCGATCATGAGAACGGCAAACATCATGTCCCGAGCAAGAGCCGGATTATTAGCCCCGTGCAACATCATCACGGAAATCATCATCACCTCGATGGATATGGCGGCCAGGGTCAGGATCAGCGTCCCGTAGGGTTCTCCGAATTTCAGCGCCAGACAGTCAGCATGACGCACTACGGAGATCGCTGACCAAAGAACACCGACGAACAGCCAGACCAGGACGACGAAAAGAAAAACTTCGCGCTGCCGCGCGTCGGCCTGCAGGCGATCGCCTAACCAGAGAAAAACTGCCGCACTCGCCAAGCCCAGAAAAAGGGCAATCTCGGAGCGCAGGAACCCGGTGAACCCGAGAGGATGTTTAGTAGCGATGCTCGTTTTCTCGCTGCTGGACATGCACGCGATCCTAGCGAGCAGATCTCAGATATGCAATGCCCCGAAATTTACGGAAGACATCTCGGCGCGCAGGCATCCAAGCCCGCGCGCCGAGAATGATTTTAGCGTCCGCTGATCGTCCGCCGTTACGCGGGAATGTTCGCCTTGGTCTCGCGATCCCAGTTGCGATGTTGCGCGATGGCCTTGATGAAACGGGCTGAAACTTTTTTGGCGTCGCCCTTCTCATCTACGATCAGGGACGGATCGTCCTTGGCCGCCTCGAGATCGATGGACGAAGCGCGAAGCAGCTCGATTCCTTCGCCCGTGGCAGCGAGGGCTTTGCAATGCTTGAAGGTCTCGTTCACGAAGAGAATCGCACGATCGTCGGCCTTGAGAGTGTCGGCGCTCTTCTGTCCGCCGGGCACGTAGGCCGCGTCGAAGACGACTGAAGTGGCGTTGACCAGGCTCATGTCCAGCTTGATCTCAGCGCCCTTCGCGCTCTTCAAGGTCCCGCCGCGCGGGCCTATGACCTTGACCGTTGCGCCTTCTTTCGTTAGGGCATCTTTCATCGCGGAGAGGTCGTTGTCGTCCACCCCAGCAGCCACCAGAATCGCGATCTTGCGTGTCTCGATCGAGTTCTTGACCGTGTTGGCCATGCTCAAGGCCGGCGACTTGCCATAGGTGTTTTTCATTGGCTTCGACTCGGTCCTGCGCCCTGCGTCGGCGCCGACGGCCTGGTTAGTGCGGCCTTCGACGGCGCTCGGCACTTTCATGCCCAGGCCCTCGGCAATGCCGCTGGCAAGTGTCTTATCCACCTTGTTCAGCATCCCCAGCATCCGCTCCACAATCGCCGGCCGCGTCACCATGCCGAGCTCGAAGGTGAGAGCGTTGATGATGTGCTGTTGTTCGTAGGGCGCCTGACTCTGGAAGAAGAGCGCCGCCTGGCTGAAGTGATCGAAGAACTTGTCCGTCTTGCCGCGCACTTTCGCGCCCTGCATTTTCTCGGCGTAGCTAACGAAACCGCCCATGTCTTCCTTCGCCTGCATGGGGCAGCCGCTGCTGATCGTGTTAGGGAAATAACTCGTCTCGCCGCGATTTACGATCTGCTGCATGTGACCGTCCCGCTGATTATTGTGCATCGGGCAAGTCGGCCGGTTGATCGGGATCTGCGCAAAGTTTGGGCCCCCGAGCCGGGTGAGCTGCGTGTCGGTGTAACTAAAGAGACGACCCTGCAGGAGCGGATCATTGCTGAAGTCAATCCCCGGCACGAGATGACCCGGGTGAAACGCGACCTGCTCAGTTTCCGCAAAATAGTTCTCGGGATTGCGATCGAGAACCAACCTGCCTAACGGCGTGATCGGGACCAGTTCCTCGGGGATGACCTTGGTCGGATCGGTGAGATCGAAATCGAACTTGTGCTCATCCTTTTCCTCCACCACCTGCACGCCGAATTCCCATTCCGGGAAAGCGCCGCTCTCGATTGCTTCCCAGAGATCGCGCCGATGAAAATCAGGATCCTTGCCGTTAATCTTGAGCGCCTCATCCCAAAGGACGGAATGCATGCCGAGTTTCGGTTTGAAATGAAACTTCACGAAGCGCGATTTCCCGGCCTCATCGATGAAACGGAAAGTGTGGATGCCGAAGCCCTCCATCATGCGCAGGCTGCGCGGGATGGCGCGATCCGACATCACCCACATCAGCATGTGGAAGGTTTCGGGTGAGAGCGAAATAAAGTCGTAGAAGGTATCGTGCGCCGAGGCCGCCTGCGGGATCTCGTTATGCGGCTCCGGTTTCACCGCGTGGATGAGATCGGGGAACTTGATCGCGTCCTGGATGAAGAAGACCGGGATATTGTTCCCGACCATGTCGAAGATGCCTTCGTCGGTATAAAACTTGATCGCGAAGCCGCGCACGTCGCGGGCCAAATCAGCGGAGCCGCGGGAACCGGCGACGGTGGAGAAACGCAGGAATACCGGGGTCTTGCGCGAGGGGTCGTTCAGAAAACCAGCTTTCGTGAGGCCGGAATGCGATTTGTAGGCCTGGAAATAGCCGTGCGCCGCGACGCCGCGCGCATGCACTGCGCGCTCCGGAATGCGCTCGTGATCGAAGTGCGTGATCTTTTCCCGCATGAGGAAATCTTCGAGCAGCGACGGTCCTCGTTCGCCGGCCTTGAGCGTGTTGTTGGTGTCGTTAATCGCGACCCCCTGGTTGGAAGTCAGAGTCGTGCCTTCCGCGGTCGACATGTCGGGACGGAGTTCGTCGATCTTCTTGTTCGAGTTGGTTGCTTTTGTTGCTTTTGCTTTTGCCATAAAATTTCTCTTTTTAATAAACGCTTTGCTGATCACGCAGATGTGCGCAATGGAAAGTAACTATCTTTTCGATAGGTAGAAAAGACGTTCTGCCTATTTTATTGATAGGCACTGACTATGGAACTTCATCAACTTCGCTATTTTCTCGCGATTGTTAAGACCGGCGGTTTCAGTCGCGCGGCCGAAAGTTGCCATGTCGCCCAGCCTTCGCTGAGCCAGCAGATCCTCAAACTGGAAGCGGAGCTGAACGAAAAACTCTTTGAGCGAAGCCGGCGGCAGGTCACTCTAACCTCCGCGGGAGAACTCTTCCGGCGAAGGGCGGAAAACGTCCTGCGTGAAATCCAGGAGGTGAAGCGCGAGGTGCGGGACGCGCGCGGCGGCGTCATTCGAGGGGAAGTGAATTTCGCTGCCCTACCAACCATCGCGCCCTACCTGTTGCCGAAGATTCTTCGTGGATTCCGGCGCCGATGCCCGGCCGTGCAATTGATCGTGCACGAAGAAACGACCACGCGCGCGCTCCGCGCCCTCGGCCAGCGTGAGCTGGATCTGGCTCTCGTCAGTCTCCCCATCACCGACCCTGGCGTCGAAACGCGTTTTCTCTTCCGGGAGGAGCTCGTCCTCGCTCTGCCGCAGGATCACGCGCTGGCCCGGAAACGCAATCTGTGCGCCGCTGACCTGCAACCGGAAAACTTCATCTTTATGTCGGAGACCCACTGTCTCGGGGCACAGGCTCTGCAATTCTGCTACGCGCATGGGTTCGCACCACGCATCAGTTGCCGGAGCGCCCAGATCGAAACCGTGCAGGCTCTGGTCGCCGCCGGAGTCGGCATTTCCATGGTCCCGGCCATGGCCCGGAAGCGGACCGGCGACCAAAACGTCGTTTATCGATCGTTAGGCAAAGTGAAGCCGACCCGCGATATCGCGCTCGTCTGGCAGAAGAAACGGCAGCTCTCCCGCGCCGCCCGGGAGTTGCGAGACTTTCTCCCCACCACGACGCCTCGGAAGAGCAAATAGCGTCCTGCGAGCCGGGTTGGTATACTTTTCGCTTGGCATTTATGCGGTCGGACCAGAAGTTCCATGCGTTTTGCTCCCAATAACGTTCGTGATCGAAGCTTTTCCGTTAATTCTCGCCTCGGGCGCGCTCTAAGTCCGCGCAGGCCCTTTTTCGCCGTCCTAATCGGAACATGACTGCCATCGGAATCGTCGAAAGTCTCTGGCGCTATCCGGTCAAGAGCATGCGCGGCGAAAGATGCGACGCGGTCTTTATCGGCTTTCCCGGTGTTTACGGCGATCGGCTTTTCGCTTTCCACAGCTCCACCGCCCGCCCCGGCCTGCCTTACCTGACCGCGCGCGAGCAGCGCCGCATGCTTTGCTACCAGCCGCGCTTCCGTGAACGCGAGAAAACGCTGGCGCCGCCTAATCTTGCCGCGGCCGAAAAGCTCGCGCCCGGAGCCAGCCCGCTGTATGCCGATCCCATCGATCTCCAAGTCGAGGTCGAGACACCTTCCGGCGCCACGCTGGCGATCGATGATCCACGGCTGCACGAGCTCCTGCGGGAAGGAGTCGAAGGAGAGCCAGAACTCACACTGCGACGCTCGGAGCGCGCGCTGACCGATTGCCGCCCGATCTCTCTGATCTCCTCGCAGTCGATTCAAAAGCTGGGCGAGGAAACCGCTGCTCCGCTCGATCCGCGCCGCTTTCGCGCCAATCTTTATCTTAACCTAACGAACGCGGAAGGCTTTGCCGAGAACCGCTTCGTCGGGCGCTCGCTGCGCCTTGGCTCGAAGGTGACGCTCGCCATTCTCGAACGCGATCCGCGCTGCATGATCATCACGCTGGATCCCGAGACGGGAGAAAAAATGCCCGCGGTTCTAAAGTCAGTCGCACAGAAACATGAAGGCTTCGCCGGCGTTTACGCCGCGGTCTTGGTTGAGGGAATGGTCCAGCCAGGCGACAAAGTTTCCTTGCTCGATTAGGCCGGGCGATCAGTCTCCTCTGGAGGAAGCGGATCGACCCTGATCCGCAACCGGTCGGCGGCGCGCGCCACCGCGTCTCGCGCGCGAGCTCTTGGAATGCTGGCCTCCGTCTGAATCTGCTGGATGGTGCGATCCATGGCGGCTTTCACGTTCGCCGCCGTCCCGCCTTTCGCGCACTCTCGCGTCAGCACGCCCTCGAGCCGGGCGATGACCGCATCCACGGTGTAGTCAGGATGGACCACCGTCTCGTCATCTCCCTCGATGGCGCTGTAGACATCGATCACCCTCTCACTGTGCGCGCCCCAACGCAGAACCTGATAGAAGAGCGTGCCCTGCCGTTCGCCTTTGAAAATAAGATCGACCAGCGCCGCGATTAACGACACTGGCATGAGCGCAAAGTCCCGCACGTTATCCAGCAGCATCTTGAGCTGGAAGACCGCGACATCGCGCAGGAACTTCCAATGATCGTCCGGGTCGTGCTCCGGCGGCGATGCAGGTGGCTGTGAAGACGTCGCATTCATGACGATACCTCCGGTAGTCGAATGCTAACGGACCCGCACCACGACCGCGGCAATGCTGTCGACCTCGACCGCCGCATCGTAAAAATCCGCGTCCGTCAGCTCCGCCACGTGGACCAGCTTACCGGTAACCTTTTGCAGTTTGCCGGAGATTTTTTCCCCGGATTTCATGCGCAACTCGACCGGTTTCCCGACCTGCCCCTGTAACACGGACAGAATGGTTTCGTTAGGCTGAAGCTCGATCTTGCTTTGCGCCCACGCGTCGGGCACGGCGAAGGCGAGAATGGTAACAAATGAAAACAGGAATCGTTTCATGCTCGCCATCAAACACGAAAGGCAGCCGCTGTGACCAGCGCAAATTTACCGCCGTCGGCGTCGTTAGGCCGTAGGCTTCATGGAGCCCACGTGAGCCTCGTAGCTCTCGATCAGTTCGGTTACCTTGGTCTGGAATTGATCCTGCGCACCGTAGAGCGCGGCAACCGGATCGGAAAAATCCTTTTGCTTCAGCTCGTCGTCGATCGTCAGGGTCAGCTCGGCCAGGGTTTCGATATTGGCCCGGGAATGGAATTCCATCTCTTTCAGCTTGGAAAGGACCGCTACCGACTTCTCGTGCTCGACTGTGGCCTGATCAGGCTCCGTCGCGTCAGCAGCGGGCGCGGCCGCCTCCTTTTCGTTAGGCTGAGCCTTTCCCTCGGCTTCCTTCTCGTGCTCTTTCTCCTGCTTTACTTTCTTATCGTGGGCAACATTGCGTGGATCTGACATGGCCTACTGATACACGATTCGGGCCGTCTTGCCGCCATCGGCTTTTCATTCCTTGCGGAATTGTTCCGTCACTTGTGCCACCACGAGGCCCAACTTGAGAATAGTGGAATGGTTAACCAACGTCCGTCCATCGGGTTGCAGGTACATCCACTGGCTCATGCGCACATTGGCCAACGGATTTCCCGGCGAAAGAGCAAGGGTGAATTCCCAGTGAAAAACGTTCCCGTAAGCTTCGCCGCGCGCCGTGCCCACCAAGTCGTTGGCCGTCGCTTCGAAGTGATGCGCGTCGAGCTTGCGGATGCGCCAGGAACGATGCTGCGGCTCGCCGCCAAGCTGGAGTTCCTGCTCCAGGTGCAACGTCTCTCCCTCCCACTTGCCGATGGTCTGCGTGGTGACTCTCTTCATGGGCGCGCCGCCGCGATTCTCCATCACTCCGGTAGAACTGGTCTTCCCGCTAAAGAACTGGGCTGGATCGAGCACAGGACGTTGGTCGGCAAAATCCGAGACGGGCATCTCAGCGCAGCCGGAAAAAACCAGGGCTGCTCCGGCAAAGAACCCGACTAACTGATTTCGAGCCATAAATCGAGACGCGGTGACGCCGACGCTACCCTTGAGGCTCGGCGTATTTTGCGGTGTGCACTTCTTTCCGGATAGCGGCGAACAACTTGCGAATCGCCAGCCGACTGCCGCTGTTGGCAATGGCCGCCGGAATCGCGCCTCCGCTATCCGTGTAGATGAGATAAGTCGCACGCGTTCGGCCGTCACCCGTCGGCTCGATCAGCCAACCGCCTTCGCACACCTTGACTCGTTGTACCCCGGGGATTTCAGCCGGCCCGAGATCGTTAGCCGGTTGCCATTCGATGTGATAGACCGGCCCGCTCGGGCTCTCCGTCCTGGAATGTTTCGAACGCAGCGTGTAGTCGCGGTCATCCACCAGCGGAAGTTCCAGCCGCTGATAGGCAATCGTGTAGGTACCGGTTTTTTTCAGAACCCGGCTTTCGGACGTATAAGGCATGAACTGCGGATACGCCTCGGCATTATCAAGCACTGCGAAGACTGCACTGGGCGGCGCATCGATCGCCCCTACACTCTTGAATTCCCTCACCGCCGATCCCGGATGAGCCCGGCTGTAGATGACTAACCGATCCCGATTTCCTTCTTCTTTCCACGGCGTCCCAGAGCCTTCGGAGTCAGCAACCAGCGTCAGTCGCGCGATGGCCAGGACAATAAAAGAAAGAACCGCAGATCGTTGCATGAATGGACAAGCGCAAAAAGAATCTTACGCTCGTGCATGATTCGGATGCCAGGGCTCATGCGGACCCTTTTGTAGTTGGGAAATCCTACTCATTTTCACCGACGGCCGCTGGCTTACAGGCCACGTAAACGGTGCTCTCCGAAGTTGTGTCCAGAAGCGGATTCGGAAACCTCACGATATGAGCGCGCGCTGTCTCGAAGACGCGCGCGAGGGTAGCGAGGAATTCATCGTCCGGCGGATCGTCCGACCAAAGAGCGAAAACTCCGCCCGGATGAAGATGCTTCAACAAGGCGGTTAGGCCTGCCGGCTGGTAAAAAGCCGCATTTCCGCGATCCAATAGGTCCCTGGGCGAGTGATCGATATCGAGCAGCACCGCATGGAACATTCGGCCGGGCTGAGCCGCATCAAATCCCTCCGCCGACTGCGCTGCAGCAAAGAAGTCCGCCTGCACCATCCGACAACGAGGGTCGTTCGTCAGGCCCGGCCCCAGGGGCACCAACCCATTTTGGTGCCAACCGATGACCGGCTGCAAAGCCTCCACAATAAGCAACGACTCAACTTCGCGATGCTCCAAGGCTGCGGCAGCCGTATAGCCAAGCCCCAACCCGCCCATCACCACGTCCCAGGATCCACCCTCCAGTTCCGCCAAACCAAAATGCGCGAGAGCCACTTCCACTTCGTGGAAGAGGCTCGACATGAGGAAGGCGTCGCCCAGTTTCACCTCGTAAACCTCCAACCCACCTAACGATAGCAGGCGACGGCGTCGGAGGATCAGCTCCCCCAACGCCGTTTTCTGGTAGTCTAGCTCCTCAAAATCACGGCTCATGCCATATCATGGCGGCGGGATGATTTTCCGAAAGCACTTTTCGCATTGCGTTACCCAGCAAAACTTTGTCCTTTCCGCCGCTGGTCGCTGGGGAATAGTCTCGGCATCTATGAAGTCGATCCTTGCCTTTTTGCTTTTGCTCGCCATCGCCCTGGGCGGGATGGTGGTTCTGGCACATCACGATACGGTGGCGAAGCTCAACACCAGCTACTCGAAGTTTGCGCCCGTCTCGGCCTCCTTCAGCAGGTTCCGGGGCGACAAAGAGCATTTAGCCTCGATCTATTGGCGGCTGCATTTCGCGAAGAAGCCTCGCGCCCGCGATATCTTCGCCTACTGGTCTTTGCGCCCGTTCCGTCACGTGACGGTCGTGTCCAAGTAACCACGCGGATTGCTGCGTCTAAGCTCTTTCGCAGGAACGGCGGCAATCGCCATTTAGCTTCACTATCCTCGCTGCATCACCAAATCGTAGCTCAGACAGAAATTTGGGGTGCTTCGTGAAGCGATCCCAGCGGGCGCGGAAAAAGAACGACTTCCCTGTTATCGGCTGGGACACTGCGATGGGACATTCCGGATGAAACCTGCCAGGCTACTTCTTCTCACCTCCGGCGCCATGGTGGCCTTCGCGGGCAACTCATTGCTCTGCCGGGCGGCGCTCAGGCAGACAACAATTGATCCAGCTAGCTTCACTTTCATCCGCCTCCTTTCCGGCGCGGTCGCGCTTAGCCTATTATTGGTTCTGCGCCGCAAACTAACGAAGGATAGACTGGACCTGCTAACCGATAATCGACCGCTCCGCTCGTCACCCACCACTGGTCACTCGTCACTGGTGGCCCTTGGCACCTGGACTTCCGCCGCAGCGCTTTTTGTTTATGCGGCCGCTTTCTCATTCGCCTATGTGAGTCTCCCGGCCGCGACAGGTGCGCTCCTCCTCTTTGGCGCGGTGCAGGCCACCATGATCCTCTGGGGCCTGCGAAGCGGCGAGTCACTTCGCGGGATTCAAATTCCCGGGCTACTGCTCGCTTTGGGGGGATTGGTCGCATTGCTTTTGCCGGGTCTCTCCGCGCCTCCGCTGCACGGCGCAACTCTCATGCTCTTCGCCGGAATCGCCTGGGGCATCTATTCGCAAAGAGGCAAAGGCGCCGCCGATCCCGCAGGGATCACGGCGGGTAACTTTATCCGCGCAGTGCCTCTCGCCTTAATCCTGAGTACGATCTACTTCCCGTGGACTCATCTGGATCGAGCTGGCGTGACTTATGCGATCCTCTCCGGAGCATGCTCATCGGGTCTCGGTTACGTCATTTGGTATGCAGCACTGCCTTCGCTTAAGGCCATCAGCGCCGCGACTGTGCAGCTAAGTGTGCCCGTGCTAGCCGCGGGCGGCGGTATTCTCCTCCTCGGCGAAGCGATCACGCTCCGTTTCGTTCTCGCATCAATCGCCATCCTGGGCGGAATCGCTCTTGTCATCTGGGAGACGGCCGAACGATCTGGTGAGCCCGGCGCCCTAACGGTCAAAAGGTGAAGATAGCGTCCACAGCCGCGGTGAATTGATCGCGAGAATCCCAGTCACCGTAGGGCTTGGTGCGGGACGTAAGGGCGGCGTCATAGCGCAATTCGGGCCGGATGATCAGGTCGCAGTCCGGTTTGAAAATTGGCACCTTAAAGGTGGCGCCCACAGTGATTTCGTTGAAGGTGCCTGCCGTGGAAAAAGTGCTTGGATCGAGGTTATCGGCTTTCCCGCGCTCAATGTCGATGAAATCGTCGTTGGCGGCAAAGCTGCCGACGAAGAAGCCTTTCTCATCGCGGAAGACTTCCTCGCGCAAGCCTAACGACAGCCAGTCGTTGACCTTGTAGGCAAGATAACCGGCCGCCCCGTAAGACTGGGCGCCTCCAGGAAGGCTTTCGTCCAGGGCGTAGTTTCCCTCGAAGATCATGGTCACCCGATCGGTGGCTTTCCAGGTCACGACCAAGTCGTTGAGATAGCGCTGATCGTGATTGTTGTTTGGATTTTCGGGTCCGATATGGGTAGCGGCCAGCGCGGTCAGTTTGCCCTCGAGTAGGGTCAGCCCGAAGCCGCCATGAAAGCCCAGGAACCGTTGTTGTCGGTCACGCTCGTATTCACGCCGCGCGTTACTCCGACGTAGAGGTCGAGTCCCTGGATGGGATGCAGCGTGGTGAGGATGCCGGTGTGATTAAGTGGGAGCCCGAAGTTAAAGATGTAGCTCTTGGAGTAGAAGATATTCGGCCGTGGATCGATCGTCTCTGCGCCTTCGAGCGTGACGAACTTACCGGCCTTGAGATCGAGGCCGCCGGCCGTGTTGGCAATGGGGAAATGCAGGAGCGCCCAGGCCTCGACCAGGTCGGGCTGCACGATGTCGTGCTGGGTGTTATCGAAAAGCCCGACGGAATGGATGTAGCGCGCGTCGCTCCCGTAGAGAAATTGCGCCTTGAAGCCCCAATCGAATTGATCGCTCGCCTCACCCAGGGATCGCTCGGCGGTGATCACGGCTTGATTGAGGAGCACTTCATTGGCTCGATCGGTGAAGAGGCGGCCAAAGTTCTGCCGGCTGTCGGGAGTATCGGGATTAGCCGTGATACCGGTCTCAATCCAGCCGTAGATTTTGCTCCGCGAAGTCGGGGAAACGGCATCCTGAGCCGCGAGGTGACCGACCCCGCAGGCCAGGAAGGAAAAGAAGGGAAAGATAGACCGAATTTTCACCATGGAAGGCACCGAAACTGACGAAAAAATGCTGCTTGGCTTTCCCAAACCGATCCCTTATAACCGCCCGCAACCAAAACATCACACCTATGTTTGATACAGGAACGACCGGTTTCATGCTCCTCGCCACCAGCCTCGTCATGTTAATGACGCCAGGCCTCGCTTTCTTCTACGGCGGTCTCGCCGGGAAGCGCAATATCCTCGGGATCATGATCCAGAGTTTCGTTTCCATGGGGATCACGACCATCATGTGGTTTGTGCTCGGCTACTCGCTTTGCTTTAGTGGCGATTCGTTAGGCGGAGTGATCGGCAACTTCGACAAGATGTTCATGCACGGGGTCGATTTGAATTCGCCCTTCCCCGGCAATCACAAGCTGCCGGAGTTCGTTTTCATGGCTTACCAGATGATGTTTGCCATCATCACGCCGGCGCTCATTACCGGCGCTTTCGTGAACCGGATCACTTTTAAGGCTTATCTCGCCTTTCTCGTCTTCTGGCAGTTGCTGGTTTATTATCCATTTGCTCACATGGTCTGGGGTGGCGGTCTGCTGGCCCATTGGGGCGTGCTAGATTTCGCCGGCGGCATCGTGGTGCATGCGACGGCCGGCTTCGCAGCTCTCGCTTCCGTCCTTTACGTGGGCCAGCGGCGCGATCGCGAATCGCCGCCCAACAGCGTGCCACTCATCGCCATCGGCACGGGCCTGCTCTGGTTCGGCTGGTATGGGTTTAACGCCGGGAGCGAGTTGGATGTTAACGCCATTACCGGTCTTGCTTTTCTGAACACGGATGTGGCGGCCTCCTTCGCCGCGATTGTCTGGCTCACGATTGAATGGACTTTGCAACGTAAACCTAAGTTCGTTGGGTTGCTGACCGGCGCGGTCGCAGGGTTGGCCACGATCACGCCCGCGGCCGGGTTTGTGACTCTCCCTTCCGCCGCTTTGATCGGCATGGCGGCCGGCGTGGTTTGCTATCTGGCCGTCCATTTCAAAAACAAGCTGGGATGGGACGACGCGCTCGACGTCTGGGGAGTGCATGGCGTGGGCGGAGCGCTGGGCACAGTTCTGCTCGGCGTCTTTGCTTCCAAGGC
>JBPCLK010000118.1:0-4473 GCA_051003355.1 Chthoniobacterales bacterium | reverse complement strand
TATTCCAGTAAATCCCGAGAAAGATGAAGCTCAGCACATAACTGAGGAAGACCGGCCAGAGCGTAAAAAGATGACTAAGAAGCCCTCCGTGTGGGACTTTCAATTCAAGAACCATGATTGTAATCAGGATGGCCAGGACTCCATCGCTGAAGGCTTCGAGCCGATTCTTGCTCATGGTGGTTTAGCGTTTCCTCGCCAGATGAAGACCGTCGGCAATCGGAACCAGAACAGATTCCACCCGCGGGTCGGCCGCCAGTTTCCGATTCAATCGGTCGATGGCCAGGCCGTCCTCATCTTCCAGAGGTTCTTCGACCACACGTCCGCCCCAGACCATGTTGTCGAAAATGAAGAGGCCATTCCGCCTCATCTTCGGCAGCAGGATTTCGAAGTATGCGTCGTAACCAGGCTTGTCCGCATCGATGAAAGCAAGATCGAGCGGCTGGTCAGGCTCCCAAGCAGGCAGGATCTGCTTCGCGTCTCCCAAGTGCAGCTGAATGCGTGGAGCCGCGCCACTTCTTTCCCAATAACGCCGGGCTATTGAAGTCCATTCGTCGCTCACATCAAAACAACTCAGGCGCCCGCCTTCGGCCAGACCTCGCGCCAGACAGATGGAGCTATAGCCGGTGAAAGTGCCAACCTCGATCGCTGAGCGAACGTCGAGCAACTTCGTCAGCAGCGTCAGGAAGTCGCCCTGTTCCGGGCTGATGAGCATTTTGGCCGAATCGCCTAACGCCTCCGTTTCCTTCCGCAAAGATGCCAGCAGGCTGTCCCCGCGATGGCTCCGCTGCTCGACGATGTAATGATAGAGGGGGTCAGTCAGCGTGACATATTTTGGAGGCGGAGCAGGGGAATCCATCTCTCAAAAACTCTCCACTACGGCCCGTGCGGTCTCGGCGATGGCGTCCAGTCTCGTCTTTACCGACGCGGTTGACCCCACCGTATGGATGGCCAGCAGAATGGACGCTCGACCCGGTGGCCGCAGGATGGCGATATCGTTGGTGGCACCGTGGGCGCCGCGTCCCGTTTTATCGCCCACTTTCCAGTCGTTAGGCACGCCTGCCCGAATCAATTCGAAGCCGGTTTGGTTGCCTGCCAGCCAACCATCAAGCAACTGGCGGGATGACGAAGAAAGGGCGTCGCCGAGCAGGAGCGCGCGCAGGTCGGCCAGCATGGCCGCCGGTGTCGTGGTGTCGCGATCGTCGCCCGGCTCAGCGCTGTTCAAATGAGGTTCGAAACGATCCAGGCGGGTGACCTTGTCGCCCAGAGACCGCGCATAACGAATGAAGCCGCCGGGTCCGTCGATCGTCCGTAACAGGAGGTTCGCGGCAGTGTTATCGCTAACTTGAAGCGCAGCCACGCATAGCGCCCGCACCGTCATGGCACCTTCCTTGATGTGCTCCCGAGTGACAGGCGCATACTCGAGCAGTTCGATCTCGGCATAAGGAATGAGGTGATCGAGCTGTTCTCTCTGCTGATCGACGCGGTGAAGCACCGCCGCCACAGCGAGCAGTTTGAAAGTGCTGCACATTGGGAACAGCTCCTCGGAGCGATGGGCAAAGCGCCGGCCGCTCCTGGTTTCCAGGGCAGCAATTCCCATACGCCCGCCCAGGCGGTGCTCGATTTCAGCGATCTGCTTTTCAACCGCGCGTGCTTCGACTGGCGAAGATTTCCCGCTGGCTCCCCTAATCGGCGCAGAAAGAAGGGCAACGAGCACGCCGGCCCAGGCCATCGAACGGCGAGACATCACTACGCGGGCAGCATTCCGGGGAGTCCGACAAACGATTCTTCTTCCACCTTTTCTTCCACGGTCCGGAGCGGCGCGAAACGATCCGCTCGGAAGCCGCGCTCGATGTCGTGAGCGTTGAAGGGCGCTTTGATCTCGCAGAGGTAGACCGCAATTTCCCCTTCGTCTCCGGTCAGTCCGATCCCGGGCACGATATCTCGAATGGTGTAGGTCGAGCCTTCCTTGGGAAGTTCGCTGTAAAGTTCCTCAATGCCGAGCGGGAACCGGCCATCCACACACACCACTTTCTGATTCGGTAGAAACATCCGGCTACTCTACCACACTTGGCAAGCCCTAGGGTGTTGGCGTTGGAGTCGGTGCTGGACTGGAAGCCGGGTTTCGATTCGGGAATGGCGGGATCGGCGGCATTTCGTAGCCCTTGCTCTTCATCTCGACCTGAACTTCCTGTATTCCTCGATCGAGCTGTTGGTCTTCACCCTTGAATTCCCTGGCTGGATCGTTATCCACCATGATATCGGGATCCACGCCATGGCTTTCGATGATCCAGCCCTTACCGTCCTTCGAGTAGGGCGCGAACTCCGGTTTGAATAGCTGACCTCCATCGATGAGCGGCAACGGATTACGAATCCCGATAACGCCGCCCCAGGTCCGCTTGCCGATTAGCTTGCCCAGGCCCAGGGATTTAAACCGGTATGGGAAAATATCGCCATCGGAGGCGGAGAATTCATTGATCAGAGTCACCATCGGCCCAAGAAAAGTTTGCGGAGGATTTGGTTGTGGCGAACTGTTGCGCGCCATCTCGATCATGACCAGAGCGCGCCGCAGCCTTTCGATGACTAACGGGGAAACGAAACCACCGCCGTTACCGCGCACGTCCACAATCAGTCCCTTTTTGCGGATCTGTGGGAAGTAACGCTTGGTAAACTCATCCAACCCTGGCTGTCCCATGTCCGGGATGTGGACATAGCCAACTTCGCCGCCAGTTTTCTGACTGACGTAATCGATGTTATGCTGGACCCAGTCGAGATAGTATAGTGGCGACTCATCAGCCGTGGGAACAACAGTGACGTCACGCGCGCCAGTATCGCTGGCCGTAGAGTTAACTCGTAGGATGACCTGCTTGCCGGCTTTGCCGATAAGAGCGTCGTAGATATTGGGCAAACTCGATACCGGAGTGCCATTCACCGCGAGGATAAAGTCACCCGGCTTCAGGTTAAGACCGATCGCGGTGAGCGGAGAACGCGTTTCATCGTTCCAATTCTCACCGGGCAGTATTCGGTCGACCCGATAGGCATGACTGGCCGGGTCACGCGAGAGATCAGCGCCCAGGAGGCCAAGTTTAATGCGTGGGGTTTCCGGTCGTTCGCCTCCGGAAATATACGAGTGACCATTGTTCAGTTCACCGATTAATTCGCCAATGAGATAGGTCAGATCGTTGCGGTGATTCACGTAGGGAAGAAGGGCGGCATACTTGTCGCGCATGGCTTTCCAATCGACGCCGTTCATGTCCGGGTTGTAGAAGAAATCCCGCATTTGACGCCAGGCCTCGAAGTAGATCTGCCGCCACTCTGCGCGGCGATCAGCCATCACATCCAAACCTTCGACTTTAACCTTGTGATCCTTGGTCTCGAGTTTGTCTTTGGGCAGGTCGATAATGAAATAATCCTTGTCGATCTGCACCAGCATCTTCTTGCCGTCGAAACTGATCTGGTAGGTATTTACGTCACCCAGGACAGTCTCCTTGCGATCTTCCAAGCTATAATAACAGAGATGCCATTTCTGTTTTCCGGGACCTTCCTCCTCGTCGTCGTTGCCTGCATCGCCCACCGTCCGCCGTAGATAGAAAAGGCGGTCGTCAACCAGGCGAAGGTCTTTGTAGTTGGCCGGGGTGACGTCCAAGCCGACAATTCGATTTTGAATCCCATCAAGATCGACTTTTACAGTGATAGGTTTCTTTGGCTGTTCGTTTTTCTTATCGCCATCTTTATCTTTTTTATCTTTCTTCTCGGCTTTTCCCACTTCGTCACTCTTAGGCGAGAGCGGTGATTCCGTATCCTTGGCCAAAGTGACCAGATAAGGCCGTTGCATGTCGACGTAGATCGCCTCGAACTCCTGCTCGCCGAAGGTCGGTTTGAAATCGCGACCCGATGAGAACATAAGATATTTTCCATCGTCGCTAAATGTGACCCGACCCGAGCCATACCAATCATTGGTCACTGGCGTGGCTTTTTTGCCGGCAAGTGAATAGAGATAGACTTTCGGTTGTTCGTTTTCTTCTGGTTGGGCCCAGGCGATCCACTGACTGTCTGGCGACCAATCGTAGGACTCTATCTCTCCCACTTTGTCATTTGCCACCTCGGTGACGGCCTTGCTCGCAACCTCCACGTAGCGCAGGCGCTGGAGGCGATCGCTCCAGAGGAGCTTCTTACTGTCTGGCGAACAGATCGGTGCGTAAAAATATGTATCTGACGAATTGGTGATTTGTTGCGGCGCACCTTTGCCGTCCTGTGCCCGGACGTAAAGTTCATTCTCGCCAGTCTCATCGGAGTTGTAGGCGATCGACTTGCCATCCGGCGACCAAATGGCGTCGCGCTCATGCGCATTCGAAGTGTGAGTGAGGGCACGCTCCGTGCCGTCCTTGGCAGGGACGGAAAAGATATCGCCGCGCGCCATTACGATGGCCCGTTGTCCATCAGGCGAAAGATTCACTGACTCGGTGTGTTTCGAGG
>JBPCLK010000117.1:0-26130 GCA_051003355.1 Chthoniobacterales bacterium | reverse complement strand
ACTCCTGTGCAGGAAGGGGACATGACCCTGCAAGTCGCGCGCCTGATCGCGCCGCGGCTCGAAGCCCTGGGAGCGAAGGTCTCCCTGCTACGAGACAAGACAGAACCAGTCACTCCTTATCGACCGTCGGATTTCGAGGAAATTGCCAGGCAGACGTTGATCAAGGCCGGGGTGACCGACCCGCGAGAAAATTTCGACGGGCCGTCCGACGCGCTAAAAGAGCAAACAGTGGGCTGGCAACGAGAGTTGCTCTTCTATCGAAACAGCGAGATTCGCCGGCGCGCCAATCTGGTAAATTACCGGCTGCAACCTGATCTCGTTCTCGCCCTGCACTTTAACGCAGAGCCGTGGGGCGATCCGCGAGATCCCATGTTAGTCGAAAAGAATCATCTGCACCTGCTCATTAACGGCGCCTATCTAAAAACTGAACTGGAGCGGGACGATGAACGCTGGGAGATGCTACTAAAGCTCCTGAGCCGCTCGTATGAAGAAGAGCTGGCGTTGGCGGAGTCGATCACGGCCACCATGAGCAAGGCGACCAGTCTGCCACCGTATGAGTATAAAACCGAAAACGTGACTCGCGTCGGGACGAGCGGCTACGTCTATGCCCGGAATCTTTTAGCGACCCGGCTTTACCAATGTCCGACCATTTACCTGGAGCCGTATGTGATGAACAGCCACGAAGTTTTCGCGCGTGTGCAAGCCGGCGATTACGAAGGAACGCAGACCGTCGCGGGCAAAAAGCGTCCGAGCATTTACCGAGAGTATGCCGACGGCGCGGTGCAGGGAGTGCTGTCTTATTTCAAGACGACAAGACCGCAGACTCGTCCGTAAGTGACTAACTGTCGGTTAGAGCCTGTCCACTGCAGCTCGAATGTCTTCGATGGTGACTTCGTGGGAAATGCTGGCGCGGCCGATTTCGTGAGCTACAACAAATCCAAGGCGGCCCTGCTGGATCTTTTTGTCGCGGGAGAGCGCCGGGAAGATGTTTTCTCGCGGGAAATCGGCCGGCAGGGTCACCGGTAAATGATGAGCGATAAGAGCCTCTCTGATTTCCTCCACTTCGCCTGACGATAACCCCGCGCGGTGAACGGAAACGTGCGCCGCTGCGAGCAGGCCGAGGCTGATCGCTTCACCATGCAGCATGTTTCCATAACCGGCGGCGTGCTCGATGGCATGACCGACGGTGTGACCGAAATTGAGCAGTTGCCGAAGGCCGTTTTCTTCGCGTTCATCTGCTTCTACGAGCGCGGCTTTAACACGGAGATTGGACGCGACGAACTCGACGCAGTTTTCCCGCTCTACCGAAGCGAGCGCGCGAAAAAGCCCAGCGTCTCGAATGACCCCATGCTTGATCGCCTCCGCAAAACCTTCGTTCCAAATGCGCTCCGGCAAACTGCGCAGAGTTTCCGTATCCGCGAGGACAAGCATCGGATGGAGGAAAGTGCCGATCAGATTTTTCCCCTGGGAACTGTTAACACCCGTCTTGCCCCCGAGACAGCTGTCCAGCTGCGCGAGGAGAGTGGTTGGGAGTGAGAGATAGGGAATGCCGCGCAGGTAAATCGAGGCCACGAACCCCGTCAGATCTCCCACCATTCCACCGCCGAGCGCGACCAGGAATGAGGAGCGATCGAGTCCGGCGGCGCTGAGTTGTTCGCAAAGGCTTCCGGCATGTTTGATGGACTTCGAGCTTTCCCCGGCTGGAACCGTTAAAAGATCGGGCTCGAATCCCGCATCACGCAGCCGCGCGCAAACATCCTTCCCGTAAAGCGGCGCCACGTTCTCATCGGAAATCACCGCGCAGCGGGGCCCGGAAACGTGAGGCTTCACGAGGGAGCCAACTTGCGAAAGCAAAGCGCGATCAATTCGCACCTCATAAGGCCGAAGGCCCGCGCGGACTTCGATCGATTTCAATTGGTGAAACTAAAGATGGCGCCGTGAATTAGGCCAATCCAAACCTCGTTCAATCGGAGTTGCATGCGAGATGAGGTTACTTTGTGAGGCAAGGGGTTCGCCTCTATTAAAATGGCTCGGATCCAATCCCAAGCATCGCTCTCGCGTAAAAATCCCATGATTGACTTTAAAAGGTCAACTCGCACCCTCAGACGAGTAAATACTCAAAACCGATAATCGCGTCTTGACGAAATGTTGAAAGATTCTTATTCAACAGCCCAACAAATCTTTCACCTCCCGATCGTTTTTTACCATGAAAAGTTTCCAAATTTCGAGCCTGCCTTGTCGTCTACCCGCGGCTATCGGTTTCTATCTGCTGGTCATCATGTCGGCTTCCGCGGGCTTTATCGATGTCAGTGTGCAGGTCGGTCTCTCGAAAGAGCAAAAGAAGTCCTGGGGAAATCCTGTCTGGGGGGACATGAATAATGACGGGTTTCTGGATTTGATCGTGCCGACGCACGGCTTATCCCTTTCCAAAGGTCCTTTCGTTTATCTAAACAACCAAGGCACGAGCTTTACCGATATTCGGTCCACGTGTGGGATCCAGCAGGCGCCCACTTTCGACTCAAAAGACTGGCATGGGTTTTCGTTCGGAGACTACGACGGGGATGGCAAACTCGATGTTTACGTCTCTGAGGGAGCTAAGGGAAGCAAGGGCGGAATCGATAAGCAGGATCTGCTTTTCCATGGGAACGGTGATGGGACTTTCAAGAACGTCTCTGGATCTGCTGGCATGCTGGTCTCGATGCATCGGGGCCGCTGTTCGGTCTGGTTCGACTACAACAACGACGGCTTGCTCGATCTTTTCGTGAAAAATTACGGGGACGTGAACGATCTCTACAAAAACGAAGGTAACGGCACATTTAAGCTGGTGCCTGATGGCGGGGGTTTGCTCCTGGCGACCGACGGAGCGGATCTGGGAAGCATTCCTGCAATCGCTGATTACGATAACGATGGCTTTCTGGATATGGCGATCACTGGAGACTCCAACGCCCAGGCTCTCTATAGAAATCTGGGGAACGGAACTTTCAGCGACGTCACCTCAACTTCAGGTTTGGGTTCGGAGCCGGATGCCAAGGGATTAGCCTGGGGAGACTACGATAACGACGGGTTTGCCGACCTATTGATAACCCATGGTCACCAAGGCCGGACAGGCAGTAACTGTTCTCTCTACCATAACAATGGCAATGGAACGTTTACGAACGTCACAGTCTCAGCTGGGGTTCAAGTTACTGGGGTTTATTGGACGGCCATCTGGGGCGACTACGATAACGATGGATATTTGGATCTTTTTATCACTAACTCCGGTGATAAAGGCGACGGCGTGGGAAACGCGAACAGGCTCTATCATAACAATAAGAACGGCACCTTCACCGATATGGCTGATGCCCAAGGTGTCGCCCTACAAGATAACACCTCTCTGCACAAAGGGGCCGCGTGGGCAGACTATGATAACGACGGCTTTCTCGACCTACTGATCAAGGACGGCGTCGGCAGCGAGAAGGACAACGGCGAGGGATCGAGCGGCCCACATCGTTTGTTCAGAAATGCCAATACAAAGAATCACTTTGTGAAGCTCGACTTGAAAGGTGTGCAGTCGAATAACCACGGGATTGGCGCGCGCGTCGAGGTGATCACCTCGAGTGGTCTGCACGCCTTTCGCCAAAATACCGGAGATGCCGGTGGAAACTATTTCTCACAATCAAGCGTCCCACTGCATTTTGGCATTGGTTCTGCATCAAGTGCGACCGTCATCGTTCACTGGCCCAGCGGAGTCACGAATACGCTCGCCGGAGTGGCGGCCGACTCCACCATGACCGTGATCGAGGACGGTGCGGCACCAAGTCCTACTCCCACCCCGAGTCCTACGGCGACTCCCACACCTACTGCGACGCCGACGCCAACTCCGGCCGCTCCCCCCGTGATCACGACGCAACCTAATAATGCGGGAGTGACCGAAGGGAACTCCGCTGAATTCACGGTCATCGCTTCGGGAGATCCGCCCATCACCTATCAGTGGAGAATGGATGGCGAGGATATTTCCGGTGCCGTCTCCAGCACTTATTCTACACCCGCGACGACGCTGGCAGATGATCGCTCAGTGTTCTCGGTCGTAGTGAGTAACGCTACCGGAAGCGTGGTCAGTAAGGATGTCCTTCTAAGGGTTAGATAACCCCGATCTGGTCCGTTAGAATCTGGTCTTCCTCGAAAGACGGCTATCTCCATTTGCTCAAGGCTGCCCAAGGTAAGGCGTAAACGCGCCACCTCACCAACGTAGTAACCTTCAAGGGTCCCAGCGAAAGTAAGACGGGTCCGCGGCCGCCCCGGTTGCAGTCATTTTGAAGGTCGTCCAGGAAAGGCTCTCGGTGTGAAGATCAGCAAAGAGGGCATTGATGCTGGTTCGTTTTCTCTGCACGCCCCCTAGTGGCTTGCCGCCCGGCGTGTTGGCGTCGCGCAGAACGGTCACTCCAGCGCCGGGCAGGCCCGCGAATTCGACCTGGGAAGCATTGTTTTGAGCAGGCGCGATGAGGATGAGGAGTGAGGGTTTTCTGATGAGATCAATCGTTTTCCCGACCGCATTGGAATTAATCCCGTAGCTGATGGGTGCAGTTTTGTCGTCCTCGCTGGAAGAGCGGCCGTCAAAGGGAGACTGAAATATCTTCCATTCCGGAAGATATTTTGCATGAAGATTGGTCATCCACGGAGTGGTCGCCTGACCGATGGCGAAGAGCAGATTGTCGTTATCGTTCAGATAGGTCTGCGTCGCGATGCCGAGCTGGCGAAGATTATTTATGTCTTGCGTGACCCGCGCTTTCTCCTGAACGCTGCTGAGAACCGGCAAGGCGATGCCCGCGAGGATGGCGATGATCGCTATGACCACGAACAATTCGGTCAAGGTGAAGCCGAGTTCTGATTTTTTCATGCGCCAAATCGTAGTCGCTCTGAGGCTATCACCGCTCGTGTCGCCGGCGTAAGGCAAATCGTTGATCAAGGAAAGCTTGCCTGTGCTTCGGTGTTTTAGTAAATAAATGGCATGCCTGATCCAGTCGATCCCATCGATCCCGTGGCGCCTGCTCCACCGCCGCTCGGCGATTCCGGCGCGAATACGCGCCCGACCTCTACCGGCTTGCCTTCGAACGTGGCGGCGGCGCTGGCCTGTTTTCCGCTCATCGGCGGGATAATTTTCTATGTTCTGGAGAAGCGCGATGGCTTTGTCCGCTTCTATGCCATGCAGTCGATTATCTTGGGCGCGGCTTGGATCTTGTTTAGCATCGCTTGGAATATCTTGTTCGTCATCCTCGGCCATATTCCGGCACTTGGGGTTGTTTTCGCGTTTTTGCTTTGGGTTATTTGGGCGGTTGTAAACATTGGTTTCCTCATCGTCCTCATCATCGCCATCGTTAAGGCCTTCAGCGGTGTTCGCTGGGATATTCCCTGGGTAGGTCAGATAGCGCGGAAGCAGACCAACGACGCCCTCTAGGCGAATCGTCGCTCCGGGATCCTAGGCAAGGAGTTTGACCGCGATCTGGTTCAGGATCAGCTCATGATCGAGCTGGCTGGTCACGATCTGCAGATTGGCTGTCAGGCAGGCCTCCATCCCCGCGACTAGCCTGTCTGTCTCGAAGCGGTGCGCCTGCATGGCGGCGATCCCCAGCGCGTAGCCGTTCACGGAACCATCCTTCTTGCGAGGCAGGTGTGCCGTCGCGTCGCCGGGCAGCCGATTCAAGGTAGAGGTGAAATGGTGAGGCGCTCCCGGACGGGGCAGCCGGTATCGCTCCATGAGATCCTTCGCGAGGAGAAGATTGCGAACGGTGGGAATGATCGCCACGAGCAGAATGCCGATGGCCGATTCTCCCTGATCCAATAATCGCCTAACGAGCAAGAGAGCATGATCGAGATGGCGAGCAGCCAGCGCGTTGCCCAACTCGAAAATGACGCCGGCTCGCGAGAGTGGAACGAGGTTGCGCACCGTCTCCAGGGTGACGCGCCGATTTTCGGGACCCAGGAAGAGATCGACCTTCTCGAGTTCGTTTTTGATGGTCCGTGTGTCGCCGCCCGTCAGCAGGATAAATAGGTCGAGCGCTTCCTCTTCAAAGCGCAACCCGAGCTTTTGGCCTAACGACCGTACGAGATCGAGTGCGGGTTCCTCCCAGCCGCTGCGATTTGAGTCAAGTTTGTCGAAGACCTGCATCTCGGCGCGCTTGGCGAGCGCCTTGTAGAATGAACGCCGCTTGTCTACTTCCGGTGCGCTGAGGAGGAACTTCACTTCTCCGCTGCCAAGATCGCCGTCGAGCGCCTCGCTCAGATCCTCGAGAGCGGATTGCACCGCCGCGGAACTACCCAGTTTGCTGTCGGCGAGAAAGTTCGCGTTTTTCAACCAGACAAGCTTTCCCCCACCGAAGAAGGGGAGGGTTTGAAGCGCTTCAATCGCGGAACGTATGCGGGTGGCAGCCTGGTCGGCGTTATCGGCGCAGGCGTCAATGGTTTCCAGTCCAAAGTCCCCGGCCTCGGGTGGCGTCAATTTGGCCGCGAGTTCGGCTGCAACTGTCTTGACGGTGCCTTCATCCGAGCCAACGACGGCATGGATGTTGGAGGTTTTGCTGGCCGCCTTGGATTTCATCAGGGAATTGCGAGGGTTTTCGCATTCTAGCATGCCCGGGAATTCCTGCCGATGGCCTCCGGAAACGACTGTAGGGGAGGCGTGGAGCGTGGCGCGCCTTCGGAGAAATGAGGTGACTCACCGACCTCGGGAGTCGGACAGCGTCAGGGCGTTTCTGTGACCGCCTTCACGCTGCCCGGAGGTTTCGGCGCACCGATCGGCAGCGCGTCCGGAGGCGGAGGAGCAAAGCCGCGCAAGAGGTTGTGCGCGTAGGTGATTTCCGAAGGCAGGTTGAGCACATCGAGCTGGTAGATTTCGATGAACTTCATCCCGTAGCTAAAACCCCGGTTGATGCTATCACGAAGGATCTGGTTAGGAGAGGCGGTCACACCAGCGTTGTTGCGGTAGGTATTGTCGTCGAAAGATGCGTCCAACATCTGGCCGCCAACATCGGGTCGGCTATCCCAGAGGATTTGGCCGAGAGTGTCAGTGGCCGGCGCTTGCGGGTTGAACGTGGCGACGTTGTTTTTTTGCACGATCAATCGTCCCGGCCAGGTCGCCCGGGCCTCAAGGACTTCGTTTCGCGCCACATAACTCGCGTCCGGATCGAGATTGCCGCTCGCCCCCGCGTGTCCACTTCCTCCGACGGCCAGAGTGACGAATTGATTGGGAAACGCCGCCATGGTTGCGTCGATAATTTGCATTCCGGCATCGAGCATTTTCTCGGTGGTGTAGCCGAGCGCAGACCATTGCGTGATATCCGCCGTAGTGTGCGGGACGGCCCAGTCTTCACTGTTGGCGTTGGCGAAGCTGGCCCAGACGATCGTGATTGCGGGGTTTTTGGTGAAATGAGCGCCCACGGCTGCAATCATCGCCTTCTTTTTGGCCAGGAACGTCGGATCCCAGAAAACCGGGATCGTCGTCTCAATGCCCGAGTCACTGAAAGTGAAGAAGCTGCCACCGGCCTCCACCACAGCGTCGTTCACCCAAGCCGGCTTGTGAGCTTGGGTGTTAATACGCAGAAGCACCTGTTTTCCGGCAGCCGCGGCGCGCGCAACTTCGGAATCGAGAAACGTCCAACTAAAGACTCCTTCGCTGGGTTCGAGATCGGCCCAATCCTGCCTAAGGCTGATTCCGTCCACGGCTGGGTTGTCCAAAACAACCGGCCGGCACGGTGCCCCGGCAGGCGAGAGGGAAAAAACACCGCGAGGAATTTCGGCTGAGACCTCAGGACAAGCCCCGTAGATGGCGGCTAAGAGAGCTGCGATCGCAGTGAATCTCATCACTTCGCTCCCTCCGTGAGGGGTAGAAAGGCCGCTTCCATCCCTTGCAATCAGCGGCTTTTGTACCACCGAGCCGGTTCGCGATTGCAAATCCTGCGCGGACTACCATAATAGCGCGTATCTGGAAGGGTGGCTGAGTCCGGTTTAAGGCACTCGACTCGAAATCGAACGTGGGGCAACTCACCGTGGGTTCGAATCCCACCCCTTCCGCCAGCTACTCGACGAGCCGCTAGGCCCCGTAGGCCTAGGTTCCGCCTGTTTCCATGGCTTGGAGGCGGCGCACCACTTCTCCGAGAAGGAGTTCATTCTTTAGATTCACGCGGTAATCGAGGTCGGCCCGCAGCCGGTCTTTATGTCCCTGCCGGTTCTGAGACATCATGATGATGGGCGCCTGGAGGCCGGCGACCATCCCGAGCACCAGATTGAGCAGAACGTAGGGATACTCATCGAAGGGGCGAAAGAGGAACCAGGTGTTCAGGCAGACCCAGAAGAGCGAGAAAGCGATGGAAGCGCCGATGAATTTCCAGCTCCCGCCGAACTCGGCAATCGTGTCCGCGGCGCGATCGGCCAAGGTCAGGTGGGCGGCCTCCTCGTCATTGGCATTGCGGGAAACACGGTGCCGAAGCAGATCGTCTGTTCGGCGCAGTCGGTGGGTCAGCGCTGTGAGAATGCCGAGGGCGACATCCGGATTTTTGAGCAGAAAATCGCGAAACTCGGCGCGAGGCAGGACCGCCAGTCGAGAGTCGGTCGTGACGGTAGCGTCAGCCGAGCGCGGGTCGCCGTCCAGGATGGACATTTCGCCAAAAAAGTCACCCTTTCCCATTTCGGCCAGCGTGGTGTCATGACCATCCGTATCTTTCAAACTGATGCGGACGCATCCGGTTTCGACCAGATACATGGAATCGCCGGGTTCGCCGCGGTGGAACAAGGAAGTTCCCGCCGTCACCTCGCGCATGGTGAGGAGGGCACAAAGTTCCTCTGCGGCATCTTCATCAAGCGCCCGGAAAAGCGGCACAGATCTCAAAGCGTCTATCTTCATCGAACAAATGGTTTTATGGATCGCTCCGCATGATTCTGATTCGTCCTGAGGCTCGCGTCCATGAAAAGGAGCCGGCCTGAAAAAGTGCGAGCGAGGTGCTCGGTTTCACTGTGACCAGAATTTGCCTTGGCCTCTTCCTTAGCGCGGTCCGATCTGGCCTTTTTGGTAAGGTCACCAGGGTGGTGGCGTTGAAGTTGATTCGATCGTGCCAGTCGACCTAAGTCTCGATTGAGCCTGCTGAGAGATCGTTCAAAGCGCGCTGCGCTCTTTCCACGTTGGAAGGACGCAGGATCATAAGGCCAGTCTCGGATTTCGCGGTCGAGGCGAGATAGGCGTATTCGATATTGATGCTCGCCTTGGCGAGGCGTTCCGCAATCATGGCCAAGGTGCCGGGTTGGTTATTGCTCTCGATCATCAGGACATCGTTCTCGAGCGCGAGCACCCCGCGTTCTCCGAGGAGCATGAGCGCCTTGGTCGGGTCGCTCACCACCATTCTGACCACGGCATGATCGATCGTATCCGAAGTGGCGAGGGCGTGGATATTGATCTCCGCTGCAGCGAGCTCGGTGCAAACGCGCGCGAGGGCACCGGGCCGGTTGCCAAGGAAAACAGCGAGCTGGGTGGCGGTCTGAATCTGAATTTGCGAATCCATCCAGGCATTTTGCGCCGCGGCTGCGCGGTGACAATGCAAAACCTCCGACCAGCCTGAATAGGCGGGAGGGTCTTCTCGTCAGTAAAGAAATTTCTCTAGACAAAAGATGTGTAAAATCCAAGAATTCGTCAGTTGGGGAACAGTCTAAGCTTAGGAGGATGAAATATGCCCGCTCCAACGACACTCCAGAACATCGGTAACTTTTTGGCAAAAGTCTTAGCGGTCACCATCGCGCTGGCAACCTTCGGTTATTCTACGCCTCACGGCCAAGCTGCCGCGGGTGATCTTTTTGTGACAGATCTCGCGAGTAATTCGGTGATTGTCTATTCGCCGGATGGCACCCAGAGAACTTTTGCTACTGACCTCGATACACCGGAGGGAATCGTCTTTGATTCGTTGGGCAATCTCTATGTGGCTGACCATGGTTCCGGGAACATCTACAAATATAAGGCGGATGGAAGCCGGACCGTTTTCGTCTCGGGTTTGCAGGGGCCGGTGGGTTTGAATTTCGCCACCAGTTCGAAGCAGCTTCTCGTCTCCGAACATGACGCGGATCAGGTCACAAGCTTTTCCCTTGATGGAGTCGAAGTCAGCGCCAAGCCGCTCGCGGGCCCGGTCAATTCCGCCGTGCGCAACCTTACCAACGACCGCAACCTGGACTCGCTCAATACGGCTTGGTTTGTAAGCAACTCGAGCCCGGCGACCAGTTTCGTGCAGGAAGAAATTAGCGGCGGTCCGACGAATACCTTCCTGACTGGGCTGGATCTTCGCGACATCACCTTCGCCTCTTATCCGCAGGGCAGCGCTTACGATACGGCTTTCGTCAGTTCTGGTTCTGGAACGATTTACGGCATCTCCACTATGGATGATGGAATGGGTGGACTGACCAACACTGAGTTCACTTTCCAGACTGGACTGGGCGATCTGCATGGATTGGTCTTGCGACCATCGGTCTTCAGCCCTGACGGCATGGGTGAGTTATTCGCAGCCGATACCGCTGGCGGGAAAACCTTCACGGTTACAGCGCAACCAAGTGCGGTGGTCACCACCTTCGCCACCGGTGGTCAGCCGAACTACATGGCTTTCGAAACGATTCTGCCAGCTAAGCTGCAGAATATTTCCACTCGTGGCCAGGTCCTGACCGGCGACAACGTCTTGATCGTAGGATTTATCGTGGCCGGCGCCGAAGGTTCGACTCGCCAAGTCGTTATCCGCGGGATCGGGCCGTCCCTCTCCAATACGACTCCGCCGCTCGCCGGAGCTCTTGCCGATCCAATTCTCGAATTGTATAAGCCTGATGGAACCGTCGTGACCAACGATAGTTGGATGGACAACAGTTCAGCGGACCAAATGGTCATCACCGATCGGGGACTGGATCAATTTTCGGGACAACAGATCAGCGACGCGGAGCCAGTGCTCGTGCAGACCCTCGAACCAGGCCTTTACACCGCGATTTTAAGAGGGGTTAACGATACGACGGGTATTGGCATGGTCGAGGTTTACGATTTGGATTCCACCATGCTGTCCGATCTTAACGTGCCGGTCGAGTTGGCCAATATCAGTACCCGCGGTACGGTAGGTCAAGGCGATGACGTTCTGATCGCGGGATTCTTTATCGGCCCGAGCGATGCCGGCCGAGTCTTGATTCGGGCCATCGGACCAGAGCTTTCGGTCAGTGGAGTCTCCGGGGTCTTGTCGGACCCGACTCTGGAATTGCACGATCAAAACGGAACTTTAATTGCCTCCAACGATAATTGGGCGGATACCGCGGAAGGCGAGATTTCCGCCAGCGGTCTCTCCCCGACCGACACCAGCGAGGCCGCTATCCTCACGAATTTGCCGGCAAATTCGTTGCCTTACACGGCCATCGTTGGCTCGAAGGACGGTTCATCTGGTGTCGCGCTGGTCGAAGTTTACCATCTCCCCTAAACAATTTTTACGGTTTATCACGGAATAGAGCGACTCCTCGGAGCGCCCGCTCGGTCGGTAGCAGACAGGAAAACACAAAACAGTAGACAATTATGGTAATAACGGTTATTATCGTAATTCTATAAATTAAGCCATCACAATCCTCATTCATCCAGAAATAAATATTATGTTTCCATCTATCTTACGGGCGGGACGAACGCCATTTATAAAGCTTGGCCTAGCCGCTTTGGCGGTCGCAGTCCTATGCACCTTCAGCTCCAGGTCTCACGCCGCCGCCGGAGATCTTTATGTGACCGACGCCACGGCGGGCACGGTCACAGTTTACGCTCCAGACGGTACTCCCACCACGTTTGCGACAGGGCTTACGGATCCTCAAGGCATTGTCTTCGACCAGGCTAAGAATCTCTACGTGGTTGACGCGATGGACGGCGCAATCGGTAACGGCGTTATCTTTAAGTTCGACACCGCCGGCGTCAAGACCACCTTTTTCCCTCCCACAGGCCAGCCGGGATTGGACAATCCAATTGGTATCGCTCTCGATGGCGGTGGTTTGTTGGTCGCGGAACAGCTGAGCGATCGTGTGCGTCGGGTTCCATTGGACGGAAACGCCCCCAACGTTTTCCAGTTGATCACAAGTCCGTTCGGCGTCGCGTCCCACGGGGTAAATTTGGGAAATGGGTTTTTCCGCTACATTTCGAATGGTCCCATTGTGCGCGAAATCGCGCCCGATACGACGGTTACGGATCAAAACTTTTCGGCGGATCCCGCGCGGGGTGTGGTGGTCGACATGACAGGGAACCTGTTTGTCTCAACCAGCACTGGAAGTGTGATCGAAGTCCCGACTGGAACGATGACGCAGACGCCTTTCGCTTCTGGCTTCACTTTGCCGACCGGAATGGATTTTCGTCCTGCTAAGTTCAGCGGCGACACGGATCGGGTCGGTTTTCTCTATGTGGCCGATACTACGACAGGGGAAATTTCTCAGATTAGTCAAACCGGAACAAAGTCAACGTTTGTGACGGCGAGCAACCCTAACTTCATAACTTTCGAGACCAACGCTCCGACTCCGACTCCGACTCCGACTCCGACCCCGACCCCGACTCCAACGCCGACAGCCACCCCGACGCCTACTCCCTCTGGCACGCCGACGCCTACACCGAGCCCAAGCCCGACAGCAACTCCGGCGGGCCAGGCCCTGAACATCTCGACCCGCGTTGACGTGGAGACTGGTGGAAATGTCGCGATTGGTGGTTTCATCATCAATGGCACGGACTCGAAGCAGGTTGTCATTCGCGCCCTCGGGCCGTCCTTGACCGCAGCGGGCGTAGCTAATGCGCTTCCTGATCCAACACTCTCGTTACGCGACAGCGACGGTAATGTTGTCGCTTCGAATAACGATTGGATGACGAATAGTGCGGCCAATGAACTCGTGCTTGCTGAGAATGGATTGACGCCCACTAACAGTTTGGAGTCTGCGATCGTTCGGACGCTTTCTCCGGGCCTCTACACTGCCATCGCCGCCGGTAACGGCGGAACTACTGGCATCGGCTTAGTCGAAGTTTACGACTTGGACGATCCGTCGGTCGCGGGCGAGTTGGCCAATATCAGTACCCGTGGGTTAGTCGGAACCGGTGACAATGTTATGATCGGCGGTGTGATTATCGGGCCTGACGGAGGTGCCGACGCCACGATCCTTATAAACGCTAAGGGTCCTTCGCTCCCAAGTAGCGTTGGTACTGTCCTGGCCGATCCGTTTTTGCAGCTCTTTAACGGCGATGGCGACGCGATGGGATCAAACGACAACTGGGTGAATTCGCCTAAAATGCAGGCCATTAAAGACACCGGATTAGCGCCAACCGTGGACGCGGAGTCTTCGATCTTGGCGAACTTAACCGCCGGACGCTACACGGCCATCGTTTCCGGAAAGAACGGCACGACTGGCGTAGGATTGGTGGAAATCTATCACATCACTCCTTAACACCCGTTCCGTAAATCTCGAGGGGCCAGCACCGTTTCAGCGGTTGCTGGCCCTTTCTGTTTAAAGGGCAGAACTGTGCGTTAGTCGAAACCTGAACGGTTCTCTGGTATCCCCGATCGTTGACAAATCCCGCATTGTGCCGGTTAATTGTACGATCATGTTCCAAACAATCGCCCGACCGAAGCGTTCTTTATTCACCCTCCTCGGCATCGCTCTCGTCGCCGTCGCAGCACAGTTTGCCTTCGCTTCCACTTCGCTCGCCGCTCCCGGCGATCTTTATGTGACCGATGCGGTTGCAGCGACCGTGACTGCTTACGCGCCGGATGGAACTCCTACAGCCGTACCGATTACGGGTTTAGTAAGTCCTCAAGGCATTGTGTTCGCTCAAAATGGCGATCTCTATGTCGTCGATGCAGGTGACCATACAACTGGCGCCGGGTCCATTATCAAGTACGACACCGCGGGCGTGCAGACCACCTTCTTCCCGCCCAGCGGCGGCACGGTCCCAGGCTTGGATGACCCAATCGGCATTTCGCTCGACGGTGCGGGCTTATTGGTGGCCGAAAATCTCTCCGGCACTGAGCGCGTGCGGCGCATCCCGTTCAGCGGGGCGATGCCCACCATCATTAAAATCACTACGCCGGGTCCGATCGACGTTGATTCCCGGGCGGCCGGCGGAGGGGTGACAAATCGTTATATTTCAAATGGTCCGAGTGTTTTTATCGTGCCGAATGATAGCAGCGGGGAAACAATCTTGGACTTTTCTGGCGATCAGAGTCGAGGCGTGGCGGTCGATTCTACGGGCAATATTTTCGTAACGACAGAAAACGGTAACGTGATCGAAGTGCCCGTCGGGACGACTACGCAGACCCCCTTTTCTACGGGATTTACTCTGCCTACGGGGATGGCGTTTGGGTCTCCACTGGATCCGAATGAGTTCTTGTATGTCGCTGACACAACGACGGGTGATATTTCCAAGCTCGACGCCACGGGGACGACAACGACTCCGTTTGTGAACACAGGTGGAAGTCCGAGGTTCCTGGCCTTCGAACCAACGACCCCGACCCCTACTCCAACCCCGACCCCGACCCCGACCCCGACCCCGACTCCAACACCA
This sequence comes from Chthoniobacterales bacterium, assembly GCA_051003355.1. Classification (GTDB taxonomy): domain Bacteria; phylum Verrucomicrobiota; class Verrucomicrobiia; order Chthoniobacterales; family UBA10450; genus Palsa-1392. Next base: position 11,579 of record JBPCLK010000117.1, on the reverse strand, counting down.
ACCCCGACTCCAACACCAACCCCGACTCCAACGCCCACCCCGACGGTGACTCCTAGCCCAACGGCAACCCCGACTCCGACGGTGAGTCCCAGCCCAACGGTACCTCCGACGCCAACGCCGACCCCTGCTGGTGAGGCTCAAAATATCTCAACCCGCGTGAACGTGCAGACCGGTTCGAATGTGGCGATCGGTGGTTTCATCGTTGATGGCACCGCGGACAAACAGGTCGTTGTCCGAGGGCTTGGGCCTTCTTTGACCACCTCCGGAGTGGCTGGCGCACTTCCCAACCCGGTCCTCGAACTGCATGATGAGAGTGGAGCGACGATTGCGACAAATAACGATTGGATGGAGAACAGCACAGCAGATCAGGCCCTACTCGTCAGCCGCCAGCTCGCGCCGAAAAACCCGCTGGAATCGGCCTTGGTCAGAACACTAAGCCCTGGCCTCTACACCGCGATTGTTTCTGGCAATAACGGGACCACCGGCATCGGACTGGTCGAAGTCTACGATATCGATGATCCCTCTGTGGTGGGTGAATTGGCGAACATTAGCACCCGTGGTTTGGTTGGAACGGGCGATAATGTGATGATTGGCGGCGTCATTGTCGGGCCCGCAGGAAGCGGGGACACGACGGTGCTCATTCGCGCTATTGGCCCTTCCTTACCCAGTAGCGTTGGCACGGTTCTGGCCGATCCTGTTCTGGAGCTTCGCAACAACGACGGCGACTTGATCAGCATGAATGATGACTGGGTTAATTCGCCTAAAAAGAGCGATATCGAAGCCACCAAATTGCAGCCGACTGAAGACGCTGAATCGGCCATCCTGGCCAATCTGATCCCGGGCCGCTACACCGCGATTGTGAGCGGAAAGGGAGGCACGATGGGCGTAGGCCTGGTCGAAATCTACCACGTCACCACACCGTAACGCTGACCAGCGAAACTTGAAGGGCCAGCATCGTTTCGACGGTGGCTGGCCCTTTTGTTTCTTGATTGTGAAGTGACGAATTACGCAAAATCTCGCTTTGTTTGCCCATCGGGATAACCTGATCGATGCATCAGACTAGTCAGGTGGTCCCGCTCTCGATCGCTGAAATTCGGCGCAGCTTTCCCGCGCTGGCTCGCTCGCATAATCACAAGCCGGTTGCTTATTTTGACGGGCCCGGCGGCACGCAGGTCCCGACCGCGGTAGTGGAGGCTATCAGCGATTATCTCCTGCGGCACAACGCCAACACTCATTGGGCCTTCCCGACCAGCCAGGAAACGGACGAAATACTCAGCCAGGCCCGTGTCGCGCTGGCAGACTTCCTCCACGCTCAGCCCAACGAAATCGCCTTCGGCGCGAACATGACCACGCTGACCTTCCATTTGGCTCGGGCGCTGGGACGAGGCTACGGCGAAGGGGATGAGATTGTGGTCACTGAGCTCGATCATCACGCGAACATCGCCCCGTGGCGAGCTTTGGAGAAAGAGCGGGGTGTCACTGTCCGAATGGCCAAGATGGTCCCAGAGAGCGGCCAACTCGATTGGGATGATTTCGAGCGACAGCTGACCGACAAGACAAGATTCGTGGCCATCGGAGCGGCTTCCAACGCGTTAGGCACGATCACCGACGTCCGGCGGGCGGCTGACCTAGCCCACTCGGCAGGTGCCCAGATCTTCGTCGATGCGGTTCACTACGCTCCGCACCAATTGGTCGATGTGCAGAAGATGGCTTGCGACTTCCTCAGCTGTTCCGCTTACAAATTCTACGGACCTCATTTGGGGGTCCTGTATGGAAGGCACGAACTGCTGGCCTCACTCGACTTTCCAAAGCTAGCGCCGGCGCCGGAAGAAGCACCCGAGCGCGCGGAAACTGGCACGCAGAATCACGAAGGAATCGCAGGCGCTGCGGCTGCGGTCGATTTTCTTGCGTCGTATGGTCAGGGTGAGACTCGCCGCCAGCGTTTACAGTCTGCTTTTGCTGCGCTGCATGAGCAAGGCCGGGATCTGATCAGGCAGCTCTGGTCTGGCCTGAGTGGAATTGACGGCGTCAAAGTATTTGGTCCTAAACCAGACCAGCGGCGCACGCCGACGATCGGCTTCACCGTGGACGGCGTTGCGGCAGTTGATGTGGCGGCCGGCTTAGTCGACGAGGCAATCTTCGTATCTCATGGCGACTTCTATGCCGCGACCGTTGTCGAGCGGCTCGGCTTGGCGCCCGATGGTCTGGTGCGGGGGGGCTGTGCCTGTTATACCACCCAAGATGAGATACAAAGACTAATCGATAGCGTCAGGCGAATCAGCGACCGCTCATTATCTAAATAATGGAACATTATGAAAGCAACCTGGAATAACACCACCATCGCTGAGAGCGAGAAAACAGTTGTGGTCGAAGGTAATCATTACTTTCCGGCCGACACGATCCACCGCCAATATCTCCGTGAAAGCTCCCAGCACACGCACTGTCCTTGGAAAGGCGAAGCGAGTTATTACGATGTAGTGGTTAAGGAGGCGGTGAATTCAGCGGCGGCTTGGTACTATCCCGAACCGAAGGAGGCAGCTGCCCAAATCAAAGGGCATGTCGCGTTCTGGAAGGGCGTAATGGTGGGCTAGCTGGGATAACTTTCTTGATTACGGACAAGATAAAGTGGGTCTCAAAGAGCGAACGATCGTGTTGGAAGTGACTGGTGAACTGCAGCTTTCAGTAACAAAGCAGCTTGGTCTTGCACCAAGCAGCGGAGTTCGGCGGAAGGATAGAACCGCTCTGGAGGACGATGCTCTGTCATCGTAGTGTTTGAAACTAGACAACGGCTCCAGTCTTGCTTCAGCTGTTGCACTGCACCAGGATTAGGCTCAAAGGATGACTCGCGCGCCACCAGCCGGGTCGCGAGCCAGGGAACGCCTCCGGATCAAGACATAGCTCAGCCATAGAGCGCTCAAGGGCAGGAGCGACCAGAGCGTTTGTGTAATATTTTGGGACGTAGCGAACATCAGTCCCGCCATGATCGCGGCCCGAGAGCCACCTATCTTTTCGGCCAAAGCAAAGGCCGTAACCCAGAGCACCGTGTTACCCAGAGTGTAGACAATTCCATGTTGCAGGTGAAAGGAAGAACCTGTCATCGTCGCTCCGGACAGAGAGATAGTGACCGCGCCCGCCGCCATGCCAAGGACCTGGCCAACCACAAAGCCACGCGACCATTGTTTCCAGCGCAGACCGGTCACCACATTGATAAGGATGAACACAGCTATCGCCATCGCAACTCCGCCAAAGAGCGGCGGCCGGCCAGCCACGACGACACTGAGGGTAACCAGGATGACGGTCACCACAAGAAAGCCGGCCAACGCAGCCAGAACTTCACGGATCACAGAGTAAGTCCGCCGATTCGGAAATATGGCGGACAGGGCGAGCGCCCCCCAGACACAAATGATGGTCAGGGCGATCTGATTCGCAGCGGACGCTATACCGAAGAGGCCGATGGCCGGCGCTTGGACTACCGCGTCGAAAGTTAGTAAGACAAAACCAACTAATCCCGCGCCCACCCCAAGCAGGACGCTGAAAATCAAGCCGCCTGCCCACATCGCACCAATCCACCAGGCGGCATCAATGTTAAGCGCGGAAGCGATCGGAGTCAGGGCCGCCCAAATGAGCAGGGTGAGCAGACACGGACAGATCACATAGACCTGTAGGAGTAACTCGCGTAGGTCACGATTACGCCGTAGCTGCGCTCCACTAAGGTCAATCACACTGAAGTTAGGTGTAAGCCGCGGATCGATCTGATTGACGTGCAGACGCCACTGTCGCGGTGAAATAAATAGCCAGCCCAGAATCTGCAAGCTGGCCAGAAAAACATTATGCCCGGAGGTACTGAGTCGCAGCGTTTGCGGGCGAATCCATTCATCATCCTGGCGCACCTTGACGGGCACTTCCGGCGTGCCCACGGCGGAGCGATGGAAATTAAAAAGGTGGATGCGCGTCCCGTGCTTGGCCGTGGCTACACCGATGTCGTAGCACTCGCTGGCGGCTGGATCGTGCGCTTCCTGCAGGCAGGTAGCGTGTTGGACCGACATGAGAATGTGGCCGCCATCGCCGAAATCCATCACGCGCTGAGCGGTGTTAATGCCTTCGCCACTGACATTCTCGCGACCGTTAATATCGAGCAGACGAGTCACTTCGCCGGTATGGATTCCCATCCGCACAATGAAGCTGCCATCCCGCTCGATCCTATCCGCCAGCTCGCAGGCGCAGCGCAGTGGGTTGGAGCACTGGTCGAAGAAAGCGAGCGCCATTCCGTCACCTGAAGGAATGCGAACGACCTGCTGATTGCGGGCAGTTTCCACGACGGCCTCGCAATCATTCACATATTCCTGCAGTTTTCGGAAAACGACCGACTGCTGGTCGCTCGTCAGACGCGAATAGCCCACCACGTCGGTAAAAAGGACGTGTGCGGTAAGCAAAGGCGAGACCGACGACGGCACGGTCGATACCGTAACGTCAGCCCCTGCTCCGGCGAATCCTTTTCTCAGCCATGATCAGTTCATCGACCGTGCCGGAAACCCAGGTTGTTAAGGGGCGGATTGAACGCCTCTCCCGATCAGGCTAGGGAAGCCGATAAACTTCGACCAGGCCAACGCCTGTGCCGCCACTTTTGCCGGAGACGATCGCGGTGTAGGCGCCGGCCGGCAGTGTTTGGAGGACCGCTGACTCTTCCATTCTCGAGGGAGCGAGCTTGGTTTGTTCGATCTCCATCATTTGCGCACTCGAGGTCCAGTCGTCGTTGCTTTCGACCAGGGTGCCTTGTGCATCGCGTAACTCCAAGGTCGGATTGGCCAGCGCGCCGGCCACTCCGAAGTTCGTCAGGCTGGGGCCGATCGCCCGGACCAGAACCGTGCTGTTACTCCCAAGAATAAAGCCGCCGATCATGACGTTATTTCCCGTCTCGACAAAGCCGCGGGTGCTGATGTTGGCCATTTCCGATGCGGCTCCCTGGTCAAGATCGTAGGCTTCTACCAAACCGATGCCAGTGCCACCATTCTTGCCGGTCATGATGGCGGTGTAACTACCCGGTTCCAGAGTTGCGACAATAGCTGACTCCAAATCCTTGGAGGGTTGAAGCCCAGTGTCTTCGATCGCTCCTCTTTGACTTGTCCAGTTGTCGTTGGTTGTGATCAAAGTGCCGTCGGCCGCGTGCAGTTCGAGGATGGGATCGGCCAGGGCGTTGGTGATGCCAAAGTCGGAAAGAGAAGGTCCGATGGCGCGGAGCAGAACCATCTTGGGATCGGTGCCGCTGACAATAAAGCCACCGAGCGGAACTTGATCACCGGTCAGCACCTGCAACCGGGTGGAGATGTTGAGCAGCCCCGGCCCTGAGTTAACGATCTTGGTCACAAACGCATCCTGGACGCCTCCGAAGGTTTCCTGGAAAGCGTTGATGGTCGCAAAAGCGGCCGCGCGCCAGGAAGTCCACCAATCCCGTCGCCTGGCCGCGATTCGCCTCGAAGCCGAGGGGGATTTTCCCATAGGCTTCGACCACGTTCGCAGGCGCCCCATTCTCCTTTGGAGGCGCAGCCGCCAGGGAGCAGGTCGAGAAGGCGATCGCCGTTAGAAGGACCTGACGGAGTGCGTTTGTGATTGGGTTCTTTGTCGCTCTCGCCGCGCCCAGGGTGGATAAGATGAGAACCAAAAGACTCCAAAAGGCCCTGAGCAGAAAGGAATGTTCGGGCTTCCGGTTTGCCGTAATCGCTATCATTTGCATGTCACCAAGGGCGCAAAGCGCGGCGAAAAGGTGCCAGCTATTTTTTTAAACCGCGGATCACGCCGATTTCGCGGATGATTTATTCACTGGGGGCAGTACGCGGCGCGCAGAGGAAAGACCACGTACGAAGACGATCGTCGGTTCACTCCGCCGACGGACCGAACCGGCCATTCTTCGCCCTCCTCCTCGAATTTTGCGGGCAGAGTTGAGGAGGAGGGAGACTCCCGCCATCAGTTACAGCGCGACTAGGGTAGGCGATAGACTTCCACCAGACCGACTCCCGTGCCGCCACTTTTGCCGGAGACGATCGCGGTGTAAGCGCCGGCCGGCAGCGTTTCGAGGATCGCTGACTCTACCATTTTCGAGGGAGCGAGCATGGTTTGTTCGATCTCGATCATTTGCGCGCTCGAGGTCCAATCATCGTTGCTTTCGACCAGGGTGCCTTGGGCATCGCGTAACTCCAACATCGGATTGGCCAGCGCGCCGGCCACTCCGAAGTTCGTGAGGCTGGGGCCGATCGCGCGGACCAGAACCGTACTGTTACTCCCGAGGATGAAACCGCCGATCATGACGTTATCTCCCGTCTCGACAAACCCGCGGGTGCTGATGTTGGCCATTTCCGATGCGGCCCCCTGGTCAAGGTCATAGGCCTCGACCAACCCGATGCCAGTGCCACCATTCTTGCCGGTCATGATGGCGGTGTAACTACCCGGTTCCAGAGTAGCTACAATAGCTGACTCCAGATCGTTGGACGGTTGGAGTTTAGTGTCTTCGATGGCTCCTCTTTGACTCGTCCAGTTGTCGTTGGTTGTGATCAAGGTGCCGTCGGCCGCGTGCAGTTCGAGGACTGGATCGGCCAGTGCGTTGGTGATGCCAAAGTCGGAGAGAGAAGGCCCGATGGCGCGGAGCAGAACCATCTTGGGATCGGTGCCAGTGACAATAAAGCCACCGATCGGAACTTGATCACCGGTCAGTACCTGCAACCGGGTAGAGATATTTTGCAATGTCGACGAATCACATTTTCCGCCTGAACCGGCGTTGAAGATTCCTTGAATTTCCGCGAGCGAAAGGGCGCGATTGTAAATCGAAAGCTCATCTATACTGCCAAAGAATGCGTTCTCCGCGTTGTCGTCGCCGCGTGCGCCGATTGCTGCATCAGTCGTAAAGGTGAAGGTTACATTGTAAGTAACCGGAGGGGCCGCGACACCGTCAACATAAAACGTAACTTGATTGCCTGATTTGGTCACGGCGACGTGATGAAAATTGGTGTCGCTAATTGTGGCAGTCGAGGTAACCGAAGAAGTCCCGATTAGCGTTAAGCCCAGCCGATTGGTTGCCTGTTCAATAAAGAAGCCGTAGCCATTTAGCCCGTAGGCAAAAAATACCCCGTCGTCGAATCCGGGGAAAGGCGAATTGGTGACAATTGTGCTGCTGGAACGTTTTATCCATGCCTCAATCGTAAAATTCTGCAATCGTAAATTCGCCGGATTGCCGACTATAACGCGGTCGCCGTTGCCAGCTAAATCTCCGTTGCCACCGAGAGTAAACGTTTGTCCGACTTTGCCCGTCGTATAGGTGACATCGCCCTGAATCGTGCCGTTGTTTGTGCCTTTCGAGTCGAGTGTATTGCCCTCGCCTTTATACCACGAAACAAGATTTGGTGGTTGTCCAACACAGGCGGTCGGCGATAAATTGTCCGCGCCGCTGTCGTTGGTATTGCTGACCGTAGAGGTCGCAGCGGCCGCGCCGAGGGTGGATACGATGAGAACCGACAGACTCCAAAAGGCCGCGAGGAGAAAAGAGTGTTTGGGCTTCCGGTTTGCCGTGATCGCTGTCATTTGCATGTCATCCAAGAGCGCAAAACGCGGCGAAAAGGGGCCAAATATTTTTTGCGTAACTGGAAATTCCCTGCTTCACCCAAAAGAACGCCGGCCTGTTTAACCGACACCGCATCGCTGCGGGCAGGATCGAGCCGCATGGTAAGCTATTGGCCTGACCCCAAAACCTGGACAGGTAATACGTGCAGTTCTACCGGTTGGTTGACTGGATATGATTTGTTTTGGCTGACCTTCGCAATTTGGGCGGAAGGAGGCTCGCCGCCGCAACGAAGGAGGAGCCGAAATTTGTTCGCGCGGGCCTTTCCTCCCTCAGGCCAGCATCGGAAACGTCGTACCGATGTCAGGGCGTTGCATTTCGGGAGTTTCCGTGAGGCCGCGCGCCCCGCTCACGCGCGATTAAAGTCTTCCCAGGGAAGCCAAGAGTCTGATGGGACGACTCCCCGGCAATGAGATCTCCAGACTAACGAGTCACCGTGTCGATGTCGCCCGCCCGGTTGTTGCGCGGCTGCGGCTCGGTGGCCCCAAAATTGTTCGAACCTGAAAATCGCTTGCTGAAATTTCCGTCCAGTGCTTAAAATGCGTCTCAGCGCCTGCGCAGATCGTAGCGTGTGACACGACGATGAGCTCCACTCTTCCGCGCGACCAAGCCACTCGGCTGCTGATTGATTGGAGTCGCGGCAATCATGTGGCGGCGGAACGCCTGATGCCACTGGTCTATGACGAATTGCGTCTGCTCGCGCGCGGTTACCTTCAGCGTGAACGGTCTGATCACACTTTGCAGGCCACTGGTTTGGTCCACGAAGCTTATCTTCGTCTGGTCGACCAGAGCAGGACGACGTGGCAAAACCGGGCGCATTTTTTCCGGGTTGCCGCCCAGGCGATGCGCCGCATCCTCGTGGAACACGCGCGGCGGCATCGGGCGGAAAAACGCGGCGGCGGATTGCAAAAGGTGGAGCTGGACGAGTCACTCATGCCCGCCCCCGGGCGCAGCGTCGATCTCCTGGCACTGGATGATGCCTTAAATGAGTTAGCGCAAATGCGCCCGCAGCAAAGCCAGATCGTCGAACTGCGTTTCTTCGGTGGGATGACGATCGAAGAAGCGGCGGAAGTGCTCGATGTCTCGCCACGAACCGTGAAACGCGAGTGGCGCATGGCGCGGGCCTGGCTGCGGAAGGCCATGTTTGCCGGGGAAGGCGATGGCGCGGAATAGCGACGAATACGATCGGCTTCAGGAAATTTTTCTGGCGGCGGTCGATCTTCCGAAGAAAGAGCAGAGCGTCTATCTCGAGAGTGAGTGTGGAGATGATGCTCGACTGCGCGAAGAGGTAGAGTCATTGATCGCGGCCGACTCGCAAACCGACGGCTTTACCGAGCAAATCGACTCCGCGATTCCGGGCGATGTTTTTCCCGATGCTCCGATCGATCTTGGGCAACAGTTCGGCGCCTATCGAATTCTGCGCGAGCTTGGGCGCGGCGGCCTTGGTATGGTCTATCTGGCGGAGCGGGCGGATGATGAGTATCGGAAGGAAGTGGCCCTTAAGCTCGTTAGGCGAGGCCTCGATACCGAAGACATCCTGGAGCGATTCCGGCACGAGCGGCAGATCCTGGCCCAGCTCGATCATCCGAATATCGCACGGCTGATTGACGGCGGCACGACCGGCGAGGGCCTGCCTTACTTCGTGATGGAGTTTGTCGAAGGGGTGACTCTGACCCAGTACTGCGCGAGGCATCAACTCGATACGAACGAGCGGCTAAAGCTTTTCTGCAAAGTATGCGAGGCGGTTTCCTATGCGCACCAGAACCTGGTTATTCATCGCGACTTGAAACCATCGAACATCCTCGTGACGGAAGAAGGCGCGCCCAAGCTGCTCGACTTCGGCATCGCCAAGGTGCTGACTTCTGATGAGGAAGCCGCCTTCACCCAGGCGATTTCAGCCTTGCGGGTGATGACGCCGGAGTACGCCAGCCCGGAGCAGATCAAAGGCGATAAGATTACCACGAGCAGCGACGTGTACTCGTTAGGCGTGCTTCTCTATGAGCTCCTCACCGGCCAAAAGCCATATCGCCTTACGAGCCGCAGCGTGGAAGAGATCTCGCGCGCGATTGCCGAACAGGAACCGATACGACCGAGCCGGGCGATCGCCGAGGGGAAGAATTCGGAGTTCGATCTTCGGATTTCGAAATTTCTTCAGCGCGATCTCGATAACATTGTCCTGATGGCGCTGCGCAAGGAACCCGAGCGCCGCTACGCGACTGTCGAGAGTTTCTCAGAAGATATCCGCCGCCAACTCAACGGCCTGCCGGTCAGCGCCCACCAAGACTCTTTCCAGTATCGGGCAGCAAAGTTCGTCCGGCGAAATAAAATCGGCGTGACGGCCGCGCTGCTTGTGCTGCTCGCCGTCCTCGGTGGAGTCGGCGCGACGCTCTGGGAGGCGGGAGTCGCGGACGCGCAAAGAGCCAAGGCCGAACGCCGATTTAATGAGGTGCGCAAACTGGCCAATTCCAATCTGTTCGAGGTTTACCCGAAGATCGCAAATCTCGCCGGATCGCTGGAAGCGCAGCAGGCCGTCCTGCTCAATGTCTTGCAATATCTCGACAGCTTATCCAGGGAAGCGACCGGCGATTTGGAGCTCCAGAGCGAATTAGCCACGGCCTACGAAAAAGTCGGCGACGTGCAAGGGGGGAGACACGACCAGAGTCTGGGTAACTATAAGACTGGCCTGGAGACCTACCTTAAGGCGCAGCAACTGCGCGAAGCGGTGTCTCTCGCCAATCCTGAGGATCTGAAAGCAAAGGAAAAGCTGGCGAACAATTATTCCAGCACTGCGAAGTCCTTATGGTATGCCGAACGCACTAAGGAAGCGGAAGCAACCTACGAGAAAGGCATCAAGCTGCGCCGAGAGCTGGTCGCGGCGATGCCCGACTCGGTGGAAGCAAATAATGGCCTGGCGACCATGCTGATCGACGCAGGCGCCATTCCCCAATACAATTATCAAGCGACCGAGGCGCTGGTTTATTTCAACGAAGCCCTCGGTATCATCCAAAAGATGCGGAAAAAGTTTCCCGAGAGTAGGAACTTGAGCAAGACTCTCGCGCTTGATCTGAGATACCTCGGTAAAGCGAAAACCGCCCTTGAAAAATATGATGAAGCCTTGGGTCATTTCCAGCAGTCCGAAGTGATCAGCCGAAATTTGGCCCGGCAGTTTCCGCAGGATTTCCGCCTCCAGAGAGACGTCTGGCAGTCGGAGAAACAGATCTGCCAATTTTTTATCAATAAGGGAGATGGAGCGGGAGCTGTCCCAGCTTGCCTTAAGACAACCGAGTTTCCACGCGTCGCTCTCAAAAAAGAGCCCGGGAATGCGGCGGTTAGATATGACCTGTCCGTTTCGCACTGGGACGTGGCGAGAGCGTTTGCTCTGGCTAAGAACTACCCGGGTGCAATCGGAGAAGCCGATAAGGCGATTGCGACGATCTCGGAACTGATCACGAAGCTGCCTGAGAACGGCGAATACAAACGTTACCTCGCGATCTACCTAGTTGCGAAGTCAGAGTCGCTGATCGAGCTGCGGCAATTCGATCATGCCCTCGCTGGATTGAGACGGACCAGGGAACTCTTACTGCGCTTGCTCGAAGTGGATCGAGAGTCAAGCATCAATCAATACGATCTGGCGAGGGCCTATGAGATGTCTGCGAAAGCGCACGTCGGAAAAGGCGAGAAGGTGAAGGCCATAGAGAGTATGGATAAAGCAATTGAGATTGTTCAGAGGCTTGGAAAGGCGGGCGCTCTCACCGGATCTGACAAAGCATTGCCTGCAGAGCTGAAACAAGAAAAACGCCGCATGGAGCAAGACTTGTCTGGCCCAGACGCTTGAAACTACCCTACCCGACATGACTCGACCCAGCAGGCGTTGAGTCCTCCTCGTCTCGGTTGGCAAGATAGACGATTTTCAATCCAGTGCTCCAAAGGATGCGCTGAGTCAGCCGTGAATCTCATCGGTTTGTTTCTCAAG